>JANMXI010000322.1:0-12028 GCA_031394735.1 Pseudomonadota bacterium | reverse complement strand
AGAGGAAGGGCCGAGTTGACGTTGAGGCCCGAAACAGTCAAGCAAGATTAAAGGGCGCGGGGCGCGCCGTTTGAGAAGCATGTCTGCACAAGGGGTTAGGAGCGAAAATCGCAGCACCAAAAAAAATCGCGCGTGCCGCGAAAATTCGCAAGCGACTGACTGCAAAACACATCTGGCGGCGTGCCAAACGTCACTGTACGCTGACAGACGATTATGGATTTCTAGCCTGGAATTCCAGGTCTTTTTGAGTTCTCTGCTTCTTTAAATGGCTCTTCCGGTTTAAGTGTGGGTAAAAATGGGTTTTCGACCACGCAACGATACCTATATTCATAGGGTTTGAAGCATATTTCAGGTGAGGATAAATCTGGCATGATTTGCCGATGCCAAAAACACCGAAGCGCCGCCTCGTGGCTGACGCGCACTCATTCCCTGGTTTTCGTGCCGGAGCGATCATGCACGGCCGCTTCGGCGACCCGCAAATGCGGATCGTTACCCTCGCACGGCGCGCAAAAAAACGTACTGTGGGACTTGCGGGACGATGCATCGCAGCTTTTACGACCGCACGCGGCGCCAGCTGCGAGATTTGTCCAGCGGTCCCTTTCGCATTCTGCTCGACATCGAGGTTCGTCGAGTTCAGTGCCGTCAGTGTGGCGCGGTGAAGCGCGAGCGGCTGGCATTCCTGGCCGACAATCCGTTCTATACCCAACGCTTTGCGTATTACGTGGGACGGCGCTGCCGCTCGGCCACGATCAAGGACATTGCGGAGGAACTGCGCCTGGACTGGGACGCAGTGAAGGAACTGGACAAGCAGTACATGCGCGCGCAACTCAAGCGTGCTGGCACGCCAGGTCCGCTCGCCATCGGCATCGACGAGATCTCGATCCGCAAGGGTCACACCTACCGTATCGTGGTCAGCGATCTGATCCGTCATCGCCCGATCTGGTTCGGCGGTCAGGATCGCTCGGAAGCGAGCATGGACAAGTTTTATCAATTTCTCGGAGAAAAGAAGGCCAAAAAGGTCCGCTTGGCGGTGATGGACATGTGGAAAGCCTTTCACACCTCCACCCGTCACAACGCGCCGCAGGCTGCCATCTTGTTCGACAAGTTTCATGTCCTTCGTCACCTGGGCAAGGCGCTCGATACCATCCGCAAACGCGAGTACGGTCGACTTCAAGGCAAACCGCGCACCTTCATCAAGGGTCAGAAATATACGTTGCTGGCCCACCCGCAGAATCTCACCGGCAGCGGCCGCAAGAACCTGAAGTTGCTGCTCGCGGCCAACAAACGTCTCAATACCGCGTACCTGCTCAAGGAGTCCTTCGGCCAGCTGTGGGACTACAACCGCGAGGGTTGGGCCAGAAAATTCTTCGAGAACTGGCGCGCGCAACTGAAATGGCAACATCTGAAACCCTACGAGGACTTCGCTGACATGATCGAGCGACACTGGGACGGTATCGCGGCGTACTGCAAACCCGAAAACAAGGTCTCTCTCGGATTCGTCGAAGGCCTGAACAATAAAATCCGCGTGCTTCAACGTCGCGCCTACGGACTGCGCGACGAAGAGTACCTGCGATTGAAGGTCCTCACCTGCATGCTGCCGAAGCTTTGATCGAAAAATGATCAAATTTCACCCACACTAAGTCCGGATGACCCCTTTAAATTTACGCGAAGAGATCGATCGAGAGTGGCGCGAAATGATCGCGTATAACGCAACCAGAAGGCCTCTGCGCGGCGCTCATTCTGAGCCCTCTGTCACCCAGCGCTTTTTACAAACTCGCCGCTCTCAAGCCGCGCGAATGTTCACCACGTTGCCGGCCTTCCCGTCTCGCAGCGCATCGAGGTAGTCCGCCCACGACTGCATCATCTTCCGGCGCTCCGGAAGTCGCTGAGCGCGATTGTAGGCGGCTCGAACCTTGTTGCGCTCGGCGTGGGCGAGTTGCAGTTCGATCAGATCCGGATGCCAACCTTGCTCGTTCAGAAGCGTGGACGCCAGCGCACGGAATCCGTGGCCGGTCATCTCGTCCTTGGCGTATCCGAGTCGGCGCAGCGCTGCGTTCACGGTGTTGTCGCTCATCGGACGCGTGGCGCTGCGCAACGAGGAAAAGACGAACTCACCCGATCCCACGATGGCGTGCAGCTCTTTGATAAAAGTCACCGCCTGGCGCGAGAGTGGAACGATGTGCAACTCGCCCATCTTCATGCGCTCGGCAGGGATCCGCCATTCGGCATTCTCGAGGTCGAATTCGCTCCAGCGCGCCAGGCGCAGTTCCCCGGGCCGTACGAAGGTCAACGGCGCGAGTTGCAACGCGTACTTGGCGGCGGCGCCGCCGGCGTAGCCGTCGATGGCGCGGAGCAACTGGCCGACTGCTGCGGGGTCGGTAACTGCGGCGCGATTCTTGGTGACGACCGGCTTCAGTGCGCCTCTCAGGTGGACGGAGACATCCTGTTCGGCCCGACCGGTGGCAATCGCGTAGCGAAAGATCTGACCGCAGCGCTGCTTGGTTCGGTGGGCAGTCTCATGCGTGCCTCGACCCTCGATCTTACGAAGCACGGACAGCAGCTCCGGCGCAGTGATCTTCGCGACCGGTGTATCACCCAGACGTGGATAGACGAAGCTCTTGAGCATCCACTTGGCTTTGTTGAACGTGCGTGGATGGAATTTATCTTTTTGCAGGGTGAGCCATTCCTCGGCGACCGCGCGGAAGGTGTTGGAGTTGGTGAGCTTCTCGGCCTTGCGCTGTTGGCTCGGGTCGATGCCTTCGGCGATCATCGTGCGCGCTTCGTCGCGCCGCTTGCGCGCGAGCGCCAGCGACACATCCGGATAGACGCCGAACGACAGTCCGCGTTCTTTGCCGAAGCGCGCGTACTTGAAGCGCCACCAGCGCGATCCGGTCGGATTGATCAGCAGATATAGCCCGCGCTCATCGGACAGCTTGTAGGGCTTCTCACGCGGTCTGGCGGCCCGGATCGCAGTTTCGCTCAACATGGGGTAACACCTGTTTCGAAGAACCCTGTTACCCCGATTGTTTACCCACCGCCGGTCGTCATGTCAATAGACGCGCCTTGTCATGGGTAACCGAAAATAGACTGAAAAAGCAGGTGATTTCGCTACTTTATCAGCCGTCATTGGATTTGGTTGGAGGTGTTCAGACTAAGCTTTGGTGCCGATGGAGGGAATCGAACCCACACGACCTTGCGATCGGCGGATTTTGAGTCCGCTGCGTCTACCAGTTCCGCCACATCGGCAATGCGATAAGTCTAAGCCCGGCGCTGGAATCGCCGGGCGCGCATTATAGTCGATTGGAAGAAAAACAGCGCGTCGAAAATGTGGGCCGGCCTTGCTGCTACCATGCGCGCCGCCATGCAACGCGCCGATTTCGAGTTCGACCTTCCCAAGCGCCTCATCGCCCAGACACCGGCGGAGCGGCGCTCCGCCAGCCGGTTGCTGTGTCTGGACGGACCGACGGGGCGTTTCGAAGACCGCCAATTCACTGATCTGGTGAGCCTTCTGCAACTCGGCGATCTGTTGGTCTTCAACGATACGCGTGTGGTCCCCGCGAGAGTTTTCGGTACCAAGTCCAGTGGCGGGCGCGTCGAGGTCCTGCTCGAACGCGTGGTCGACTCGATGCGTGCTTGGGTGCATCTGCGCGCCAGCAAGGCCGTGCGGCCCGCTGGCGTGGTGCTGTTGCCGGGCGGGAACAGCGCGCGACTGATCGAGCGCGACGAGGATTTGTTCCTGCTGGAGTTCTCATCGCCGGTTTTCGATTTCTTCGAAGCCCACGGTCGGATTCCGCTGCCGCCGTATATCACGCGCGAGCCAACGACTGCTGATCTGCATCGCTATCAAACCGTCTATGCGAACGAGCGCGGTGCGGTCGCGGCCCCCACTGCCGGATTGCATTTCGACCCTGAGCTTTTGGCAGCATTGGCGGCGCGCGGTGTGGCGAGCGCCTTCGTCACGCTGCACGTGGGCGCGGGGACTTTCGCGCCCGTGCGCGAACAAGATCTGGATGCGCATCGCATGCATCGCGAGTATTACCGGGTGCCGGCGGAAACAGTCACTGCCGTCCAAGCGACGCGGGCCGCGGGCGGTCGCGTCATTGCTGTGGGCACCACCGCCGTGCGCAGCCTGGAAAGCGCCAGCGCGACCGGCGCGTTGGTCGCACAACAGGGCGATACGCGGCTGTTCATTCGTCCGGGCTATCAATTTCGCAGCGTCGATGCGCTGATCACCAATTTTCACCTGCCCGGGTCGACGCTGATGATGCTGTGCGCCGCGCTGGTGGGGCGTGAGAATCTGCTGCGTGCCTATCAACACGCCATCGGTGCCGAGTACCGGTTTTTCAGCTACGGTGACGCGATGTTTCTGACGCCGTGAACGCCATGCAATTCGCGATGCAGTTCGAATTGATTTCCTCCGATTCTGCGGCCCGCCGCGGCCGCGTGAGCTTCGCGCGCGGCGTGGTCGAAACGCCGGCTTTCATGCCGGTCGGGACGTACGGCACCGTGAAGGCGATGACCGCCGAAGAGCTCACCGATCTGGGCGCGCAGATTGTTCTCGGCAATACCTTTCACTTGTTTTTGCGCCCTGGCCTTGCGGTCATCGAGGCCCACGGCGGCTTGCATCGATTCATGCATTGGGCGGGTCCCATCCTCACGGACTCCGGTGGATTCCAGGTATTCAGTCTTGCGAAGATGCGCAAGATCACCGAAGAGGGTGTGCGCTTCCGCTCCCCCGTGGATGGCGCCGAGGTGTTTTTATCGCCCGAGGAGTCGATGCGCATCCAACGCGTCCTGCGCTCCGACATTGCGATGAGTTTCGATGAATGTACGCCGTACCCGACATCCGAGTCCGTCGCGCGCGAATCGATGGAGCTGTCGATGCGCTGGGCGCGCCGCGGCTTCGATGCCTATTACGCGGAAGCTGCGCCCGGCGATCTGTTCGGCATCGTACAGGGCGGCACGCACGCGAACCTGCGGCTTGCCTCGCTCGAAGCCCTCGAAACAATCGGCTTTGCGGGCTTGGCGGTCGGCGGCCTGGCGGTAGGGGAACCGGAGGAAGCGCGCAACGAGGTGATGGAACATCTGCTCCCGCACATGCCGGCTGCGAAGCCGCGCTATCTCATGGGCGTCGGCCGTCCGCAGGACATCCTGGAAGCGGTGCGCCGTGGTGTCGACCTGTTCGATTGCGTGATGCCGACCCGGCATGCGCGTAACGGCCACCTGTTCACGCGCGCCGGTCCCCTGAATATCCGTAACGCTGCACATCAGCTCGACACCCGCCCGGTCGAGGCGGATTGCGGCTGCTATACCTGCCGCCATTACAGCCGCGCCTATCTGCGCCACCTGGATAAATGCGGCGAAATCCTCGGTTCGCGACTCAATACCATTCACAATCTGTTCTTCTATCAGCGGCTGATGCGTGAGCTTCGCGCGGCGATTGAGGCGCAGCGGTTGGAGGAGTATTCACGGGATTTTTATGCCCACCTCGGGGTGGGAGCCGAAGAGGCGCAGTAATTCCGTCCACGGCGTGGGTATAATACGCGCCCTTAAGATGCGCCGTGGTGCGCAATACCAGGTGTAACTCTATGGATTTCTTCATAAATTCGGCGTACGCGCAGGCCGCGGGCGCAAGCGGTGGTACGCAGAGCATGCTCAGTGCACTGATGCTGCCGGTCCTGTTGCTGGTGGTGTTCTACTTTTTGCTGATCCGCCCGCAGAACAAACGTGCCAAGGAACAGCGCGAAATGCTCTCCAAGGTCGCCAGCGGTGACGAAGTCGCCACGACGGGCGGCATTCTGGGCAAGGTGGTCGAGGTCGGTGAGCAGTTCATAACCTTGGAAATCGCCTCCAACGTCAACATCAAGCTGCAGAAATTCCAGATCGCGCAGGTGTTGCCCAAGGGCACGGTCAAGAGCGCATGAGTTCGTATCCGCGCTGGAAAATCCTGCTCGTTGCGTTTGTACTGCTGATCTCCATTCTGCTCTCGCTGCCGAATCTGTTCGGCGAAAGCGATGCATTGCAGCTGGCGAAGGATCGCGCCCTGGTTAGTGCGAACGACCGCACCAAGGTCGAGACCTTGCTCAAGGACAAAGGCATCGTTCCGAGCGGGGTGT
This sequence comes from Pseudomonadota bacterium, assembly GCA_031394735.1. Taxonomy (GTDB): domain Bacteria; phylum Pseudomonadota; class Gammaproteobacteria; order Steroidobacterales; family Steroidobacteraceae; genus TMP-86. The sequence continues at coordinate 5,912 of JANMXI010000322.1, read as the reverse complement.
TCCTGGATCAAGGCCGTCTGACCTTGCGCTTTGACAGCAAGCAGGACCAGCTCAAAGCTCGCGATGTCATCAACGACGGGTTGCCGACCCAATTCACGACAGCGCTGACACAGGCCTCGCGTGTGCCGGAATGGATGCGCAGTTTGGGTTTGAGCCCGCTGAAACTGGGTCTGGATCTGCGCGGCGGCGTGTACCTCGTCTATCAGGTCGATGTGCAGGGCGCGGTGCGTCAGCAGCTGGATCGTTACGAACAAGATTTTCGCGCCTCGCTACGCAACGCGCGCATCGGTTACCAGGACGTGCTGGTCGATTACCCCGGCAATCGCGTGCGCGTGTTGTTCCGCGATGCCGACAGTTTTGCCAAGGGCAAGGCGGCGATCGCCGCCGACAATCGTTCACTGACCTTCAACGACACGCAGGTCAACGGGTCATCCGCGATCGAAGTGCAGTTGAATCTGCAGCAGATCAAGGACCGGCAGGATTACGCGGTCCAGCAGAACATCGTCATCCTGCGCAATCGACTCAACAGCCCTGAACTGGCCGTGTCCGAACCGCAGGTGGCGCGGCAGGGCGTGGATCGCATCGCCATTCAATTGCCCGGCCTGCAGAACTCGGCCGAGGTGAAGAAAATCCTCGGCAAGACTGCGACGTTGGAATTTCGCATGGTCGATGAGACCGGTAACCCGCTCGAAGCGGCGAGCACCGGGCGAGTGCCCATCGGTTCGAAGTTGTACTACACGCGTGAGAAGCAGCCCGTGCTGCTCAAACGGGACGTGGTGGTCACCGGCGATCAACTCACCGACGCCTCCTTCCAGCCCAACACGCAGGACGGCGCGGCCGTCTCGGTCGGCCTGGACAGTCGCGGTGCGTCGAAAATGCTCAAGAACACCCAGGAAAACATTGGCCATTTGATGGCGGTGGTGTTCATCGAACGCTCACGCGAGAAAAATGCCGACGGTGTCGACGTCGACAAGACCAGCGAAGAGGTCATCAACCGCGCCACCATCCGCGGTGTCTTCAGCAACAACTTTCAGATCACCGGCGTGAACCCGATCGAAGGCCGCGAACTGGCGCTGCTGCTGCGTGCCGGCGGTTTGGCAGCTCCCCTGTATCCCGTCGAAGAGCGGGCCATCGGCCCCAGCCTCGGTCAGGACAACATCGATAAGGGCGTGCATGCCATGGTGTTCGGCATGTTGGCGGCGTTCCTGTTCATGGCCATCTATTACAAAGCATTCGGTCTCATCGCCGATGTGGTGTTGCTCGCCAACGTGATCCTGCTGGTGGCGCTGTTGTCGCTGGTGGGTGCCGCCTTGACCTTGCCGGGCATCGCGGCAGTGGTGCTCACCGTGGGCATGGCCGTCGACGCGAACATCCTGATCTACGAGCGCATCCGCGAGGAAGTGCGCAACGGGGTCAGTCCGCGCGCCGCCATCACCGCTGGTTTCGACCGCGCGTTCTCGGCCATCGCGGACTCCAACGTCACCGCGTTGATCGCCGGTGTCGTGCTGTGGTTGTTCGGTGCGGGCGCAGTGCGCGGTTTCGCCGTCGTGCTGGTGCTGGGCATCGCGACTTCGATGTTCACTTCACTGATGGGCAGCCGCGCCCTGGTTCAACTCGTCTACGGCGGCAATCGAAAGATTGAACGCCTGTCGATCTAGGAGCGACGGCAATGGAATTTTTTCACAAGGTCACACGCTTCCCCTTCATGCAGACCCGCAAGATCTGGTACGCCCTGTCGGGCGTGCTGATCGTGGGTTCGCTGCTGCTGGTCTTTATTCACGGCCTGAATCTGGGAGTCGACTTTACCGGCGGCGTAGTGGTGGAGACGAGCTTTTCGCAGGCGCCGAACATCGACACGCTGCGCGCGTCGTTGGCAAAAGCCGGTGTCGAGGGCGCGCAGGTGCAGGCCTTCGGCAGTTCGCGCGACATTCTGGTGCGGCTGCCGCCGGATCCGAACGTCAAGGGCGAACAGATCGGTGCGCGTATCTTCGACAGCTTTCATGCGGTTGACCCGAGCGTGAAACTGCAGCGCACCGAGGTCGTCGGTCCGCAGGTGGGCCAGGAACTTTTCGTGAAGGGCAGTTGGGCGCTGGTCGCCACCTTGGTGCTGATTTTGCTGTATGTGCTGCTGCGCTTCACCCCGAAGCTCGCCTTCGGCGCCATCATCGCCGTGTTGCATGACCCCATCTGCGTGCTGGGCTTCTTTGCGATCACCCAGATGACCTTCGACCTCACGGCGATCTCCGCCATCCTCGCAGTCATCGGCTACTCGCTCAACGACACGGTCATCGTGTTCGACCGGCTGCGCGAACGCGCACGCTCGGCGCGCAAGCTCAGCATCGCGCAGGTCATCGACGAATCCATCAACCAGACGCTGTCGCGAACCTTGATGACCAAGCTCGTGACGTTGCTGGTGGTGGTCGCGTTGTTGATTTTCGGCGGCGAAACACTGCACGGCTTTTCCGCCGCCCTGGTGATCGGCATCCTCGCCGGCACGTACTCCTCGATCTACGTATCGGCGGCGCTGGCACTGGACATGGGTCTGCAAACCGAAGATCTGCTCGAGCGCAAACTGACCAAGCCCGAGGAAGTCGACGGTCTGCCCTGAGCGGCGGCCCCTATTTCCAGCCTTGGTCCTCCTATGCCGCGGCTGCGGCGCGGCCGCTCGCGGGCTTGCCCGAATCCCCCTTGACCGATAAGGTGGCTCGATGGAGCTGTTGAGCGATCCGCAAGTCTGGTTGTCCTTCGTCACGCTCGCGATTCTCGAGATCGTGCTGGGCATCGACAACATCATCTTCCTGGCCATCCTGGTCAGCCGTCTCCCGGCGGCACAGCAGAAGCGTGCGCGCCTGCTGGGCTTGGGCTTTGCCATGATCACGCGGCTGGGATTGCTGTTCTCGATCAGCTGGCTGGCAACGTTGCGCGAGCCGCTGTTTCACGTCTTTTCACAAGGCATCTCCGGGCGCGACCTCGTGTTGTTTGCCGGTGGCGCATTTCTGCTCATCAAGAGTTCGACCGAGATCAAGGAAACCATCAAGCCGGCGCATGAGTCTCGCAAAGCCAACCTCAAGGATCAGCTCTGGCTGATCATCCTGCAGATCGGCATCATCGATATCGTGTTCTCGCTGGATTCGGTGTTCACGGCCATCGGTCTTGCGCAGCACATCGAGGTCATGGTCGCCGCCATCGTCGTCTCGGTCGGTGTGATGATGGTGGTGTCGGGCGCCGTGAACGAATTCATCGACCGCCACCCCACCATCAAGATTCTGGCGCTCGCCTTTCTGGTGCTGGTCGGCGCGGTGCTCGTGGCCGAGTCGCTGGAAATCGACGTCGACAAGACCTATCTGTATGCCGCCATGGCGTTTTCCTTCGCCGTGGAAATGCTCAACATTCAGCTGCGCAAGAACCGCAGCGCCTGACGGCGAACCGCGCTACGCGCGGGTCGCTTTGTTGAGCTTGCTGTTGCGATACCCGTACAGACCGTAGATGAGGAAGCCCAGTGAGGTCCAGATGATGGCCAGCATCCAGGCATTGCCGGAGAGTTGGATGACCAGGAATCCGCAGGCCAGCGCCCCGCCGGTACAGACGAACTTCGCCGCCGGCACCCGGAACGGACGCTTCAAGTCCGGGCGCGTATACCGCAGCACCAGCACGCCGATGCACACCACCATGAACGCCGTGAGCGTACCGAAGGAGACCAGCTCACCCAGGATCGTCACCGGCAGCAAGCCGCCCATGATGGCGGCCACCACGCCGGTCACCAGCGTTGCGAAGCCCGGGGTCTGAAACTTTGGGTGCACGCTGGCAAACGCCGGCGGCAGCAGGCCGTCCTTGGACATGGAATAAAAAATTCGCGGTTGACCCAGGATCATCACCAGGATGACCGACGTCATGCCGGCGATGGCGCCGAGCTTGATCAGGATCCCCAGCCAACTCACCTGCGGATATTTGTCCAGCGCGTAGGCCACCGGTGCGGGCACATTCAGTTCGCTGAAATGCACCATGCCCGTCAACACGGCGGAGACAGCGATGTACAGCACCGTGCAGATGACGAGGCTGCCCAGAATGCCGATGGGCATGTCGCGCTGTGGATTCTTGGCTTCCTGCGCTGCGGTCGACACTGCATCGAATCCGATGTAGGCGAAGAAGATGATCGAGGCGGCGCGGAAAATGCCGTCCCAGCCGAAGCGGCCCGGCGCTTCATTGGGCGGAATGAACGGGTGCCAGTTGGCGGTATCAATCAGCGTGGCGCCAAAGCCGATGAACAGCACGATGACCACGACCTTGATCATGACCACGATGGTGTTGAAATTGGCCGACTGCTTGATGCCCGTGTAGCACAGCGCGGTGACGAGGCCCACGATCAACACCGCAGGCAGGTTGATGATGGCACCGGTGGTGACGATCTCTCCGGGATGCGGGCCGGGCGCGAACGGCGCGGTGCTGATGACGGTGGGGATGTGCCAGCCGATCTGGTTCAACAAACTCACGATGTAGCCGGACCAGCCGACTGAGACTGTCGAGGCGGCGAAGAGGTATTCCAGCACCAGCAGCCAGCCGACGAACCAGGCGACGCCTTCACCCAAGGTCGCATACGCGTAGGAGTAGGCGCTGCCCGAGACGGGAATCATGGCGGCGAATTCCGCGTAGCACAATGCGGCTAGCGCGCAGGCGATGCCGGCAAAGATGAACGCCAGAACCAGCGCAGGGCCGGCATGCTCCGCAGCGGCCACGCCGGTGAGCACGAAAATGCCGGTGCCGATGATGGCGCCTATCCCCAACGCAATGAGAGCGCCGGGGCCGAGCGCGCGCTTCAAGCCGCTGGGTTGTTCGCCGCCGATCGGTTTGGTGCGAAGAATGCTCATCGTGTTGCGTCTCCTACGTTGGTCGCTCTAAGTCTGTAAATCGGGCGGCAGGATCGGCCGCATCACATCCAGTAAATTCTCATAGACCTTGGGGTTGCCGGCAACCACGTTGGCGCCGAGCTCGTATTCTTCGCCATTGGGCTTGCCCACGCGTCCGCCGGCTTCCTGGATCAACAGCGTGCCGGCGGCGGTATCCCAGGGTGCAAGACCAAATTCCCAAAATCCATCCAGGCGCCCCGCGGCCACATAGGCGAGGTCGAGTGAGGCCGCGCCGGGTCGGCGCACACCGGCCGCCACCGCCATGACCGACTTCAGGACGCTCAAGTAGGTATCCACATGCTCGCCGTGAATCTTGTAGGGAAAGCCGGTGCCGATGAGGGCGCCTTCCAGCCCGCGTTGCTGGCTGACACGGATTTTTCGCCCCTCGAGCTGCGCGCCGTCGCCGCGTGAGGCGGTGAACATCTCCTGACGTGACGGATCGTAGATGACCGCATGTTCGAGCCGCCCGCGGAACTGCACCGCGATCGACACGGCGAAGGTCGGAAAGCCGTGCAGAAAATTGGTGGTGCCATCGAGCGGATCGATGATCCAGACATACTCCGAATCGCCGCTGCGGCCGCTTTCTTCCGCCAGAAACGCGTGGTCCGGATAGCCGCGGCGTACCGTGGTGATTATGTCCTCTTCTGCCTTGCGGTCGATGTCGGTGACGAAGTCGTTGCGGCCCTTGGTGTCGATTTTCAACGAATCCAGGCGTGACAGACTTTTGACGATGAGATCCCCGGCGCGGCGGGCGGCTTTGATGCCGATATTGAGCAGTGGATGCATAAGGTCGCAGTAGAATACCAGAGCATGACCAGCCTCGTTCGCGTTGTCCTGATCGACCCCAGCCATCCGGGCAATATCGGCTCGGTGGCGCGTGCCATGAAGAACATGGCGTTGAGCGATCTTACGCTGGTGCGGCCGCGCAATTTCCCGCACGGCGATGCGGTATCGCTGGCCGCGGGCGCCGACGACACCTTACGCGCCGCCCGTGTCGTGGAGAGCGTC
>JANMXI010000321.1:0-21443 GCA_031394735.1 Pseudomonadota bacterium | reverse complement strand
CCGATGCGAGTCATGTCGGCGCTCTGCGTGCTGCCGTCGGCGTGCTCATGATCGGCAAACACAGAGACATCGCGGGTCAGCGCGTAGTCCGCGCCGATGAGACTGCGCGCGGGAAAGTCATTGAGGCCGTTCGAACCGCTCAAGGTCAGGTCGTGTTCGGCACGCAGGGTAAGGCGGTTATCCAACAGCTTGATGCTGCCGTTGACGAATCCCTGTTCTGAACTGGCATCGCCCACACTGGCATCGCCCACACTGGCATCCTGCTGCGACACATGCCGCAAGCCGCCGCCGAGGTCGGTGGTCTGTGTTTCACGGCGCACCTCGGCGCTGACCAGATCGCGCTTGGCGTTGGTGGCATCCAGCTCCTGCCGCAAGCCTTCCGCGAGCAGGCTCCAGCGATCGCTCAGGCGCAAGCGTCCATCCAACGCCGCCTTGCGGGTTCCAGTTTCCGTCAACGATTGCTGACCGAATCCAAAGCCATTCTCCTGGACACGGTAATAGGCGTTCAGGTCCACCCGTTTGCTGACACGCTTGATTTCTGCAAAATAGGCATCGGCCTGCGCGGTCCGCGCGGGGTTGTTCGAATCGGTGCGCGCAAATTCGACTCGCGCATCCGTGCCCTCGCCCAGATGCACGCGCGCATCCACTCCACCGAGCTTGGTGTCGCCCGCCTGCGAACCTTCGCTGATGAAGCTGGCGCCGATTTCCGACCGCCCCACCTTGACATAGCCGCGTCCACCCGCGGTGACTGCACCCCGCATGCGCGAATCCACCTCGTACTCAACCACGATGAACTGCGGATTGAAATGCTCGTCCCGGCTCATCACCGGTTGCTTGAAGAACAACGTGCCGTTCAAGTAGTCGATGTCGTAGTCGATGTAGCGCGTGAGCGTCGCGGTCTTGACCACTTCCTCGGTGCGGATCCGGTCGCGCACTTCGATGCGGAGTTGTTCGCTATTGGCGACGATATTCTGCTGCGTCAGCCGATACAGACCCGATGTGCCATCGCCCTGAATCTGATCCTGCACATAGCCCTGGTCGGTGTTCGCACCGAAGGCGTTGTAGCCGACGCGCTCGCCGGCAAACTCCGATTTGACACCGGTCAACGATCGGCTGTAGCGCGACAACTCGGTCACGGTGATGCCGGTGTTGAAATCGCCGAACATCGCCATGAACTGGCGCCGCTCGAGCTTCAGGTACAGCTTCTGCGTCGAAGGCGCCTCGAAGCGTTGCTCGCTGCCATCGCCGTACAGAGTGTAATACTGGTGCGGGTCGACGATGCCGAACAGGCTTTGCCTGGCGAGGTTGCGATCACGTGCCGAGTCATAGGCCATGGTCAACAAAAAATCGCCTTTGATGCGTCCCTTGGCAAAATACGCCACGCGGCCGTTGTCCTGAAACGCTTCGCCAATATCGTCGGCCGCGGCGCCTTCGGCGTTCTGACTGATGTGATTGTACGCGGCCGTACCTTCGGCCAGGCCTACCATCACCCAGTCGCGCGCCTGCGGCGACATCCACACGCGCAGTTCCTGCGATTGCCGTTCGCTGAATCGCAGATGCACGACCACCATGCCGCTTTGCGTCGTAGGCTCCAGTTCCAGGCGTGCTACGCCGTCATCATCGACCATGAACTGCGGTTCATCGGACCCCAGTTTCAATAACTGCTGATTTTTCTGGCGTTCCACTTCCCAACGGCTGCGATACGGGGAGTCCACGCTGAAGGTTCCCATGGTGCCGGGGCGCGCCGCATTGCCGGACGCATCGAACAGCGCCACCGCAATCACCGGTGCGGTGCTGCCATCCGCATTCAACACCGATTTAGGTTTGGACAACTCTGCACGCACTGCGCCGCCCGAGAAATGCAGGGTGCGGGTGATGCGCTGCACTTCCCCGCCGTGGGCATCGCGCACGATGGCCTCCAGGATATTGTCACCATTACGCACGTCCACGCCCCGCCATCGGCTCAACGCCACACGCTTGTCATGCTTCAGGCTCACGCCGTCAAAGTTCAGCGCGCTGATCGGAGCGCCGTTCAGCCGCATCTCCACGCGCTGCTCGGGTTCGTGCTGGATCGCGATCTTGACACTGGAGATGGCGGGGATATCGCCGGGCGCGGGACGCAGCATGGCAATACCCGGCTGCAGGGATTCCACATCCACATCGGCCAGCACCGGATCGCGGTTCACATGCCGCGGCGGAGGCGCTTTGGAGGTTTGCAGCACACCCTCGGTGGGTATCGCCAGCGCCTGCTCCTCGGCTTTGATCAGCGACAGCTTGCCTTCCTTCTTGACGCGTAGACCATCAATGCTGATTTCCACGCGCCGGTTCATCGCCAGATCCCCAGGCGAACCACCCGCTGCCAACGGCTCCTCTGACCCCCTGCCATCCACCCGGATCTGCTCAATGGACAATTGCAGCGAACTGCGCAAGTACTCGGCCACTGCCTGCGCGCGTGCACGGGACAATACCAGGTTATCGGCGAACTGAATGCGGCTGCGGACACTGACCGGATTCTTGTCCGTATGACCCACGGCGAGGATGCGTAGGTCTTTCGCCCCACGCCATTGCGCTGCGAGCTTATCCAGCTGCCGCCGGTCGTTGTCATCCAACGCGGCGCCCATCACCGCGAAATGCGGCGAGAAACGATACGCAGCGCTCTCGTATTCCACCTCACCTCGAGTAACCGTATTGCTCACGATCTGTGTCTGTCGACCGGTTCGCGTCACCGTGTCGAAGGCGGCGACGGCCTGCACAGAAAATCCCGGCGTATCGTCGATCACACGCGTCGCGAACGTGAGTAGCGTAGTGGCGCCGGCCGGCATCGTCCCCAGATCAAATTGTGCCCGGCCGTTGATGAGTTGCGGTTCTGGCTGTACCGCGCCGTCGCGCAGGACGCTGCCAGGCACGTAGTGCAACTCGGCGGGCAGTGACACCGTCACCTGCAGATTGTTCACCGCCACACCCGCGGCCTGCAGCGTCAGCGTCTGCAGCAAATCGGCATCGCCCGTGATGGCGGATTTCAGGCTGAATTGCAGTGCACCGTGCGGCGGCGACTTGTGCTTCAGTGTGAAGTCGGCGCGCCACAATGCACCGGCACGCAGATCCACAAACTGCGAGTAGTCGCGTCCGGCCTGGCGTACGCGCTGTTCGCATTGCTGCGGCAGCAGCGTCTCCGGCACCGTGACGGTATCCAACTGCACCACATGCGTGCCGGGCAGCACGCCTTCGAAGTGATACTTGCCTTCCTCATCGGTCATGGCATAACGGCCATCTTCCAGGAACACCCGCACACCCGGAACGCCCTTTGAGTGGGAGGAATCCGCCTCGCAGTCACCCTCGACGATGCGGCCCAGAATAAAGCCCTTGTCGTTAAACAGATCGTTGCGCAGGCGGATGGTCGCCTGCGCGCTGTTGGATGCGGCGCCTGTTGCATTGAACGCGCGTGCACTGTTGGTCAGCTTTTGTTCGTGAGCTGCCACCGTGATTTCGGCGACGTAGCGGAGCTTCACCGCGGCGGACGGCGCGAGCGTGCCGAGCTTGAACTGCAGGCTCAAACCGCCGCCGCTGATCGTCGGATCGCTGAGCGGCGCGCCATCGAGACGCGCCGAGCCACGGCGATACCGCAAACCCCGCGGCAATACGTCCGACACCGCGACGTCGCGCACGGCCGCCACCGTGCTGAGATTTTCCACCGTCACGGTGTATTGAACGAAATCGCCGGGTGAGGCGACCGCGACACTCGCACTCTTCGACAAATACAACTGTGTGCCGGAAGGGTCCACCGGCACATCGACCGCCACGGCCACGGGCGCGGATGCCGTGAACGCGCCGCCAAATGAGCCTGCGCCCAATCGAAACGGCGCGCCCGGCAGTAGATTCAATTCATCGACGCTTCGACCCGAGGGCGCACTGTAGCCGCTCGGCGGCAGCACTTCGATGCGGTAGTCACCCGGTGCCACCAACGGAAATCTGAACACGCCGGGCGGCAATGTGTAGGTGGTGCCGCCGGAGTCGGTAACCGCATTGCCTGTGGTCAGCTCGGCGGGGTATCGGCTGACGCCGTCATCGCCCAGCACCGTGGCAAGTGCACCCGTCGATACGGCGATGAGTCGCACCCGCGCGCCGTTCACCGGTTGGCCGCTGTGTGAGTCGAACACCCGCCCGTACGGATCCACCAGTGCTGTTGCGCTGCTCGAATCGCTGGAATGAAAGCGGTCTCGATAGGTCAAGGTGAGTCGCGAATCGCGATCGACCTGCAGGACGCAATCGCCGCTTGCTGCGGTTGCGGACTCGCGGCTCTGAATGTAACCCAGAAAAACACCGGTGTTCGGACCGGTCTCGCTGAGGCGGACAGTTTCCTGATCGCCGATGACGCTGGTCACGGTGACCTCCACCGTATCGACCACTGCGGCGTCGAGATTCTGATCGGCGTCGGTAACCTGCAAGAACACCGCATCGCCGCCGTGTACGCTTTGCGTCGATGACAACGCTACGCCTTGGGAAGGGTCGATGCTGCCGCCACCGCTGGAGGCCGGCGCCGGCAAGGTTTGGAAGGTACCGCTGTTCAAACACTGAGTGGGTCCGCCTGTGCGCAGCACCGCAGCACCGCTCTCACCGCGTCGCAAAATGACGGCGCTGGACAAGGAAGGCGCAGGCATCACTTTGGCGGTGACGAGGTTGGTGACGACGCTGACCGGCGTGCCACTGCCCTCACGTACGAAATCGATCGTCGCCGAATTGTTGATGGCAACGCCCGGCGCGGTCTGCGCATGCAATTCGCCGGCGCCGACCAGCCACATAGACCCCAGCAGTACCAGGGCCCGCAAAACGCCCACCCCGGACGCGGGGCGGGCGCAAGACCCTTTCAGTATTGCGCCCGCAGTATCCGCAGGAGATGTCGCCTTATGATGGCGCGCCAGGGTCGCCAATCCGACCCGGCGCGCCACGGAAGACCTGCACATGGGCGATGCGTAGCTGCACGCCTCTAGTTGACGGTGACGCGGAACTTCACGTTGGCCACACCGCCGGACGCGGCAATGGTGCCCGCCGTGACGGAGACCGAGGTGACCGGTGCGCCGGTTGTCGTGCCCGCATCTGCATCCGCCACATCCGTCAGCGCCGTACCATTGAGCTTCATGCTGCTCGCCACATACGTAGTATTCGCTGGGATAGCGTCAGTCAAGGTCACCGCCGTCGCTGCCGTCGTGGTGCTGCTGTTGGTCACGGTAATGGTGTATTCCATGACCGCGCCCGGGATCGCCTTTGGATTGGAGGCGCCATTGACCGGGTCACTGATCACCACCACGGACTTCACCACTGCCAGCGTGGCCGATGCCACCGTGTAGGTGTTGTTGGCGTTCTCGGTGCCATCGTTGCCGGTGTCGGCAAACACGGTGTCAACACCGGCCGTGTCCGCGCCGGCGGTGGCCGTGTAACCGGTGGTTGCCTTCAGGTTGACCACACTGGTCTGCGCATTGACGGCAGTGCCCGGGATGTCGGACACGATGAAGAACTTGATTGACTGATCCGCAGTGAACGCGACCGCCGCCGATACCAGGGTATCGGTGCCCGCATTGAACACATTGTCGCCGTTGTCGCGGTAGATCTTGATGTTACTGACATCGAAATTGTCACCCGTCTGGTTCGTGGCCAACAACGTGAAATTGTCGGTGTCGTTACCCGTGTTGGTGACGGTGTAGATCACTGCCTGTGCAGTGCTACCCGGAGTCACGCTGGTGCCGCTGCCGGCAGTCACATTCAAATTGACCTTGCGATCGACCAGAAAGGTGCTAGCGTTACTGGTGATGGGCGTTTGTGCAACGGCCCCCACGGAGTAGCTGACGGTGGCCGAGTTGGACACCGTGGTGTTCGCCGCGGTGCCCGCGGCCTGGGCGCCGGCGGCCAACCCAATCGATGACAAAATCGCCATCGCGACACCGAGTCGCGCGACGTGGCTTTCAAACTGCTTCATTGCAATCTCCTACAAGAAAAATTGGTGCATTCCGGTCACCGGCGTCACTGCCGGCGACCCGTTCGATCAATTCACAGCCGCACGAAAGCGCACCGCGGCGCTTTGGCCTGGCGCCAGTGACCCACTCAGAATCCAGCGAATGCTGCGGATGTCTTCATTCCGCGCAGCGTGCGCGTGGCCTTCGGTGTCCTGGACGGTCAAGGCATCGGCCTTGGAGAAATTTTTCCCGTCCACCGAAAAGGTGATGTCCGTGCCGGCACCGCTCGCGGAGTCCGCGACATAGCTCAAGTGCTCGGGCAGCGGATTGTTGAGAACCAGTTTGTCCACCGGCTTTTTGCAGACATTGCGCGCCGTGATGATATAGACCACTTGATTGCCCGGCACGACCTTGGCCGGCGGCATCAAGCGCACGCTCTTCTGTCCATTGGCGTCGGTGAACTCCATTTCCATCTGCACGTCGTTACGCAGTTCGACGCAATTGACAGACGGGCCCTGCGCATGTGCCGATACAATGCCGGCGAGCAGGACGGGAAGGAAGACAATGCGGTTGGAACGAGATTTCATGATGAGAGCCCCTTTTGGTTTCAATTGATCGTGACTTTGAACGTCACGGTTTGCGGACCGCTGGCGGCGGTCAGATTGCCGAGGTTCACGTGAACCTGCGGCACCGGCGAAATCGAATACTGGCCCGCGTCGGCGTCCACGGCATCGCTCAACGAAGTGCCGTTGAGTTTCAGACTGCCGCTGACAAAACTCGTGTTGACGGGGATGTTGTCGCTGAGCACCGAAGCATTCGCAGTGCCACTGCCGGTCGCGGTGACCACGATCTGGTAGGTGATGGTCGCGCCCGGTACCGGCTGTGCGGTGCCGAAAGGATCCACGATGGTCTGTGATTTGACCGAGTTGAGTTGCAATGCGCCCACCACGTACAGGCCTTCGGCGGCACTGCTGCCACCGCTGGTACCGATGACGGCATCCACGCCACCCGTCCCTTGGCCAGCAAATACCGTGCCCGGCGATCCCGTGCCGGTGAACGCTGCGGCAGTGACATTGCTCTTGCCTTTGAGTCCATCGGCAAGTGCACCAGGAATATTGTTGATCACCAGTATCACCACTGAGGCATTCGCCGCCAACGTCGGGTCGTTGCTGCCTGGCGTGTACGCCGTGTCACCCGGTGACAGTCCCGGCGTGCCGTCGTTGTCGAAGTAAATCGACGGCGCGGCAAGTAACGGATCGAAATCATCGCCCACCAGGGCGCTGCTCGGCGTGAGATGAAATTTCTCGGGCCCGTTGCCGGTGTTGGTGACTCGAAACATCAGTGCTTGATTGGTGGCGCCGGCAGCGACGCTGACCGAAGCCGTCAGCACCGCCACATTGACGTTGATGATCTCCGCGACATTGATCGAGGAGATGTTAGAGGCCGTGGTGATGGTGCTGCCGCCCAAGGTGTAACTCACCTGGGCAGTGTTCTGAATACTGGTGCCGGCCGCTGTGCCGGCGGCGTGTGCGCTGCAGGTCCAAACGACGCCGCACGCCGCCGCCATAGCGCTGCCACACGCCGTCGACCTCAGACTCTTCGACATTCGAGAAACACTCATCGACCATTCCCAACTTGATTGAACTGGTGCGCGTTGCCCGGGAATTTGCAGGTCATTGCAGTTCACGTAATCGTCCGGTGATCAGGCAGATTCGCTGTGCCCGGGCATCGCGCGGGAGTCATTCTTTACATTTGGCTGGTATTTATTGTGAAATTGACCGCAGTTCCGACTCACAACTATCAAGAGATTGCGAAAACTGCCGATACCGTCGCGCGGATTTGACCTGCCAGGGCCGAACGTAGCCCCCTGGTTTCTGCCGCGGATGTCAAACACGGCGAAGAAATGTGACGCAGGACACACGGGTACGACGGCCCCGCGGCCAGCGCGAATCAATTGACAGGCGCAAATGCGCCATAGGTTTAGAAGTCGATGAACAAGCGTTGGTATGCAGGGCGTGCCGCATTGGCACTGGTCGCGGCAGCATCGGGTTACGCGCCCGTCGTCAATGCCGCCAGCTATATTTATGAGCTGCGCGGCACCAGCGCCAACAATATCTGGCGCGTTGATCCGGCGGCACCGAGCGAAAGTCTGGTAGTCACGGCGTATCCGGGCGGCAACGCCGCCACCATTGCGCAATGTCCCAGCGGCTATCTCTACTATGTCGTGAACGCCACTAACGGGGCGGTGTATCGCTGGGACCCGGCGACGCCGGCAAGCGCACCGACCCTGCTGGGAAATCTCGGCGCAGGTGTTCCAGGCGCGCTGCGATTCGCTTGCAACAGCGCCGGCACCCTCTACTACATGCCGGACAACGGGCCGCTGTACACGATCAATCCCGCGACCGGCGCCGCCACCTCTACCGGCGCCACCATCACCGGCAGTGGCAGCGGTGGCGATATGGCGTTCAGCGCAGCCGGCACGCTGTATATTCTCAACAGCTCGCGGCAATTGTTCACCGCCTCGACGGCGGGTGGCGCCGCAAGCGGCCAAGGCACGCTGAGTGGCATTGCCAACAACAGCGCGACTCTCGGCTTAGCCTTTGACTCGGCGGGAATCTTGTATGCGCTGTCGCAGAACCCGGCCGGGCTGTATCGTCTCACCGGCACCATTGCGACCCTGGTGATTTCGCTGAATAACGCCGATACCGGGGCGACCGGCGATCTGGCCTCCGTCATTCTCGCCACTCCCAACGTGGGCGTTGGTAAGTCTTTCTCGCCCAGCACCATCGTGATCAACGGCAGTTCGACGCTCACCGTGACCTTGAGCAACACCAATGCCACGGCGTTGCGCGCAGGCGCGTTCACCGACAACTTCCCCAGCGGCGTGGTCGTCGCGTCGAGTCCCGCTCTGTTGAATACCTGTGGCGGCACGGCGACCGCGGCGGCGGGAACATCCAGTCTCAGCTTGAGCGGCGGGACGATCCCCGCTGCCGGCTCGTGTAGCGTCAGCGTGAACGTGACTTCGAGCAGCGCCGGCATTTACCTCAACACGCTCGCGTCACGCGCAGTCACCACGGCATTGGCCTACAACGACAGTGCCGCAGCGGCAACTTTGTCGGTCTTGTTGCCAATGACGCTGTCCAAGAGTTCGGCGCCCTACTCGGACCCAGTCAACGGCACCACCAACCCAAAGCGTATACCGGGTGCGTTCGTCGACTACACCATCTCGGCTGCAAACCCTTCCAGCGGACCCATCGACGGCAACACCGTGATCATCACCGACAAAATTCCGCTGCAGACCGAGCTGTTCGTCGGCAACGTGGGTGCGGGGGGCCCCGTCGCATTCACCGATGGACTGCCGGCAAGCGGCCTGACCTACACCTTCGGCACGCTGGCGAGCGGCGCGGACGATGTGGATTTTTCCTCCGATGGAGGAGCGACCTGGGCGTATTCGCCGACCGCGAATACCAACGGCGTTGATCCGACGGTGACGGATATCCGCATCAGGCCGAAGGGGAGTTTCAGTTCAGCGGCGAGCTTTCAAGTGCGCTTCCGCGTGCGGGTCAAGTAACGGCAGAATCGCGCGAGCGGCCACCGGTCGGCGGCTGCTCGCATCCGTCCATCAGAATTTCTTCGTGACCGTGCCGATGATCTGACGACCTGCGCCGTAGGTGCAGCCTGCCGGTCCCGAGCACCGTGCAACATAGACCTTGTCAAAAAGATTGGAGGCATTGAGCGCGACGCGCCAGCCCGGCGTGTCGTAATGCGCAATCGCATCGAACAAGGTCGCGGACTCGCCGAAGTAAACCACCGGATTGAAGAAACCGGGGAGCGAGCCAGCGCTGTCACTGTTGTACCGCCCGCCGAAGCCAAATCCGAGGCCGCCGAGTGCGCCCGTCTGCAGAGTGTAGTCAACGAACAACGACAACTTGTTTTTTGGCGTTGTCGGCAGCGGTGAGCCGATCTCCGCCAAGTTCGCACTCTTGGTGACTTCCGTCTTGTTGTAGCTGTAAGAGCCATTGATCGACAATTGGTCATGGAAGCGGGCGACAATTTCGATCTCGCCGCCCTTGGACTCGACCTCACCGCTTTGCGTGCCGAACACCGGGGTGATCGCGGGCGATGTGCTCACCACATTGGTCTGCTTGATCTGGAACACCGCTGCCGTTGCCAGCAGCTTGACGCCATCACCCAAGCCGCGCGCATCGAACTTGATGCCCGCCTCGATCTGATTGCCCTTGCTCGGCTGGAAATCCTTGCCGGTAACGCTGTCAGTGCCCAACACAGGCTCAAAGGAAGTCGCATAGCTGATATACGGCGCGACGCCGTTCGACATCACGTAATTCAATCCCGCGCGATAGGTGAACTTATGCTGGTCCGTCTCGGTGATAGGATCGGGAATCGCGTTCTTGATCTTCACCTTGTCATAGCGGGCGCCAAGAAGAAGGTACAGATCGCCGAACTGCAGTTGATCTTGCGCGTACAGGCCCATCTGCTTCAGCGTCTCGTTGCTGTAAGCATTGGGGTAGCCTGGCGTCGGCGTGGGCAGCGGGTTGTAGACCGGGTTGAACAAGTCGATCGAGCCCGGGTCGAACACGAACCCATAGTTGGCAAGATTGCTGACGCGGCGATAGTCGATGCCGGTAATCATCTTGTGCTCGACAGAGCCCGTCGCAAACTTGATATCGACGCGATTGTCAGTGGCGATGCTGTCCACATCTTCCGCGTAGCTGAAATTGTATCGTCTAACTTCGCGGTAGTAGTTGGCCAACGACGAGTCCGTGGTATTCGTGATGCCGCCACCACCGTAGACACCGGTCGGCGTACGCTCGCGATAGCGGCCCCATTTCAGATTGGAGTGGAAGGTGATCGTATCGTTGAAGCGATGGGAGAAATCCCAACCCACCGCGTACTGACGGCGCTTGTAGAGATTGCTGGGATCGCCGAGATTGACGCTTGGATCAACACGACCAATCGGGTTCGGCAGCAACGTACCGTAGACGGGCAGGAAGCCGTTGGTGTCGCCACGGACCTCGTCATGCTGGTAATAGAACAGGCCGGTCAGACTGGTGTCGGCATCGATCTTCCAGGTGACCGTCGGCGCGAGCAGGATGCGCTTCGCCTTGACGAAGTCGCGTTCCGCATCGCGATCGCGATACATGGCAGTCATGCGTGCCGACACGTTGTCGCTCAGCGAGCCGGTCACGGTGCTGAACACTTCCTTGAACTGATCGGTGCCGTACTTGATGCCGACTTCGCCGCCAAAGACGCTCGACGCGCGGCGACTGGTCTGGTTGTAAATGCCGCCCGGGGGCGCGTTGCCGTACAGCACCGAGGCCGGACCCTTCAAAACATCAAATGATTCAAATCCATACAGGTCGACGCCGACACTGTAGATGGCGGTTGAAATGGGCGCCGCCAGGCCGTCGATGTATTGCTTCGGCGTGAAGCCGCGCACGGTCAGAAAGTCGAAGCGCAGATCGGGGCCATAGTTCTCGCCCGCCACGCCTGCGGAATAACGCACCGCCTGCTGCGAGTCGATGAAGTTCAGCAGGTCGATCTGGTCACGCGTGATGACCGACACCGACTGCGGCGTCTGGATGAGCGGGATGTCGCTCTTGTTGGCCGAGACGCTGGCGTCCGGCACATAGCGTTTGGCGGACACGACGATGGTCTCGATGCCATTCACTTCAGAACGCATCGTGGAGACCGAGTCTGCCGCTGTTGCGTCGGCCGCTTCCGCGCCGAACACTCCAGGGCTCGCGCCCAGCAGAGCCAGACCGACGCTCGCCGAAGCAAGCACACTGATAGATCGTTTCATTGAACACCCCTATTCGCGCTGTATTGCGTGAACTTATTGTGCCTCCGATGCTATGCCTCACCCGCCGCGGCTGCCTAAGTGAAAGGGTCGCTCTTCATCGCAACTGGGCCAGGGGATTCGAGCTATTGCGCAGATGCACATGGATCGCGCACTGTAGGTGGGCGATCATCGCAATACCAGCGCCGTGATAGTGCACGCGCCTCCGGCCAGCGCTCATCCAGGGTATGGCCGTCGCGCAAGCGTCCCCCTAAAACGACGGCATCGATCGCCAGGGTATTGGCGATATCGGCGAGGGGGTCGCGGTCCAGAATCACCAGGTCGGCAAACTTGCCGGGCTCGATGCTGCCGAATTCGCCGGCGCGTCCGATGTCCGTCGCCGAGCCGAGGGTGCCGGCCCGCAGGGCTTCGGCGGGCGTCATGCCGCCCATGACATGCGCCTGCAGTTCCCAGTGAAGGCCGAGACCCGGCATTTCGCCGTGCGAGCCGATCCCGATCAATCCGCCGGCGCGCTGCACCGCCGCTGCGCTGGCGGCGACGCGTGGAAACAGGTATTCGTCCAATTCGCGGAACGTGCGCGTACGCGTCTTCATGTCCACCACATAGTGCGGCGCGAAGCGATTCAGTTTGGGATCGTCCGCCGGATGATCGCGGACGATGAAATAGTCCTGACCCTCCGGCCCGCCGTTGGTGATCTGCAAGGTTGCCGTCCAGCCGACGCCGCTCTTTGACACCAGGCTGATCATATCTTCGTACAGGGGAACCGCGGTCAACGCGTGCTCAAGGCCGGCGTAGCCATCGATGATCTGGGTCATGTCGAGCTTCATCGACAAGGCTCCTTCGGTGGTGGGCTGCAGACCCAATTCGCGTGCCGCCATGGCGATCCATTGCCGCACGCGGCGATTGCCGCTGCGATACATCTTGAGGTTGCCGACGCGATAGTCATCGCGATAGCGGCTCAAGACTGCCCGAACCTGGGCGTAGGATTCAAATTCGTTGAAGGAAAATATCGCCGGTCCAGTCGAGGCGATGCGGGAGCCCTGCATGAGCCCGGCGTCGATCGCATCCTGATACGCCAGCATGTCGATGCTGAGCGGTGACGGATCGAAGGCCGTGGTCACGCCGTAGGCAAGATTCGCCAACGGTCCCCAGCTTTCAAAATCCAGAATGCCGCGACGGATATCAGCAACATGGTCGTGGGTATCGATGAACCCCGGCACGATCCACTTGCCCGGTACCGGCCAGATCCGGGTACCCGGTGGAGTCTTCACGCTGCCGCGTGGACCCAACGCCGCGATACGATCATCGACGATGAGCAGATCGGCATCGGGGATCACCTCGGTGCCGCGCTCGGTGATCAGCGTCGCACCGCGCAATAACAAAGCACCGCGAACCTGCGCGCGCGGCAATTCGACGCGGGCCGGGAAGACTTCCGTCTTCGCAGACGCGGTCTCCACCGTCAACGCACGTCGATAAAACGTCGAACCTAATGCCCACGTAATACTGCGGCCGCCGTCAGCCCAGCCAAAGAAGTCCGCACCCGCATCGGTCAATTGCCGATGCGACACGCCGGCCTGCGCGATATCCACGGTGGTGCCGGGTGCCGGCATGCGCAGCAGGTGCAGTTGCTGCGCGATCTGTGCCAGCACCCACGACCCGTCCGGACTGAGACGAAGATCATCCACCGCCGCGCGGCCTTCCGCGAAGTACCAGCCTGGCCCAGTGACATTCACGAGCAGCCGGTCACCGGAGCCATCGAGCTTCACCGCATGCAGACCGTCGCCGACAGTCACGTGGACGATGCTGGGATCGTTGGTGAAATGCGGCGTCCCGCCCAACGTGCCGCGCATCACCACTTGCGCAGCACCGCGGACGAACGCGCGACCGGCATCAGACGGCGGCGCCGGCATCCGCACCAATTCACACTGCCGCAACGCGCCGTACTCCATATAGCTGTGCATGCGCACGACATTGCTCGAACGCAGTGTGACTACCTGCGACCCATCCGGCGTGAACACCGGCGTCGTGAAGTACGCTGGCGATTCGCTGACGCGCAGCGGTTCACCACCAGCGGCCGCCACCATCCAGACCTGACCACTGTCGCGCGCAGTCCAGCGCACGAACACCAAGCGTCGGCCGTCGGGCGACCAACTCGGCTGGAACCCCGCCGTGATCCGCTGCGGGCGCGCGCGCCCGTCGAGGTGTAGCGTGTAGATCGATCCCAGTGCGGAGAAGGCAAGCGTGCGGCCATCGGGTGATGTCACCGGATTTTGAATGATGCGCGCGCGCACCGGACCTCTTTCCTGACGAACGACCTGCCGCGTAGAAGGACCTATGCCGATACGTTGCTTGACGTGAAACGGAATCACGGTTTCCGCTCCACTCGCAATATCGATGCTGACGATTCTGCCGCCCAGATTAATGATCACCGCCTTGTCATCGTGGCTGAAAACATGGCGCGGCAGCAGATCGCGCCAGCCCGAGGCCTGCGACTCGTCCTGCTGCACGGGAAATGTGAGCCAGCGATCGGCACGCGTTCTTAAGTCCAGGATGCGCAAGCCGGTCGAGCCGCGCTCACGGGCGCCATATACCAGCAACGTACCGTCATGCGACACCGCAGGACGAAACGCCGTCCCCAGCAATAGATCGGGGCGCGGGCTGCGCGGCGCGGATACCAGCACTTCGTCCTTCGTGGTGCGCAGGTCGCGGCGCACGATGGTCCATTCCGGCTGACGATCGAAATCGTTGGCGCCGATGTGCTGCGCGAAATACAGATACCGACCGTCGCCGGACGCAAATGCACCGAGGACGCTCGACCACGCGTCACGCGGTTGATCGGGCGTCGACTTGATCGGCACCAGCAACTCGCCTGCACCGCCTGCCACGTCGTAGCGCCATAATTCGAAGCCGTTATTGGCGGCCTTGTAATCGGAAACGAACAGCGATTTGCCATCCGCGCTCCAGGCGGGCGAGGTCAGCACCGCATTTCCCTCCAGACGGGTCAGTTGCCGCGGATTCGAACCATCGCCTGCCATGATCCAGATGTTTTCCGCCCCGGAGCGATCGCTGATGAAGGCGATGTCGCGGCCATCGGGAGAAAACACCGGCTGCGAATCAAACGCCATGCCGCTGGTCAGCGGCTGCGCCTCACCGCCGCTCGCGGGAATGCGATACAGGTCGCCGAGCAGCTCGAAGACGATGCCGGAGCCGTCCGGGGACAGATCCGGCGACAGCCAGGTTCCCCTATCGGTATCGATATCGATGCTGCGGGCAGCCTGCATTGGCAGCACGTCCGTCGGCGCAACAGCGGTGGCAGCGCGCACCAGGGTTGGGACGGCTGCCGCCAAAACGCTGCACAAAATCGGGATCACGCATTTCATTGCGTGGCAGACGCCTCCGGCCGACCACCACTCACCGGTCGATAGCGATCGCGCAAAAGTGTCTGCCGCGTCTGCAACGAGATCTCGCGCGAGCCGAACAGCACCAGCGTGGGCGCGCTCGCCGGCTCGAGCGGATCCCCATCCCAGATCACCAGATCCGCCGCGGCGCCCGGCACCAGGGCTCCCGCGCTTTTAGGTGTATCCGGGTCCTGCCAGATGCGCGCCGCGGTCTGAGTAATCGCGCGAAGAGCCGTCGCATACGGCAATCCGTTGGCCACCGCGATGCCCGCGCCTTCACGCAACGCCGGCCCCAGGTTGTAGCTCAGATAAATGCCCTGACCGGACACCATGAAGGACATCGTGACGCCGACCTTCGCCAGCAGCGCCGCATTGTCGCGGCGCGCGCCGAGCACATCGAAACTCACCGGCAGTTCATCCAGCGGATCGATGATCACGGCAATACGGCGTGCCGCGAGCAGGTCGGCCACCCGCCACGCTTCCGCGCCGCCGATGATCACGACAGAAACCGCATACTCCTGACCAATGGCAATCGCCTGGCGGATATCGGCCTCGCGATTCGCAAACACCGCCAGCGGTATGCGCCGTTCGAGCACCGGCAGCAATGCTTCGATCTCGGCGTGATTTTGCAATTGATCGCGTGGCTTGAACGGACCCGGTGCGCCGCGCAACGCGCGTGCCTCGGTCAACGCATTGCGCAACAACCCCCAGATCGCGGCACGCGAGCCACCGGCAACACGCGTCGCGGCGCCGCCGGCGGTGACGACCATCGCAGCACGCGCACGCTCAACGATATCGGTCGTGCCAGCCAGAGACAGACGCGCGGCTTGTCCCGCGAAGATGCCATTGCCCGCCGGTCCCGGAAAAACCAGGGCGCGCTGCACGCCCGCGGCCCGCGCTGCCTGCACCGTCAGGTCGTTGGCATCGACACCGAAGGACACATCGAAGGCCGCGCCCAACGCGCCGCTGCTCACCGCACGATCATCCGTATCGCTCGCGCTCGCCACCTCGACCAAACCGATCTGAGTCGCTGCGGCATCCAACGGCGGCGTGATGATCTTGCCCGCCGCCGACACGATGCGCGCACCGGCCGGTGGCGTCGTACCCGACTCGATCGAGACGATGCGGCCATCGGCAATCACGAGGGTTGCGTTCTTCACCGGCGTATCGGCCGCATTGGTCCACACCGTTGCGCCGGTGATGGCAAGGGTTTCCGCCTGCGCGCTCGTCGCCAGAAGCAACAGCGCGGCGCACAGAGTTTTCATGGGATCGCCTCTTTCTGCGGCCGTCCCAGTTCAAAGTCAGTGGCTCGCGCCGGAACAGTGAGTCGATCGAACGCCACGGCGCCGTCGATGAACACCAGATCTGCCTTGCTGTACACACTGAACGGATCGCCCGACCACAGCACGAGGTCCGCATTCATGCCGGCCGCAAGGTGTCCAATCTTGGCATCCAGCGCCAACGCTTTGGCCGGGTTCGCCGTGATCCACCGAATCACTTTTTCCGGCGGCAGCGCAAGGCCGGCGCGCCGTCCTGCCGCACCCGCCTTGGCAGCTTCGACGTTGAGCAGTCCGCCCAACAATGGAATGTCGGAATGTAGAATCGCGCATCCGCCCGCGGCGTCGACAAACGCCGCATTCTCGGCGATGCCGTCTTCCGCTTCGCGCTTGAATCCCCACCAATCAGGCCAGACGGCGGCGCACACATGTTGCTGCGCCAGCAGCGAGGCGATCTTGTAACTCTCGGTCGCATGATGCACGGCGGCGATGTGCACATTGAATTCACCCAACACCTCGATCCAGGTGGCTATGTCATCGGCGCGATAGCAGTGCAAATGCACCGGCATATCGCCGCGCAGGACCGCCACCAGCGTGTCCATCTTCAAGTCACGATGCGGCGGGTGTGGATTGTGGCCGGCCACAAATTCATCCCACTCGGTGCGGTAGCGCTGCGCGTCGAGAAAGGCAGTGCGAATGCCGGAAATCTCGCCCTGGCGGCTGTTCGGGAAGCGGCCCCGAGCACCGAAATTGCCCGCCGGATTCCCGCCGCAGGCCATCTTCAAACCCTGTGGCGCCGCCGGAAATCGCATCTGATCGAGGGTGACGGCCGGTACCGGCTTGATGACGACGGAGCGGCCGCCGAACAACGCGCCCGAACCGGGCAGAATTTGCAGCGTCGTTACGCCACCGGCCAGTGCGCGCGCAAAGGCTGGATCGCCGGGGCGAACTGCATTTTCGATCCAGGTGTCGGCCACATTCGGATCGCTATCCTCGATCACGTCGGAGACGCTGGCTTCGGCCGCGGTTTGCGGCAGCAGATAGGTGCCGTAATGCGTGTGGATGTCGATGATGCCGGGTGTCACCCAGCGGCCGTGCGCGTCGATGACCCGGGCCACGCCGCGCGGTAGATGCTGGCCAATGGCGACGATGTGTCCCTCTTGCATCAGGACATCGCCCGCTTCGATGCGGCCGCCGAGCCCGTCGAGCACCGTGGCACCGGTCACGATCGTATCGACGCGCGACAGGGGTTGATACTGACTGGGGGGCGGGTTGAGTGCTACGGGCGGCGCCAACGGCAGTGACGGAGGTCGGTGCAGTCCCTTGTGCTGCTCGCCGCCATGACGTTCCGCGGCGAATCCGACATTCAGCGACAACACCGCGGCAATCAGCAAAACGCTTGCGCAGTGCACGCGATTCATCGGCTACCCAGGGTCCCGCTGCCCCGACATCCACCGGCCGAGCGGCGTTGCGCCCAGCGCAGTGGTGATCTCTTTGAAAACCTGAGCATCTTCATCCTGGCCCAACTTGAAGGTGACATGTGCATGACGCACCGTGGCGCGAAACCCGATGATATACCGCCGCATGTCCGCAAAGCTTGCCGCCATGGGAAAGCTATCCTTCCAGCAGGTGTCCGCGCAGCCAGCGCGCAGCGGTCTCCAGTGCGCGATCGGCGATCGGGGAGATCGACACGGCTTCCAGGAAGCTGTGGGTCGCACCCTCGTACACGTGAACCTCAGTGGGTACCTGTGCCGCCGCGAAGCGTGCCGCGAGCGCGCGATTGCCGTCCGCCAAAATGTCGCAGGCGGCAATGCTGAACAATGCGGGCGGCAAGCCGTGCAGTTCGGCATGCGCCGGCGCGACCAATGGATTCTGCAGATCCGCCGGTTGACGGGTGTAGTTGTTCCAGAAGTAGCGCATCTCCTCGACGGTGAGCATGTAGCGCGGCCCATCGTACAGTGCGTAGCTGGCGCTCGGGTCGGCGCCGAAAGCGCCGTAATTAAACAGCATTGCGCGCAGCGGCGAAGCGCCGCGCTCGCGCAGCTTGAGCGCTGCGGCCAGCGACAGATTGGCGCCGGCGGAATCTCCACCGATGGCCAGACGCCGGCCGTCGATGCCGTGCGCCGCGCCGTACCGTTGCATCCACAGAACGGCTTCCACCGCCTCCTCTAGCGCCACCGGGAATTTGGCTTCCGGCGACAGGCTGTAGTCGAGGCCGACGACAATGACGCCGGCACGTGCTGCATATTCGCGCATCAGCCGGTCGTGCGTGTCGATGCTGAACATCGTCCAGCCGCCGCCATGCAGATACAGCATGGCGCCCAGTTCCTTCGCCTGCCGTGGAATGTGGACGCGACCGCGCACGCCGGCAATGGTCACATCGACCGAACGCCACATGACCGGTCCGCCGGCGCGCCAGGGCGCGCGCACCTGTTCGGCGGCCGCGCGGCGCTCGCGCAGCGGCAGTTTGTCAAAATTGGGGAAGCTGCCGTAGCCTTCGTTCAGCGCCGTCACGAAGCGCCGGATGTCCGGATCCAGCACGTCCTTATCGACCGGCTTTGCTTCGCTCATGCAGTTCACTCATTAGAGATCGCAAATCCTATCCGAGCGCGGAATGTCCCCCTGTGTCTTTAGGGTCAATCACTGCCGAGACTGGGCCGTTAGCCTGGGTGCGCAAGTAATGCTTGCGGCCAGCGACGGTTTGGCCATACTTCGACAATATTGGCGTTGCCGTCGAGTTAAGGCCATGAAGCACAGCACCGACCTGCTCGTAGTCGCGCGGCCTGTGATCGCATTGGATGACGAATACCCCGCCGGGTTCGTCGACCCGATGCACTCACATCTTCGCACCCAGATTCTGTTCGCCTCCGCCGGCGTCATGTCGGTGCGCACGGATGAAACCAGCTTCGTGGTGCCGCCGCAGCGTGCCGTCTGGATCCCCGCCGGCGTCATGCACGAGGTGTCCTGCCGCGATTCGGTGTCATTGCGAACGTTGTATCTGGATGCGGACCTTGGCCGCGAGCCCGGTCGCTGCCGCGTCTTCGAAGTATCGTTTTTTCTGAAGGCGCTGATCCTCGAAGTGGTGGGATTCGATCCGTTGTACGACATCGACGGCCGCGAAGGCCGGGTGGTCGCGCTGTTGTTGGAGGAGATCGACCGCATGCCCAATGCGCCGTACCGCGTCAGCATGCCCACCGATCCGCGCTTGCTGCGCGTGTGCCGCGCCATTCTCACCAACCCGTCCGACAGTCGCGACCTGGATGATTGGGCCAAGCTCATCGGCATGGGACGGCGCACGTTCACGCGCAGCTTCAAGAACGAGACCGGCATGGGCATGGCGATCTGGCGACAGCAGGCGCGCCTCATGCACGCGCTGTCGCTGCTGTCCGCGGGCCAGTCCATCACCCAGGTCGCGTTCGAGGTGGGCTACGACAGTCCCAGCGCCTTCACCGCCATGTTCCATCGCGCCTTCGGCGTGCCGCCCAGTCAATTCATCGTGCGGTGAGCGCGTCGCGACGCGCGTCTTTCCCGCTATTCGAGCTGCTTCAACCAATCGCCGGCCGTCGTCGGACCCTTCACCGTGGTGTCCGTGTGCTCGGCCATGAGCTTGCGGATCTCGATGAAGAACTTTGCACCCTGCGGCGCGCCGAGCTTCGTCAATGCCGCGCGGAATTTGGTGCGCTGCTGATCGGTCCAGTCTTCAGCGGACTGGAGAATGAGGAAATCCCAGTCGGCGCCGTCCTGATGCACGAAAAGTTGCCGCGGTGGCAATCCCGCCTCCACGTTCGCTTGGTCGTAGAGGGCGATCAATTTCAAAAAGGCCACATGCTGGCCGGGTGCGATCCGGTACAGCTCCACCTGCATGTTGGGCACATCGGCGCCAATCGCCAGGGGGGTGCAGCACATTCCAATCATCGCAATACAAAGTCCGACAAATCGTCGCATGAGAATTCTCCTTCAGGCAGCAGGGGATGAGACTGAACGGGACCGTCTGCGTCCGGACCAGAGGGTGACGCCAAGTAGCAGCATCGTGAGCAACCAAACACCCACGGCCAAGGCCAGCAGACGACCCGGCAAACCAACGATCTCGCCCGTGTGGGTCGGGATCAACGCGTCCACAAAACGCTGTGTCGAGCTTACCTTCAACGCATCGTCGATGGCGATGAGGCGGCCATCCTCCGCGCTGACGAACACCGCAGTTTGCCCGTAGACACGCCGCGCTTCGCCCGACTGCCGCACACGCACCCGATACCAGGGCGCGTCTTGCGACGGCATGCGCATGCTGGCGAGCGTTGCCGTCGGAAATTGCTCCAGGGCAACCCGTAGTGCAAGCGTCGGCGCCACGCTCGCCGTGGTCATCGACTGTACCCGCGTCGACTTGATGACGGACAGCACTGCCGGTGACGCACCGGTACCCAGTAAATTTTCGAGCGGTTCTTCAAACGCGACCAGCATGCCACTGGTGATCATCACCATGGCCGGCACCGCCAACCACAAACCAACAGCGCGGTGCCAGGAAAAACAATTGGCGATGCGCACGCGCGAGGTCTGCGGTAGCAGTGCGCGCCGCCACTCTGCACGCCGGGGCCAGGCCAGGGTCAGTCCCATGATGATATTGGTCAGCAGGATCAACGCACTGAACCCCAAGAAACGCTTGCCGCCCTCCCCCGCGAACAGGGTCTGATGCATGACGATGGCGGCCTGGATGAGGCCGGCCCGACGATAGTCGTAGTCAAGCGGCCGCGCCATCAAAGGTTGGCCCGCACCATTGACCCGCACGATGTCGGTGCGTCCGAGCGCGTCTTCGACGTAGATGTCGAAGCGGTCTGCTGCGCCCGCAGTGGCATAGAACGCGACGACCGTTGCATCCGGACGCTCACGTTGGACACGCTGCGAAGCGGCAGCGATCGCGCGCGGCGCCACCGGACGATGCTCACCCGCCACCAACGCGTCATCCAACTCCCAATGGAACACCATGAGGACGCCGGTCAGCGCCTGCACC
>JANMXI010000320.1:0-3686 GCA_031394735.1 Pseudomonadota bacterium | reverse complement strand
AGGTCGATGTCCCAGTCCAATAGAAGGTGGCGTTCCATACCGGCCTCGCGAATCACTCCGGAATCGGTTTCCATGTCCAGCGTCCCTTTACGGTCAATGTATTGGAGGTGCCGCTGCACACCAGCCAGATTGCGGCCGCCTCCCGATACCTTCACCATGACTTCCGGTACCCGCCGCGCCGTGCGCAGGATAAAATCGCGTTCAGGACCGCTTAGTGATCCGACGCCCCGCCGTCCATAGCTGACGATGTCCAACAAGGGTCGGGCTCCCAAATCAACCAGGTGTTTTTTCATGGCCGCTCTCCCAGCTTGCAGAATTGGCGTGCATCAAGGCTTTGAAGTGATCGCGCATGCCGACACAGATCAGATAGAGCTTGCGAAGTTCCGCGGCATTCAGTTCGCCCAAGTCCTCGCCTCGATTGGCAACGCGGGCGATCTGATTCAAGTTCCGGCCGACGGCACCCAGTTCACTGATCGCAGCCCTGAACCCCTCCAGCTCCGCCGTGGGCAGCGGCGTGAGCCGATGCAGGTGAGAACGGACCAGCAGCGCAATATAGGCGCTCGATGCCAGCGATCGCGCACTGGCGCGTGCGCGCAACAAATGGTGATCCGTGGGCCGTAGACGGATGGAGACCCGGAGATCCTTCGGTAGCGGGTTAACCGTCAACAATGCCCCGGCATCGGTCCCGGCGATCCCGACGATGGCATTGTCGACCAGATACCGCAGCAAAGCCGATTCTGAAAAACCACGCGCCTGCGCCGCCGCCGCAAAGCGCCGCTTCACATCCGGTGTGACCCAGGTCATCAAGTGCACGCCCTTGTTCATGGCGTGAAGTTTGAGTCAATCATTCACCGATTGACTATCCTGCCTATGCATCGAGTTGACCCACAAACACTGCAAGTCATGCATTTTTCTCCCGCCTGCCGAGCTGAATCATCTCCCGAACCATAGGATTGATTCGAATCCCAGACACAACCCCACGGAGCTCGAGCAATCCACAGACTCTTGAATGATGCACCCTGCGAGGCAATGGTCGAGCGCGGCATCACGAACAATACGGTGGTGTCGACGACCGCAACAAATGTATCAGCAGGATCAGAATCAGCATGGTGTGGAACGAACGCAAGCCACTACTTTTGATGTTTAACAGCAACAAAGTAGATCGACGTCGGCGAAGCGTCAACGGCTGAAAGGGAGATCACTCCGGCGCAAATAACAAGTGAATCGCGCTCAGTGCTCGTGCCGATGGTGTGCATCTGGGTAATGCGCGTGGGAGTGCTCAAGCGGTTCATGCGTGTGTGCGTGTGAATGCGGCTCAGACAACGGCATGGCCTCGGGATGAGCGTGCTGATGGTGCTCGTCGTGGACGTGTTCATGCTCATGGTCGAGAACCGCGTGGAAATGCTGGTGCTCGTGGGTCTCGGTCAAATGCAGCCAGACGCCGGCGGCCATCAGCAGCCCGGCAACCCCAAGCGTAACGGTGGGCGACGCCCCCAGCAGCAAAGCAAACCCCGCGCCGATGAATGGGGCTAGTGAGAAATATGCGCCGGTACGCGCAGTTCCCAGCCGCCGTAGCGCGACGACGAAAAGCGTCAGACTGAGCCCGTAACCCACAAATCCCAAAAGTCCAATTTGTAGAATTGCGTGGACGGGCGGCAGATGCGCGCCAGACCCAATTGCGAGCACGACGCTGGTGCCGCCCGCGACCAGCCCCTTGGCGCATGCGATGGACATGGCATCGTGAATCGACACCTTGCGGGTCAGATTGTTGTCGACCGCCCAGGCAAGGCAGGCGCCGGCAATGGCGATCGGTCCTGCAAAGCCAGACAACCGGAGGGTCGGACTGAAAGACAGAACCACGCCGCCCGCTACGATCAGCCCCATTCCGATGGCAATCCGCCGGTCGAAGTTCTCCTTGAACACGAACCAGGCCAACAAGGCCGTCAGAACCCCCTCCAAGTTCAAAATTAACGACGCCGACGCCGAGTCGGTCAACTGCAGTCCCCTCATCAAAAGATACGGACCGATCCCGCCGCCAGCAGCGATGGCACCCAGTAACCAAAGCAACTCCCTGCCGCGCGGCCAACTGATGCTGGCACCGCGTGTGCTCGCCGAGCGGATCGCCAGGACCCCTGCCAAACCAATCCCTGAGCCCAGATACAGCAAGCCCGCCAACAGCAGCGGTGCAGTGCTATCCACCAAAATCTTCGCCAACGGCGTGCTCAGCCCGAAGAGCACCGCAGCCCCAAGGGCTGCAAAGATTCCAGCGTCAATTTTCACTGATCACTTCTCCGGTGTTCCGTAGGCGGCGTACAAGGCGTCGAGAACGGGCGTCATTGTTTTGAGCAGCGCGTCGTCGTCCGGTTGCAGCGCTCGAGCGCCAGTCATGATTGCAGCGAATCCCGGTGCTTCGGTAACCGGGGCACCGCCTACGTCGAGATGATGGGCCATTGCGCCCAGACGAGCGAGTCCGGGGTCCTGTTCGAGCGCGAAGCTGGTGAGCAACACCTCAAAAGTGACCTGGCTCCCGACATGCGTGAATTCCGCACCATCAAAATCAAACCCTATCGCCTTTCGGGGCCGATCCACCGGCCGCTTCAGCCACACAAACCGGGCCTTCGGATCAATGAAACGGCGAATGAGCCACGCTGAACATACACGGTCGATCCACAGGTGTTCGCGTGTTGCCCAGGTGCGTGCTCGAAAGTCCTTGCGGTCGCGGCGCTCGATAGACCGTTGCGCAGGATGCGGCTCGTCCGGTTCAAACCGCGCAATGAATGCCGCCTCGGCGCCGGCAAGCGCATTGCGCAATCGGGTTTGCGATTCTCCGGCAAAGAAATCTGTTGCCGCCATCGCAGCAATCTCGCGCGTCAATGCCGCAAAACGCCGCCGTGCGGTGTGCTCCGTCATCTTGGCGAGTTCACGTTGGTAGGCGGCAATCTGAGTAAGCGCCACCTTAAATTCATTGGTCCGGTCGAACAGTTTGACGAACTCGTCTTGTTGCGCCGCGGACTCACTGTTGAAAACCAGTAAATGAGCGATGCCGCCCTTCTGCTGGATCTCAGCGCATTGCTCTTGAAAAATCTGCCGAGCCGAGGTCGATAACGGCAGCAAGTACGCGCCGTCGCGCAACAACACCGCGCCGGCCGCCTTGAGCGCACGCCAAATTCGCATGCGCAATGTTTGGTTGCGCCCCGGCAAATTGGTGACCAGCAATACCCATCCGGATTTCATTTCACTCATGTAGTATCTATCACGTTGTTGTCATACACTCTACGTTATATCGGTTTCACACCCACAACCAGGGGAATTGTCCATGAAATGGATAACCCGCGAACGTCCGAAGATCGACCGCATTGCGTGTCCGTGGCTGATCCGCAAGTTTGTCGATCCACAGGCTCAGTTCCTTTATGTGCCCACCGCCGAGGTGATGCGCACCGCGACCGATTTAAACGCCATTCCCTTTGATGTTCCCGGCGTGGAACTGACTCACGTCGGGCCATTGTGTAGTTTTGATGCCATTTTGGCCAAATACGGAATCAACGATCCGGCTTTGGACAAACTCGCCCTCATAGTGCGCGGCGCTGATACCGATCACCTCGAAGTATCTCCGCAGGCGCCCGGACTTCTTGCGATCACATTGGGACTGAATGCCAACATTCGAGATGACGATGCGCTGCTGGCGG
>JANMXI010000319.1:0-12654 GCA_031394735.1 Pseudomonadota bacterium | reverse complement strand
CGGCTTCACCGGCACGCCGTTGCTCGGTGGGTCGGAGGGGATTTCGGTTTACGTCGACGGCGTCCGGGTCAATGAGGTGTTTGGCGATAGCGTCAATTGGGATCTGATCCCGGAGGAAGCGATGTCGAAAATGACGTTGCTGTCAGGCGCGAATCCGATCTTTGGCTTGAATACACTGGGCGGTGCCGTTCAGATTCAAACGAAGAACGGTTTCACCGAGCCTGGCACTCACGCACAGACTTATGGCGGTTCGTTCCGGCGATTCGAGACGACCGTCGAGCGCGGCGCGAACGACGGTCGGTGGGGTTACTACCTGCTCGCCAATCGATTCGATGAGGCCGGGTGGCGCGATTTGTCCAGATCCAGCGCCACCAGTTTTCTCGGCACGCTGAGCTGGCGCGGTGGCCCACACACTTTCGATCTGCATCTGTCGCATTCGGAAACCGACCTCATCGGCAACGGCGCGCAGGCGATTCAGGCGCTGCAGGCGTCACCGACGAGCGTCTTCACTTCCCCGGATCGCACGCAGAACAATTACAGCGGTGTGACCGCGCAAGGTATCTATCAGTGGGCTCCGCAAGCGTCATTCAGCGCCACCGCATTTGCGCGACAGGGAAACACGCGTTCTTATAACGGCGATGCCACCAGTTTCGACCCCTGCAGCACTGCGCCGGACATTCTTTGCGAAACCGACGGGTCGCCGATCGCAAATCAAAACGGAAGTCCGCTGTCCGCAGAATTCGATGCCATCAACAACATCGGTTTGCGTCGGCAATTGAGCTATGGCGGTTCGCTGCAGGCAGTGTTCAAGCGTCCTGTTTTTGGTTTGACCAATCAGTTGGTCGCCGGACTTGATTACGGTCGGGGCCGCGCAGATTACCGGTCAGTGGTCGAGGCTTCATTTCTCGTCCCCTACGCAAACAACCCTGATTTCAGTTTTGGCACCCAACCCGATACAGGGATGTTCGTGCCCGCGGATGCATTGGCCGTGCACGTCGGCAATGTCAACGCGGGGTTCTACCTCACCGATACGGTGTCGCTCACCGGCAAACTGTCACTCACCGGTTCGGTGCGCTACAACCGTACGCACACCACGATCAGTGATCGTAGCGGCTTCAACCCTGACCTCGACGGCGATCATGCCTTTCACCGCATCAACCCTGCGGTCGGTTTGACCTATCAGGCAAGCGCTTCCTTGAATGTATATGCCGGATATAGTGAGTCCACACGCGCCCCCACGCCGGTTGAACTGACCTGTGCCACGCCGGATTCGCCGTGCAAGCTGCCCAACCAGTTTCTTGCGGATCCGGAACTGCGGCAGGTGATTGCCAAGGGCATCGAGCTGGGTCTGCGCGGTCAGCACACCCAAGACCGTGGTGCGTCGCTGCGCTGGCATCTGGGCTGGTTCCGAACCACCAATGTAGATGACATCATTTTTCAAAGCACCGGTGGGGCGCAGTCCAATGAAGGGTTTTATGCGAATGTCGGAGACACGCGGAGACAAGGAGTGGAAGCCGCGATCAGTGGCAAGATGTTCACTGGGCGCCTGGAGTGGTATGCCAATTACACGCATCTGGAGGCGACGTTTCGAACCGCATTTTTGGAGAGCAGTGCGAACAATCCGAATTCGGATCCGGATACCGGTCTGATCCAAGTCCGCGTGGGCAACCGCATTCCTGGATTACCGCGGGGCAGCTTCAAGTTCGGCGTGGATTACCAATTGAACGCCTCGCTGTCGCTGGGGGCCGATCTTCACAGTAACTCGGGACAATATTATCGCGGCGATGAGTCGAATTTGTCGGGACAGATCGCCGGATATCGCATCCTCAACGCACACGCGAGCTATCGGTTCAGTGAGCATTTCAAGATCTTTGCGCGGCTCGACAATGTGTTCGACCGTCGCTACGACACATTTGGGATTTTGGGTGATCCGACCGAGATTTTCCCGAACTTTACCGATGCACGTTTTTTGGGGCCGGGCGCACCACGCGCCGCGTGGTTGGGCGTATCGATGGAACTCTGAAAGGATGCGGATCTTATGCTATGTTCGGCTGAACAATGTTTTGTAAATATCTGAAATTTAGAAATATTGTGCCGACAGATTGCGGCGATTCTGACCCTGTAACGGCTGCATTTGCATGGTCTTGCAACCAGCAGCCTGATACCCTGCAGCGGCAGGATATCCACAATGGTGCCCAGGAGAGGACTCGAACCTCCACGAATTGCTCCACTGGTACCTGAAACCAGCGCGTCTACCAGTTCCGCCACCTGGGCTCGATGGGGCTGCAAGGCGCGGGAATTTACGCACACACTCCGTGGCTGTCAATCAAACTTGAATCAAACTTGAATTATTGAGAATAAAGAAACCATTTAATGAGCCTTTTTAACCGAAAGAAGCCCAAACGGGCAGCCCGCGGCGATACCGCCGCCAGCCCTTGGCAATCCCAGGATCCCAACCTGGAACGCGAGCAATCGCGATATACCGATCCCATTGCCAGCCGCGAATTGCTGCTGGACCATCTGACTGAAGCCTCTGAACCGCTGACCGCGGCGCGCATCGCGCAACGCCTGGGTCTGCAGACGGACGCGCAACGCACGGCACTGGCCAAGCGACTGGCGGCCATGGTGCGCGACGGGCAGATCGACCTGCATGAGCACGGTTTTTCCGCGGCCGGCAACGAGGAATTGATTTCCGGGAAGGTGCGCGGCCGCGCCAACGGCGAGGCCATGGTGTTGCCGGAAGACGGTTCCGCCCCCCTGGCGCTGGCGCGCGCCGACATGGCCACGCTGATGCATCAGGACCGTGTCGAAGTGCGCGCGGTGGGCACCAATGAACGTGGCCGGCGCGTGGCGCGTCTGATCCGTCGTGTGGGCGATGGCCCGAAGCGCGTGGCGGGCATCTGGCGCTCCGGACACGGCCGCGGCCGTGTCGAACCGGAAGATCCCGGCCATTGGTACGTCGTGGACGTGTCTGCCAAAGACCGGCACGGCGCCGAAGACGGCGCCTATGTCGTGGTGGAAATCACCAAACGTCCGCATGGCGAGACGCCGGCGCACGGCCGAGTCGTGGAAATTCTCGCCGACATGCGTCCATCGGACCTGGCGGCCCGTTTCGCAATCCTGCGGCATGACCTGCCGCAGGAATTTGCCGAGGACGTGATCCGCGCCGCGGAAAAATTCGGCACCGAAGTCCGGGCTGCAGACCGCGCGCATCGCGAAGATCTCACCGCCATGCCGCTGGTCACCATCGATGGTGAAGACGCACGCGATTTCGACGACGCCGTGTTTGGCGAGCCGGTGCGCGGTGGCGGCTGGCGTCTGGTGGTCGCGATCGCCGACGTGAGTCACTATGTTCGCTACGGCAGTGTCATCGATGACGAGGCGCGCAATCGCGCCACGTCGGTGTATTTTCCGGACCGCGTCATGCCGATGTTGCCGGAGCGGTTGTCGAATCATCTGTGTTCACTCATGCCACAGGTGGAGCGACTGGCCTTCGTCTGCGACATGCGCGTCAGCAAGAACGGCAAACTCAGCAAATCGCGATTTTATGAAGCGGTGATCCGCTCACACGCACGCCTCACGTACGAAGCGGCGTGGGACTACATGAAGGACCCGGCTGAGGCCAAGGAGACCATCGCGCGGGATGTGCGGGCCTCGCTGGATGCGCTGAAGGATATCTACGGCGCGTTGAAGGAGGCTCGCGATGCGCGCGGCGCGCTGGATTTCCGCGGCAGCGAAACCAAGGCCCGCATCGGCGCCGACGGCGTGATCGTGGGCTTTCATGCGCCGTTGCGTAACGATGCGCATCGGCTCATCGAGGAGTGCATGATCGCTGCCAACGTCGAAACGGCAGCGGCGCTGCGCAAGGCCAAGGCCGGCGGGTTGTATCGCGTGCACGGCTTGCCCGAAGACAAGCGGGTGACCGAACTGCAAAAAGTATTGAGCGCGTTGAATGTGGGCGCACAGTTCTCCGAAGAGCCGACTCCGCGGGAATATCGGCAACTGGTCGACCGGTTGGCCGCGCGTCCCGACGGCATTCTGCTCGAAGGTCTGGTCATCCGATCGCTGGCGCAGGCGGTCTACCAGTCGACGAATATCGGTCACTTCGGCCTGGCGCTGGAGGAGTACGCGCATTTCACCTCGCCGATCCGGCGCTATCCGGATCTGATCGTGCATCGCGCGTTGAAAGCGGCGCTGCTCGATCGTAGCGTCGCGGGACATCGCTACGAGCTCAAGGAACTGCAGACGTTGGGTCATGAGACCTCACAGCGCGAACGACGCGCCGATGATGCGTCGCGCGATGTCATGGCGTATCTGAAATGTTTGTATCTGCAATCGCGCATCGGCGAAGAATTCGAGGCGACGATCTCCAGTGCGTTGGAGTTCGGGCTGTTCGTGCAATTGACCCATATGCCCATTGACGGACTGGTGCACATTTCGGCGATCCCGGGCGACTACTGGGAACTGGACCGCGGTGGCATGGGGTTGGTCGGCCGGCGTTCCGGACGGCGCTGGAAGATGGGCGACAAGGTGCGCGTGCGGCTGTCGCGTGTGGACCTGGCGCAACGGCAGATCGATTTTGAATTGGTCGAGGCCGGTGCGCCCGCCAAACACACGCATCCCAGCGCCGGACGACAGCCGTCGGCGCGCAAGAATCATGGACCGAAGCGACGCCGTGGCTGACGAGCGGCGCGACGCGGGACGCAGCCCGCAGCGCAATATCGTGTACGGCATGCATGCCGTCGCGGCGGTCCTGGCGCGTTCCCCTGAGCGGGTGCTGGAACTTTGGCTCAAAGAACCGCGCGATGACAAGCGCGCGCAAGGCATCAAGGAAACAGCGCAGGCCTGTGGCTTGCGCGTGCAGGTCGTCGTGCCGGAGGTGCTGGAAAAATTGACGGGGGATGTCGCGCATCAAGGTGTTGCGGCATCCGTACGACCGCTGGCGCCGTGGACAGAGGATCAATTGTTCGCGCATCTGGACGGATTGCAGAAGCCGGCATTCCTGCTCGTGCTCGACGGGGTCACCGACCCGCACAATCTCGGCGCCTGCCTGCGATCGGCGGACGCGGCCGGTGTGGATGCGCTGGTCATTCCCAAAGATCGTTCCGCCAGCGTCGATGGCGTGGTTCGGAAGGTGGCGGCCGGTGCGGCGGAATTCGTGCCGGTCGCGTCGGTGACGAATCTTGCGCGTACGTTGGAGTCTTTCAAGCAGCGCAACATCTGGGTCGTGGGACTGGACGGCGCGGCGTCGAAGAATCTGTATGACGCCGATCTCACCGGCGCGCTCGCGTTGGTGGTGGGCGCGGAGGGCGACGGCATGCGCCGCTTGACCCGCGAACGCTGCGACTTTCTGGTCCGCATTCCCATGACAGGCCAGGTGGAGTCCTTGAACGTGTCGGTTTCTGCCGGAATCGCCTTGTTTGATGCAGTTCGTCAAAGGCATCGGTCCAACTCAACGACCGCCATGTGAATCCCGGACTAAGGACATAGCGTTCGGTTCTAGATATCGGCGTTTGCATGGAGGTACACTCGATCCCGGAAGTTTTCCACGGTACCAGGGGGACGCGATGAACACCTTCATTCGCAGCATGCGCGTCGGCGCACTTGCTGCAGCCACAGCCTTGTCATTCTCGTCAGGCGTGCTAGCTGACGAAACCTGCAACTCACCGTATATGAGCAACCTGATCAAGGGTCAGGAGTCCTACGTGCATGTCTGGACGTTGGGCGTCACCGGACTGGGTGACGGTTCCGACAAACTCGTCACCGTCGATGCCGATCCGAAGTCCGCCCATTACGGCAAGGTCATCGACAGCGTGTCCGTCGGCGGCCAGGGCGAGGCGCATCACATGGGCTTCACCGATGATCGCAAATATCTGTGGGCCGGCAACCTCGACGACAGCAAGATTTTCATCTTCGACGTGGGTACCGACCCGACACATCCGAAGTTGATCAAGACCATTTCGAACCTGGCACAAAAGACGACGTTGGTCGGTCCGCATACGTTTTATGCGTTGCCGGGCCGCATGCTCATCGGCACGCTGTCCAATTCGAAGGACAAGGGCGGCGTTACCGGACTCGCGCTGTACAACAACAAGGGCGATCTGATTCGCAAATACGATCTGCCGGTGACGACGATAGGCGGCGTGAAGGGCGATGGTTACGGCTACGACGTGGCGGTCAATCCTGCCAAGAACGTGCTGCTCACCTCCAGCTTCACCGGTCAGACCAATTACATGCGGGACCTGGGCGAGGTCGTGAAGGACCCGCAGGCGATGAAGAATTTCGGCAACACGGTGGTAGTGTGGAATTTGAAATCCATGAAGCCCTCGCAGGTTCTCAGCGTCCCAGGTGCGCCGCTGGAAATTCGCTGGGGGCTTGCTCCCGGCCAGAATTGGGCGGTTACGGCGACTGCGCTGACGTCGCAGATTTATCTGATCAAACAGGATGCGACCGGCGCCTGGATCGCGAAGGACGTGGCCGCGATCGGCGACCCGAGCAAGATTCCGCTGCCCGTGGATATTTCGATCACGGCGGATGGCAAGGGCCTGTGGGTCAACACGTTCATGGACGGCACAACGCATTACTTCGACTTGACCAACCCCGAAGCGCCGAAGGAAACCTATCAGAAGAAGACCGGCAGTCAGGTCAATATGGTGTCGCAAAGCTGGGACGGTCATCGGGTGTACATCACCTCCAGCCTGTTGTCGAAGTGGGACAAGAAGGGCGTGGACAATGAGCAGTTCCTGCGTGCGTTCAATTGGAACGGGCATGAACTGTCGCAGGCCTTTCAGATCGACTTCACAGCGGAGAAGCTGGGACGCCCGCATCACATGAAGTTCACCGCTGCCAGATGAACCGGTTAAGCGGCGCGGTGATTCTGCTGGCGCTGAGCGCCGCTGCCGGCGCGGCGGTTGATCCGGGTGCGGCGTCGATTCCGCGGCTTGAATACGAGCCGCTGGCGCCGGGCAGTTACGAGCTGCAACGCATTCAACCGACGCCGGATGCGCGATTACTCGACTCGCAGGGGCGGGCGGTGCACTTGCAGTCCTATAGCCGCGGCAAGATTACCTTGCTGACATTTTTCTATACCTATTGCGTCGACCCCGTCGGCTGTCCCTATGCGCGAGAAACGCTGCAGCAGGTTCGCGCCGGCGTGCTGAAGGATTCCCGCCTGGCGGCGGCGACGCGATTCGTCAGTGTGAGCTTTGATCCAGGCAACGACACGCCGGAGGCACTGGCTCGCTATGCGACGTCCGTTGGCGTTGGCAGCGCAGGAGGCGACCGCCTGGAATGGCGGTTTCTCACGGCCCGGTCGGTTCCCGATCTGCTGCCGCTGTTGCAGGACCTGGGACAGGACGTCAGTGTGCAAACCGATGCGAATGGAAAGCCGACCCGCACCCTGCACCATATGCTCAAACTATTTCTCATCGATGCACACGGCTTTGTGCGCGAAATCTATACCCTGGCGTATCTGCAGCCGCTCGTGATATTGAATGACATCAAGACGCTGCGGATTGAGAGCGAGCGCGACGCTGCGATCGCGCGGAACAACTCGACCGTTCACTGACGTCTTCCGGGGGGAAGTTCATGCGCTTATTGTTTGCCGCCATTGCGGCGTGCCTGTCGTTTACCTCGCCGTTTGCAGCGGAGTCGTTGCCGTCCACGGGTCCTGACGCGATCGAACCTGGGTCGGTCGAGGCCATCGCCCGCGCAACGACCGAGCCACGCTTTTCCTCGCCCTGGGTCTCCTATGTGCCCGCATCGGCCACCGTGCCCTCGCCGACGGCGTTTCTGGGACGCATTGCCGGAGCGCCCGGCGAACTGATCGATTCCGCCAAAACCTATGCCTACGCGCGCGCCTTGGCGGCGCACTCGCCGCGGGTTCGCGTGTTCAGCATCGGCCGCTCGGAAGAAGGGCGCGAGATCCTCCTGATGGCGATCGCAGATGAGAAGGGCATCGAGTCACTCGATGCGCTGCGCGCGGCCAGCGGCGCGCTCGCCGATCCTCGCAAGACCGACCCGGCGGCTGCGGAAAAGCTAATCGCCGAGTCGCGGCCTTTCTATTATTTCAATGCGGGCTTGCATGCGGATGAAACCGGCTCGACCGAGTCGATGTTGGAACTGGCTTACCGGCTGGCGGCCGGTTGTTGTCACAACACATCGAAGTGAGCCGAAGCGAATCGGCGCTGACATTGCGCGACGGGCAATTTCCGCCCGGCACCTACGTCGTGCGCCTGGATCAACCGTATCGCAATTACGCCGTGGACCTGCTCAGCCCGCAGCAATATCCCAAAGACGGCGGCGAACCGTACGACGATGTGTCCTGGGAGTTGTCTGCGAATTTTCATTTGCAAGCAACGCCGACCGCCGATGCGGCGATTCGAGACGCGGCATTGGTGCCGTTGAGTCAGACGCCGGAGGTGCGGGCAGCTTCCGTCGGCACCGGCCCGATCTTCCTCTTGAAAGATTCCGGACAGGAAGGATTGCTCGAAGCGCGCTTCCGTCTGGCGCGCTTCCGGATCGAGATCGCGGAACAGGCCTTCAGCGTCGGCGCCGACCGATTTCCGGCGGGCAGTTGGATAGTGCGGCCCCAGGCAGGCTTGAAGCAGGTGCTAACCGAAGTAGCCGAGCAATTGGATCTGCCGACGGTGAGTGTTGCGACATTGCCGTCAGTTGTCACGCACAGCGCCACCACACCGCGCGTGGGGGTATGGGTGCCGTGGGCCGATACCGACTCCATCGGCTGGCTTCGCTACTCCCTGGATCAACGCAAGATCCCTTACGTGTATTTCCGTGACGAGGACATTCGGGCCGGCGCGTTGCGCAAGAAGGTCGACGTCTTGTTGTACGGCCATGTCGATCTGGAGCTCGCTGAACAGATTCATGGGATCCCCAGAGTTTGGGGACCGATGCCGTTCAAGAAAACCGCGGCAACACCGAGTTTCGGCACACCGGCGGAGTCCGATGACATCTCCGGCGGCATTGGCTGGCAGGGGTTGGCGCAGATTCAGGCGTTCGTCGATCAGGGTGGCCTGATGGTCACGTTGGGCAGCGGCTCGATGCTCGCCATCGAAGGCGGCATTGTGCGCGGTGTGCGCAGCGAGTCGGGTGGTGTGCCACGCAGTACGCAAGGGGGCGGCGTGGCCGCTGCGGCTGCCGCGCAGGATGCGGTGACCCGCACGCCCGGCGCGCATGTGCGCGTGTAATTCGCGCGACCCGAACATCCCATCGCCTACGGCTATCAGCCTTCGACGTATGTGTTTCGTCAGAATTTTCCATTGTACGCGACGCCTCGTCACTGGCTGCGTATGGCGTATTGCAGCACCTGCCTGGATGGTCCTGAGGACCCCAGCGGCGTCGTGCTGCGATGGGGCGACCCGTCTACAGATTCCTTCGTCGTCAGCGGTCAGGCATGGGGCGAGGCTAACTTGATCGGACGGCCGGCGATCCTCGACATGCCGGTGGGACGTGGCCACGTGATCGTCTTCAACTTCAACCCCCTGCATCGCGATATGAACCGCGGCGATCAACGCATGGTGTGGAACGCGATCATCAATTGGCAGGCGATTCTCGCCGCGCATTGAGTCGTTGCGGTTCGCATGGGATCATTGGGGATGACCTCGACTACTGCTCCGAATCTGTTGATCCTGATGGCCGATCAACTTAACGCCCGTGCGTTACCGGCGTACGGCAA
Source organism: Pseudomonadota bacterium (assembly GCA_031394735.1). Taxonomy (GTDB): domain Bacteria; phylum Pseudomonadota; class Gammaproteobacteria; order Steroidobacterales; family Steroidobacteraceae; genus TMP-86. The sequence continues at coordinate 2,960 of JANMXI010000319.1, read as the reverse complement.
TGCCGTGGCGAAGACGCCGCACCTGGACGCGCTCGCCAAAGCCGGCGTGGTGTTCGAGTCCTTCTACTGCAACAGCCCGTTGTGCGCGCCGTCGCGATTTTCTTTTCTGGCGGGCCGGCTGCCATCGCAGATCGGTGCGTACGATAACGCGGCGGAGTTTCCCGCGCAGGTGCCGACATTCGCGCATTACCTGCGCCGCGCCGGCTACCAGACTGTCCTCAGCGGCAAGATGCATTTCTGCGGGCCGGATCAACTGCACGGCTTTGAAGAGCGATTGACGACGGATATCTATCCGGCGGATTTCGGCTGGACCCCGGACTGGTCGGATTTCGCGGCGCGACCGAGCTGGTATCACGACATGAATTCGGTGATCAACGCCGGCGCCTGCACGCGCACCAATCAAATCGATTTTGACGACGAGACAGTGTTCAGCGCGCGCCAAAAATTATTCGATTTCGCGCGTTCCAAGGACAAGCGTCCGTTTTGCATGGTCGTCTCGATGACCCATCCACACGACCCGTATGTCGTGCCGCAGGGCTATTGGGATCGCTACGAAGGCAGCGCCATCGACATGCCGCGCGTGCAGATGCCGGTGGAGCAACTGGACCCGCATTCGCGTCGCCTGCGCCATGTGTGCGGTCTGGAATTGCAGCCGGTCAATGAGACGCAGACGCGCGCTGCGCGCCGCGCCTACTACGGCGCCGTGTCGTATGTGGACGATCAGATGGGCAGCCTGCTGCAGTCTCTGCAGGACACGCGCTTCGCGCAGAATACCGTGGTGCTCGTTCTGGCCGATCACGGCGACATGCTGGGAGAGCGTGGCCTTTGGTACAAGATGAACTTCTTCGAGCCGGCGTGCCGGATTCCGTTGATCATCCATGCGCCCGGTCGATTTGCGCCGCGGCGGGTCAGCGCCTCCACCTCGCTGGTCGACGTGCTGCCGACCCTGTGTGAACTGGCGGGACCCGCGGCCGCCCGCTATGTCACCGACCTCGACGGCCGTAGCCTCGTGGCCGCCTGTCAGGGCGGCGACGCGGCGGATGAAGTCATCGGCGAATATCTCGCGGAAGGCGCCATCGCGCCGCTGGTCATGATCCGCCGCGGCCGTTACAAATTCGTGCATTCACCGGTCGATCCGGATCAACTTTATGATCTGCAGGCAGACTCGGACGAACGGCGCAATCTGGCGGCGGATGCCGGACAGGCACAAGTGCTGGAAGCATTTCGTGCCGAGGTCGCCCGACGCTGGGATCTGAAGGCCCTGCACGAGTCGGTGCTTCTCAGCCAGCGGCGCCGACGTCTGGTGTACGAGTCCTTGAGAAAGGGGCGTTACACGCCCTGGGACTTTCAACCCAATCGCGATGCCAGCAAACTGTACATCCGCAATGATCAGGACTTGCCCGATCTGGAGGCCATGGCGCGTTTCCCGCCGCTCGGGCCCATCGGTTGACCTGCGAGGCCAGCCGACGTATCCTTCGCGCTCTTTTTTGCCGGGCAACCGGTGAAAATCCTTGCCTCACCGCTCGCAACGGGAGGCTTTAACCGTAAGGAATGACATGCGACATTATGAAATCGTGTTCCTGGTTCATCCGGACCAGAGCGAGCAAGTTCCTGCCATGGTGGAACGCTACAAGGGCATCATCAGCGCCGGTGGCGGAGTGGTGCATCGCTTCGAAGACTGGGGCCGCCGCCAGTTGACCTTCCCCATCGCCAAAGTTCACAAAGCCCATTACGTGCTCATGAACATCGAAACCGATTCCAAGGTGTTGGCTGAGCTGACCGGTGCTTTTCGCTTTAGCGACGCGGTGTTACGTCACTTAGTTGTTAGAACGGATGAAGCTATAACCGAGGCCTCGCCGATGTCCCGGCCGCCCGATGAAAACGCCCGCCGCCATGACGATTACGGCATGGATGGCGATGACGATGATATGTCCATGGGCGGTCGTTAGGAGTTCATATGGCACGTTTTTTCCGTCGCAAAAAGTTCTGTCGTTTCACGGCCGATGATGTCAAGCAGATCGACTACAAAGATCTGGCGGTACTGAAGGGCTATATCACCGAAACCGGCAAGATCGTCCCGAGCCGCATCACCGGCACCCGTGCGCATTACCAGCGCCAGTTGCAGTTGGCGATCCGGCGCGCGCGCTTCCTGGCGCTGCTGCCTTACACCGATCAGCACTAAGCTTTAAGACCCGAGCAAGATCATGGATATCATTCTCCTGCAGAAAGTCGCCAATCTGGGTCAGATCGGCGATCGTGTAAACGTGAAGTCGGGCTACGCCCGCAACTTCCTGGTTCCCACCGGTCGCGCCACCATGGCCACGCCCGCCAACATCGCCAAGTTCGAAGCGCAGCGCGCGCAGCTTGAGCAGAAGGCGGCCGAGGAATTGAAGGCCGCGCAGGCTCGCGCCGAGTCCCTGAGCAACTTCAAGCTGGAGCTCCGCGCCAAGGCCGGTGCGGAAGGCAAGCTGTTCGGCTCCATCGGCACCGCCGACATCGCCGAAGCCGCCACCAAAGCGGGTCAGACCTTGTCACGCAGCGAAGTGCGTCTGCCGGCCGGTCCGATTCGTGCGGCAGGCGAGCACCAGGTCCAACTGCATCTGCACACCGACGTCGACGTGACCCTTGCGGTCACCATCGTCGCCGAAGACTAGCGGTACCGTAGCCGCGCCTGCGGAAAGGTGGGCAGATGGCTAGTCGCGCCAACAACCGTTCAGGGTCGTCCGCAGTTTCTGCTGGTGGCGAACTGCGGCTGCCGCCGCACTCCATCGAAGCCGAGCAGTCTCTGCTCGGCGGCCTCATGCTCGAATCCACGGCCTGGGACCAGATCGCCGATCGTGTCAATTCCGACGATTTTTATCGCCACGACCACCGGTTGATCTTCGAGGCCGCGGCCTCGCTGATCGAGCGCAGTCAGCCCTGCGACGCCATCACCCTGTCCGAGCATCTGGAAAGCAAAG
>JANMXI010000318.1:0-12344 GCA_031394735.1 Pseudomonadota bacterium | reverse complement strand
AGGTGTCGCCGCTTTGCCTGGGCACGATGTCCATGGGCAGCTCGGCCTGGAAGGGCTGGGTGCTCGACGAGGCGGATTCGATTCCTATCCTGCGCCGCGCCCTGGACGTCGGCATCACCTTCTTCGACATGGCCGACTGGTACTCGGCGGGTCGCAACGAAGAGGTGGTCGCCGGGAACCTGCTCAAGATGACCACGCGCGATCGGCTGGTACTTGCGACCAAGGTCTTCTATCCGATGAGCGACGACCCGACCGATCGCGGTCTGTCACGCCAGCACATCGCAGCCTCGATCGACCGGTCACTGGCGCGGATGGGCACCGACTACGTCGACTTGTACGTGATTCACGCCTTCGATATCGACACGCCCATCGAAGAAACCATGCAGGCGCTGCATGACACGGTCCGCGCCGGCAAGGTGCGTTACCTCGGCGCCTCGACCATGTACACGTGGCAATTCGCGAAGATGAACCATGTTGCAGCGATGAACGGTTGGACGTCCTTCGTGAACATGCAGTGTCAGTACAACCTCCTCTATCGCGAGGAAGAGCGCGAGATGTTTCCGTACTGCCAGGATCAAGGCATCGCCGTCACCACCTTCAGCCCGCTCGCGCGCGGCTTCCTGGCGCGTGACGCCGGCACCGCACGCACGGCGCATGACCTATATCAGGAATTTTACGGCGATGAGATCGACCAGGAGATTGCGCGACGAGTGCGGGAAGTGGCCACGCGCCGGGGCGTGAGCAGAGCGCACATTGCGACCGCCTGGGTCGCCGGCAACTCTCATTCGAATATTCCGATCGTCGGTGCTGCAAAGTCCGCGCACCTCGACGTCGCGGTGGAGGCGTTGGCACTGCACCTCGACGCTGCCGAACGAGCGTTTCTGGAAGCGCCTTACCGGCCGCGCGACGAAATCAACGACCAGCAACCGGTGAGGCGGCCGCGCGCGTTGCATCCGGGCTGAAACCTGCACGCCTCAGTCAGGGCAGCAACCAGGGACTGCCCTGCCGGACTTCGATCAACGTCGGGCGATCGGCAGCGAACGCATCACGAACGGACTGCGCTAACTCCTCCGCGCTCGACGGGCGAATGGCATGACAACCCAACCCTTGCGCCACTTTCAGAAAGTCGGGGCTCTTCGGCTCGACGCCGATGCGCGGGACATTCTGTCGATCCATCTGCTCCACGATCGCGTTCAGCGCATCGTTGTTCCACACGATGACGGGAAGCGCGAGACCTTCTTCCGCTGCGGTGGCCAATTCATTGACCGTGAACATGAACCCGCCGTCGCCGGCGACGGCGATCACCGGCCGCTGCGGCGCGCCGATCTTGGCGCCGACCGCCATCGGCAAGGCGACGCCGAGCGCGCAATACGTGCCGGAGTAATACCAGCAGCGCTCGGCTTCCATCGGCATGGCATACGAGCCGGTGTAGACGATCTGTGTGGCATCGCCCATCACGATCGCATCCGCAGGAAGCGCTGATCGCAGAATCTTCCAGACGCGTGCGTGCTGCTTTTCCAGATCGGTCATGGTCGCCGCATTGCGCGCGAGGATTTCCCGTACCCACGTCTCGCCTTGCAACCGCTGCCCTGCGGCCTTGCGGCTCACGAGTGCGGATGCAAGCGCTGCCATTGCCGCGCGCGCATCGGCTTGAATGGGCACTGCCGCGGGATACACCGCCGTCAATTGCTTGGGATCGATGTCGATCCGAATAATCTCGCCGGAAATCTCGAGTTTCGGCAGGAAGCTGTCGCCCGCGGCAACTTCCGTGCCGACCAGAAGCACCACGTCGGCGGCTTCCAATGCTTCCTGGCTCGGTTGCTGCACGATGGAGCAGCCCAGAGATAAAGAGTGCGATTCGGGAAGGATGCCCTTGCCCGCGTTGGTGGACAGGACCGGCACGCCAAGGTGCTCGGCGATGGCGGTCAGCGCCTGGCGCGTGCCGACCGCGCCGCCACCGATCAGAATCAACGGGCGCTTGGCTTTCGCGAGGCGATCAGCAGCCTCTTCGATCGCCGACAGATCGGGCATCGGCAGCGACGGAGCGCGGCGGACTTTCCATTCGCCTTCGACGGGTTCGGGCAGGACATCCCGGGGCAGCGACAGATGCACCGGACGAGGCCGCGTGCCGCGAAACACCGCGTAGGCACGAGCAATCAATTCCGGTAACTCTTCAGGATAGCGGACCATGGCGCTGAGCGCGGTGAAGCCCGCCGTCACGGCAGCCTGGTCGGTGAGTTCGTGGATCGCACCCCAGCCTTTTCCCTGCGTGCGGGTGGCGCACGCGCCGGATAGCACCAGCATGGGCTGCGAATCGCAAAAAGCCTGCGCGATGCCGGTTGCCGCGTTGGTGACGCCTGGCCCGGCAATGATGGTGCACACGCCAGGTTTGCCGGTGGCACGCGCGTAACCGTCGGCCATCAGGCTCGCCCCCTGCTCGTTGCGACACTGCACGTGGCGAATTCCCGCAAGGCCGATGCCACGATACAGTTCGACGGTCATGGTCCCGGCCATGCCGAACACCGTGTCCACGTCGTAGGCGGCGAGAAGTTTCATCACCGCCTCACCGCATGATAGGGGTTTCACGTGTTCTCCTGTGTTCGTATGCATCGCTTCGAGTAGCGAGGCGCGGAACCATATCACAGGAGCACCAGCCTCAGGCGCAACACGCTGACTCGCAACGACCTCTTTACGCGGCCGTGATTCGGCTGGAAACGTTTCAGCGGAAACGTCGGAACGTCGTTACCGAACCGGCTGTGGCGCTGAACTACATTTCATATCGTAAGCACGAACGCTGATCGGGCCACAGGCTCCAACCCCGCTAGTTCACCGTCAGCATGTACTGCGCCACCGCCAACCGCAGGTCAGCGCTCAGATGCGCCTGCGGCGGCATGGGCGGAAAGTCCTCGCGCTTGCGAACCGGCTTCGCGATGTAGTCGGCAATGCCCTGCGGGTTGCCTACATACATAGCCTGCAAGATCTGCGTCGGCGGCCCGATCATCCGCACATTGTAAGCATGGCAGCCGGCACACACGGACGAGTACACCAACTTGCCACGATCCTGCGCCGACATCACGCGCGGCGGCGCCGGTTGATCCAGCAGATACGTGGCCACATCGCTGGTGCTGGTGCGCTGACAGGCGGTCCAAGTGCTGACGCCCAACCATTTGATCGAATCGCGATTGGTGACGCAGCTGCCGCTGCCGCCACCCACGGCGACGAGGTCAGGTCCCTGCGTGGTCAATCCCGCCAGCATCAAGGCCTTGATGTCCTTGATCGGTTCGTAACCATTGTCGGCAAACAGATTCGGCAGCACCTGCACCCGATCGGGACTGGGATCCGACTCCGGGTCCGGCGTGATGTTGGCGAATGATTTGTGATCGGCGACGATGATGCCGGCATTCTTGTTGTCGCGAATGACGTTGTTCTCGATGATGACATCGTCTGCTGCCATGACGATGATGCCGGTGCCGCTGGGAACACCTGAAACGATGGAGCCGGGCGCTCCAAAGTTTTTGTGGTTGTTGGCCACGACGAAATTATTGCGGATGATGACATCAAATGCCGTCTTGATCGGCAGGCCCGGCGTGATGAACGTGAGAATTCCGCCGGCATTGTCGTACGCCAGGTTGTGCTCGATGATCACGTGGCGGGAATTTTCCGACTCGATGCCGGCGACATTGCCGTGGACTTCGTTGTGGGCCACATGAATGTTGTCGGACATGCCGACATAGATGGCGGCGTCTTCAATGCCGGTCAGCGTGTTGTATTCGATCAATCCGTTCTGCGCGAACTCCGGGAAGATTCCATACACGCCTGAATTCACGATCCAGTTGTGACGGACAACGAAGTTGTTGCCCGCCTGGCCCATGATGGCATTGCCCTTGTAGTGGGTGATCTTGAGGTTCTCAATCCGGATGCCGTTGCCGGAGTACAGCACGGCATCGTTGCCGAATCCAGATCCCAGCGCAACGCTGCCCGCGCCGCCCAGTTCTTCTCCGGGTTGAGTTTCCGACCCGTGCCTGCGTCTGTCAGAAAGCCATCCGACTCATTACTGACCGCATTCAGGCGCAGCGCCACGCCCGTGGCAAGCGGCGCGTTGAACATGCCCTCGACACGCCGTTTGCCGTCGTTGCCGAGCCGCAGGTCGACGCTTCCTTCCAGTAGATCCGAGGGTTTGCGCGTCACCACCGAAATGGCGCCCGCGGCGCTTGATCGTCCGAGCAAAGTGCCCTGCGGCCCACGTAGCACCTCGATACGTTCGATATCGTTAAATGCCAGGAACGAAGCGCCGGAACGCGCCGCATACACACCGTCCACATACACACCCACCGCAGGGTCCGTGCCGACGCCGAAGTCACTGGCGCCGATGCCGCGCAGTTGAAAGTGCGGCTGCGTGGGACTGTCGCCGGAGACCGAAAGACCGGGCACATAGCGATCCAACTGCGCAAAGTTTTCCGCTGCCGCTTTCCGGATCATGTCCGACGACACGACCTGCACGGCGATGGGCACGTCCTGAAGACGCTGTTCGCGGCGCTGCGCTGTGACGATGACCTCGTCGAGTGTCGCCGGAGCGGCGCCGGGCGATTCAGCGGGCACGGCGCGGTGCGTGCCACCGATTGAAAGAACGCCGACACCGGCCAGTGACAGGAAAAATTTCTGCAGTTGCATTGCGTCCCCCGTTGTCGCCACCGGATGCTGTACCCGTCGGCCAGATGGTGGCTTTATTCATGGCATCGATGAGCGCCACTTACCGTCACTTATACTGTACTATTTCCACGCTGTCACCTGGAACTCGGCGTTCGCCGAGTTTGGTGGCGGCGACTCGTGTGACAATATCGAGCATCCATGGCAACCAAGAGCAAGCGCCCATCATCGGTCACGCGCCACACGCAGCGGCGCGGCGATCACCGGCGTGAGCATTTGTTGCGCGCCGCAAGCGAACTGCTCGAGCGACACCCCTTGCGCGAACTGACCTATGCCGGCGTTTGCAAGCGCGCCGGCGTGCCCGTCGGTTCAGCTCACCATTTCTATCCGGATCTGGATTCGATCTTTCTGGCGCTGCTGGAAAAGCACCGCGCAGCCAAGGACGTCGTGATCTTCAAACCGATCCCGGCCCGTCACCGGCACTCCTGGCAGGCGGTGATCGCCTGCCTGATCGATCGGGCCGTTCGCTATCACCGCGCAAATCCGGTGGTCACCAAGCTCGCGCTCGGCGGGGACACGCCACCGGCCATCAAGCTGCTGGACCGCCACGCCGATCGCGCGCGCGCGGACTTAAGCATGCACTTGCTCGAACAGCTGTTCGTCCTGCCTCCTATCGCGGACCGGGAACGCGCTGCGTTTCTCGCCACTGAAATCGTCGATACGGCGCTGACCTTGTCGATGATCGAGACCGGCCGCCTGACGGCCACCTATGTCCGTCTGGCGAAGGCGGCAGCGATCGGCTTTCTCATGATGCAATTCGGCCCTGAACTTCCTGTCAGACACGGGCCTGTTGACGAGAGGACTGGATGAGCACAGCCGAGACCTCGCCATGTGATCTGGTCGCGCGATTACGCGAAACCTTCAACTCCGGGCGAACGCGCCCACTCACCTGGCGCCGCGAACAATTGCTCGCATTGCGTCGCCTGTTCACGGAACGCGAAAGCGAACTGGCGGCCGCGCTGCATGCCGACCTTGGAAAGAATCTGTTCGAGGCCGTGAACACTGAGATCGGCTTCGTCATCAAAGAAGTGGATCACGCGTTGCGTCACTTGCGGCAGTGGATGCGCGCACGGCATGTGAGTACGCCGATGCTGACGCAGCCGGGCTCCAGTTGCGTGCAGCCGATTCCCAAAGGCGTGGTGCTGATCATCGGCGCCTGGAATTATCCGGTGGAGTTGCTCGGCTCGCCGCTCGTGGCCGCACTGGCCGCAGGCAATGCGGTCGTCCTCAAACCGTCGGAAATTTCCGCGCATACCTCGGCTGCACTGGCGACGCTGTTGCCCCTCTATCTGGATACGCAGGCTGTGGCGATCCTGAAAGGCGGCGCTGATATCACCACCGACCTTCTGTCCGAACGCTTTGATCACATCCTCTACACCGGCAACGAGAAAGTGGGTCGAATCGTCATGACCGCGGCCGCGCAGCACTTGACGCCAGTGACCTTGGAACTGGGAGGCAAGAGCCCGTGCATCGTGGACGCGGACGCCGACCTCCCGGTGGCAGCGGCGCGCATCGCCTGGTCGAAATTCATGAACGCAGGACAGACCTGCATCGCACCGGACTACCTGCTGGTGGTCGAGTCGGTGCTACCGGCATTTCTCGCCGAGCTCAAGAAGCGTCTGCTGAAGTCATTTGGCGAAGACCCGGCACGCAGCGCGGACTACGGCCGCATCGTCAGCGCACGTCACCTCGCCCGCCTGCAGTCCTACCTCGCGGGACACGAGATGTTCATCGGCGGCCAGGTGGATGCCGCCGCGCGCTACATGGCGCCCACCGTCGTGATCAACCCGCCGCTGGACAGTGCGCTGATGCAGGAGGAAATCTTTGGACCGATTCTCCCCGTCCTGTCGGTGGCAAGCAGTGCGCACGCTGTCGCGCTGATTCGTGAACGGCCCTCGCCGTTGGCGTTGTATGCGTTCACGCGGGACCGGGAATTGCAGCGGCAATTGTCCGAAGACCTGCACGCAGGTTCGGTATGCATCAATGACGCCATTGTATTTCGGGTGTCACCCGAACTGCCCTTCGGCGGCGTGGGCCCCAGTGGCCTGGGCCGGTACGGCGGCTGGTATGGATTCGAAACCTTCAGTCACATGAAGGCGGTGATGAAGCGCGGATTCCGCTTTGATGTGGAACTGCGCTATCCGCCGTACAGCGCCGCCAAATTGAAATGGATGCGCCGGTTATAAATTGAAATAGAGAGTCAACGCGCGGGAGTATGGAATGGCAAACAACGAAAATGTAGCGGGCGCGAGTCTGCGCGGCAGGGTCTCCGCAGCGGAATGGGAATGCCGGGTGGCGCTGGCTGCCGCCTATCGGCTGGTGGCTCTATTCGGCTGGGACGATCTGGTGTTCACCCACATCTCGGCGCGCGTGCCGGATGCGGAAGACGCTTTCCTCATCAACCCTTACGGCCTGATGTTCGAGGAAATAACGGCATCGTCGCTGGTCAAGATCGACTCGGCCGGACGCAAGTTGCTCGAGTCGCCTTACGCGATCAATCCCGCCGGTTTCGTCATCCACAGCGCCATCCACGCCGCGCGACCCGACGCGCACTGCGTGCTTCACACGCACAGTTTGAATGGCGTTGCCGTGTCGGCGCAGCGGCAGGGACTGCTGCCGATCTCGCAACAATCGTTGTTCGTACACGCCTCACTCGCGTACCACGACTACGAAGGCATCGCTCTGCGCGATGAGGAGAAGCCGCGACTGGCCGCCGATTTGGGCCAGCGCACATTCCTGATTCTGCGCAATCACGGGTTGCTCACGGTCGGACCGGCGCCTGCCGATGCGTTTCTCGCCATGTACATCCTCGAAGCGGCCTGCGCCATTCAAGTCCGGGCCACCAACGGTGCGACGGAGCTCATCAAAATTCCCGCGGCCCGGGTGGCGGGCATCGAAGCGCAGGCCAAGGCGGTCACTCGCGGGCTCGGCGCCAATCTGGTGTGGCCGGGATTGCTGCGGCGTCTTGATCGGGTCGATCCGACGTATCGAGAATGAAAGCGCGATTGAAGAGGACTACACTTCCCCGGTAGAACAATAATCGCCGGCCGCCCCTAAATGTGGCGCCAAGGCAACAACCAGAAGGGGGAAGTATGATGACTTCGATCCGTGTGGCTCTGTTTACCGCTGCGACGTTTTGCACCGTCGCCTCGATAGCCCAAGAGACGGTAGCGCTGGAAGAAATCGTCGTTACAGCCTCGAAGCGCGAGCAGACGCTGAGCGATATTCCATCGGCGGTCAGCGTGACGACGGCCGATACGCTCGACAAAGCGCATATCTCCGACATCCTTGATCTGCATACGGCGGTGCCGTCGCTGCGCACGTCGCAGCTGCAGACCTCGACGCAGACGAACTTCATCATCCGCGGTTTTGGCAATGGCGCGAACAACCCAGGCATCGAATCCTCGGTTGGCGTATTCATCGATGGCGTGTACCGCTCGCGCTCTGCTTCCCAAATCGGCGACCTTGTGGACGTTCAGCGGATTGAAGTGCTGCGCGGCCCGCAGAGCACGCTGTTCGGTCAGAACGCCTCAGTAGGCGTCATCAGCGTGGTCACCCGCAAACCTTCTTTCACCCCGACCGGTTCAATCGAAGTCGGTTTCGGCAACTACAGCGCCAAGCAGGTGCGCGCGGGCTACTCCGGTCCGATCACCGATCGCGTGGCATTCAGCCTCTCCGGCAACTTCAACGAACGCGACGGTTACTTCAAGAATCTGACGGATGGGAAAGGCATCAACGATCGCGACCGCTGGGACTTGCGCGGACAGCTCCTGTTTCAGGCCACCGAGAACCTGTCGTTTCGCCTGATCGGGGATGTCAGCAAGATCGATGAGGCGTGCTGCGGTGTCGTCAATCTGCAGAATGGCCCGACGGGCGCGCTCATCACGCAAATTGGCGGTCAGATTTACACCGGTGCCCCGTCAGACCGGCGCGGCTATTTCAACAAGGACCCGTACAACAAAGTCGACAACAACGGCCTGTCGCTGCAAATCGACTGGAAGCACGGCGACTTCACGTTGACCTCGATCACGGCCAAGCGCAACCAGAAAGCGAAGTTCGACTACGATGCGGACTTTACCAGCGCCGATATACTTGCGACGAATCTCAACGATTCGCACATCGACACCTTTACTCAGGAGCTGCGCCTAGCCTTTGATAACGGTGGCGCCGTCAGCGGGCTGCTCGGCGGCTACTATTTCAATGAACACGTTCGCTATGCCAACACCCTTAACTGGGGCAGCTCTATTCGCCCGTACGCAACCGGCCTCATCTACGCACAGACCGGCAGCCTGAACGTACTCAACGGATTGGAAAGCTCTCTCGGCCTGCCCGCGGGAACGTTGCTCGCCGGCGGACAAGGCCAAGTCATCGACACGCGCCAGGACAATGATTCCTCCACGATCTTCGGCCAGCTCGACTGGAAGATTGTCGACCGCCTGACCCTCACCGCGGGCGTGGCGTACACCAAGAACAACAAGGATGTGTCGATCGCGCAGACCAACACCGATGTGTTCTCATCACTCAACCTGGTCAACATTGGATTCGCCGGCGCATTTGCGGCGTTGACGGGAGGACAGGCCCCCACCCCAGCGAATCTGGCGGCATTCCCTGAACAGGCAGGACGTGCCGACCAGATCAGCGTGACCGGCTGCTCGGCTACGAGCCCGTCACCGCCGTGCAACTCGGCGCTCGGCTTGTATCCCTTTCAGTTCCTGTCACCGGTCGTGCCGTTCTCGAACGGCCGTTCGAAAGACGGCAAGGCGACCTACACGGCTCGCCTTGCGTACAAGTTCAGCGACAACATCAAGGTCTACGGCGGCGTCTCGACAGGTTTTAAGGCGACCTCGTGGAATTTGTCGCGCGATACGCGGCCCGTTCAGCCGGCGCCCGGCGACCGTTCCCCGCTCGGTGGGTTTGCAAATCCTTACTACGGCCGCTACGGCACGCGCTTTGCCGGACCGGAGGAATCCACGGTTTTCGAGATTGGATTCAAGGGCCACTGGTCTCAGGCCGCGCTCAACATCGCGATCTTCGACGAGGAGATCAAGGACTTTCAATCCAACACTTTCCTCGGTACCGGCTTCGGACTGCTCAATGCCGGCAAGCAGTCAGTCAAGGGTGCGGAGCTCGACCTGTTGTACGCCCCGACCGAGCACTGGGAGCTGACGTTCGCGGGCACGTATCTGGATCCAAAATATGACTCGTTCGTCCTCGGACCGGCGGTGCAGAACCTGCCGGGCGATCCGTCAACCACGGATCTGACCGGCACGAAGCCGGCCGGCATCTCGTCAGTGACCTATGTGATCGGCGGTACGTACAAGTGGTCAAGCGGGAACTATGCGGGCTACGTGCGCGCAGACTTCGACCACGAGAGCAACGTGACAGTGATCGAGAACGTGCCGTCGGGCGTTGCCTCTCGCAAGGTCGACACGCTGAACCTGAGCGCCGGCGTATCTAAAAATGGCTGGGACCTGAGCGTGTGGGCGCGCAATCTGGCGGACGACGATTACCTCGTCAGCGCGTTCCCGTCGGTGGCGCAGTTTGGCAGCTACTCCGGCTATCCCAGCCAGCCGCGGACGTTTGGTGTGCTCGTGCGCAAGAGTTTCTGATCCGATGGCGCGTCATTCTGGAGGATGGTGTTCGATCTGCGGCTGATCCGGTCCCTGTAGCCTGCGATGGGCCACAGGGACTCTCTGCGCGCCATGGTTGTCGTCAACCCGGCATCGGCCGCAGGCGCGACCGGCCGGCGTTGGGATCGCATCGCGCGCCGCTTGAGTGAGGCACTCGGTCCGTTCGAGCACGTCGTCACCCAGGAAGCGCGCCACGCGACCAGTCTCACTCGACGCGCACTTCGCGACGGGTTCGAGATGATCGTCGCGGTCGGCGGTGACGGCACTCTCAACGAAGTTGTGAACGGATTCTTTGAGACCGGAGTTGCCATAGCTCCGGAAGCGGTGCTGGGGTTTGTCGCTTTGGGAACGGGTTCGGATTTCGCCAGAACCCTCGGCGCGACCAATCTCGAGGAGGCTTGCGCAAGGCTGCGCGGTCGCGAGAGCCGCCGCATCGATGTCGGTCATGCGAGATTCACCGATCACACCGGCGTGCCGACCGAGCGTTTATTCCTGAATGTCGCCTCCTTCGGTTGCAGCGGCCAGGTTGCGCGACTGGTCAGCCCCCGACTGAAGCAGGCCAGTGGGTCGCTGGCCTTCGCGCTCGCAACGGTGCGGGCGCTGCTCACCTATCGCGATCAGTTGATCACTCTCCAGTTCGACGACGATCCCTCCCGCGAATATTCGATCACCAATTGCGCCTTCTGCAACGGCCGGTATTTTGGCGCTGGCATGATGGTCGGTCCGAATGCCCTCATCGACGATGGCAGATTCGACGTCACGCTCTGGTCAGGCTTCGGGCTTGTCGATTTCGTGCGCTTGCATCGGTCGCTGTACAACGGCGCGCACATCCACGTACGTGGCGCACAGTCCCTGCGCGCCATTCGCGCGGAGGCGACGAGTCAGCAGGAAGTGCTATTGGAACTCGACGGTGAAAGCGTCGGCCGCTTGCCGGTTCAGTTGAAGATGCTCCCGCAAGCGATCCGGTTAAAGATTTGAGTTGCTGATCTTAGTGAGCACGAACGACTGGAAACGAGCATCGAACGCGCGGGAAAGTCGTTATTCGAGCTAGCAACGTCCGGTTCGGAGCGCGTCCAGAGGCGGCAGGCGTTGGCGGGCGCGAGACCATTGAACTGATGTAATAGACTGCCCCAAGAAGCGACTAACCGAGGACACAATGATGAAGAATGCGGCGACGCTATGCTCGTAGCTAAGGGAGGCGGTCATGGCTGAGACGCTGCGAGGCAAGACCGCCATCATCGGCGCCGCGGACACGCAAGTCGGTGTAGTGCCGAGCATGGGTGCCACCCAGCTGTGTATCGATGCGATCCTTCGTGCATTGCACGACGCCGGCATTTCCAAGGACGAGGTCGATGGACTGATTACCTGCAATTCCATGGCTGATCCGTATCTGTATCACGCAGAAGCCATGGCCGAGTATCTGCAGATCTTCCCGGCGTACTGCAACAGCATCGTCGCCGGCGGCGGTACCACCTTCGCGGCGGTACAGCAGGCGGCCAGCGCAATCGTCAGCGGGTTGTGTCAGACCGTTGTGATCGCGTCGGCCGATAGTCTGCGGTCGGGCCTGAGCCGCGAACGCGCCATGGCGGCGCTGTCTTCTACGGGCCATCCGCAATTTGAAGCGCCCTACGGCGCGCCGGTGCCGGCTTACTACGCGCTTATCGCGCGCGCCCACATGCACGAGTTTGGCACTACGCCTGAGCAATTGGCGGCGGTGGCGGTCAGCGCGCGCCTGCACGCTGCACGCAATCCGACAGCGCAGATGCGCACGCCTATTAGCATCGACGATGTGCTGAACTCGCGCATGATCGCCGATCCATTGCACTTGTTCGATTGCTCGTTGGTTTCAGACGGGGGTTCCGCCATTGTCATGACAAGTGCGGCGCGCGCCCGTTCTGCCAAACAGAAGGCCGTTTACCTATTGGGATCCGGCGAAGGACATGGTCACGAGCACATCAGCGCGGCACGCAGTCTGACGCGCTCCGCCGCCGCGGATGCCGGCAAGCG
>JANMXI010000317.1:0-4943 GCA_031394735.1 Pseudomonadota bacterium | reverse complement strand
CCGGCAGTTCTAATTGTCGCCGGTCAGTACGGCTTCACGAGAAAGGCGGCAAGCGACACGAGATGCCATGCAATCACAATTTCGAGGTCTATCTAGACTCCTACATAAATGCAGCCGGCTTGGCGGGAGACTTTAAGGGGTACTTATTTCGCACCACGCGGGCGAAAACGCGGCAACTCACGACGAATTCCCTCGCCCAAGCTGATGTATTTCGGATGATCCAGCGGCGGGCGCTTCAGGCTGGAATTAAGACGCGGATTGGTAATCACACGTTCCGGGCTACGGGCATTACTCAATACTTGAAGAATGGCGGCCGGCGAGAGCTTGCGCAGCAAATGGCGGCGCATGAATCGCCGCGCACTACGGCATTGTACGATCGGCGGGATGATGAAGTGGTGGTGGATGAGGTGGAAAGAATTCTAATATGAGGCTTGTCCACCCTTGATGACAATCAAATCGCCGGTTGGAAAAAATACGTCGTACGTCGTGCAATTCGATCATCGCAAAGTTCGTACATATCTACAAAGCGTTCGTCTAACATGCGGCCGAGAGTTCATGCGCCTGGTCGCCTCGATCAAACAGGGGATGGTGACCGCGTCGCTGATTCTGCGGAAGCTCGCGTCCTATCCTCGGCAGAACAGCCTGGCGTTGGCTGTGCGAGAATTCGGTCGGCTCGAACGGACTCTATTCATGTTGCGCTACATCCGGGATCCGTCGATCCGGCATCGTATCTCGGCGGGGTTAGCAAAAGGCGAATCGCGTAATTCACTCGCACGAGCGATTTTCTTCCATCGCTTAGGAGAAATCCGCGACCGGTCATACGAGAATCAACGATACCGAGCGAACGGCCTCAACATGGTCGTCGCCGCAATCGCCATGTGGAATACCGTGTACCTGGAGCGGGTGGTGACCGCTCTCATGCAACACGGTCAGATTGACGAATCGCTGCTCCCCCACGTGTCGCCGCTTGGATGGAACGACATCGGATTGACCGGCGACTACAGCTGGCACGCCAACAAACGCTTCGCAAAGGGCGGTTTCAGGCCCCTGCGGCGAACAAAGTCTGCAGAATCAACCCACTTTGAATCTTAGCGTACGTAAAAATCCGAATCTTGAGGCCACCCCATCAGCGGTTCGTAGCCTGGACGTTCGTACACCAAGTTTGGTTTATAGAACTGTGAGAGTTCACTCCAGCGGCGGCCGTCGATCACCGTGAACATGCGCCTTATCAAGGTTTCTGTAGATTCTGACATGCCTGGCGTAACCTCGGCTTCAGCCATGGTGGATGTCTCCGCGCGGGAGGCCGCCATCGTCGGTTGACTACCCGTCCGCAGGGGATATTGAGGGGGAGTGACCGGCAGCATTTCCCGAGCTACTCGCTCATTAAGCCTTTGGTTAGCGATCTCGATGCAACCCTGCCTCGGGAATCTCGACTGATCGCTTATGGTAGGCTTTGATCCATGATAGTGCCGCCACGGCAGACCACAGGCCTTCAAGAACAACAAATGGTGCGAACTTAATCATCACGGAGGCTGCGCACGCCAGTGCGGCACCTAGGAAATTCAGCGCCAAATTCAGTGTGGAATGGACGCGTGTCCGGCCGCTAACGTTCAATGCAAATGCAACTAACAGCGTTGCGACGCCGAAGGATCCAATTACATTACTCATATTCGCTGGTCCCTTTCGAGCATTGATTGTTGGCTACGACACTTCGCTGGCGGCGCACGGAGACCTCGCGTTACTGGTTTGTTTATTAGCATATTAGTCGAAATTTATACGCTATCCGGGTTCGCGCGACGCGAACTGGACAACAGGAACACCGCAGCCGCGATGACGTAGAACCCACCGATGCTTACGATGGTTGTCGCATCCAACTGCATGCACGAGATAAGAATGACGATCGTCAATCCGAGCGTGATCCATGCCCCGTACTTGCCACCCCAGGCACGGTAACGCCGCTGTGGTAAGGTATGAGTGGCCTGGATACGAAGGTACGCAGCCATGAGGAGCACGTAGCTCACGTCGAGTAGCAAGACAATAGGCACAACGAGACGAGATGGCGGCACGGCCGAGACCACTGTCGCGATAAATGCGACGACGAGTAGCGCGACCCACGGCGTTCCGCGGGAGCCGACTGCCGCGAACGCTGCCGGCAGATCGCCCTCGCGTGCAATTGCGAAAAGCTGCCGTGACGCGGCGTACATCAACGAAAAAAATGATGCCAGCAGCCCCGAGATGGCGCCGACACCAATCAGACGGGCGCTCCAGACGTTGCTGCCTGCCGAGGTACTCACCAATGCTGCATAGAGTGGATCGTCGGCGGTCTTAATGGCGGAAACTCCGGCGCCACCGGTACCAAATACCAGTACCGCAAAGCCGATCAACGCGACCGTCAACAAGGCCGCCATCAATCCCCGAGGCAAAGTCACGACCGGATCATCAACTTCTTCGACCGCGAGCGCAGTATTCTCAATGGCTAAAAATAGCCACATGGCAAACGGAATGCACGCAAAGACTCCGGCTATGCTGCCCGGGAATAGCGTTCGGCCAGTGGCGCTATCGTATAAATGTAAGACACTAAAATGGGGCAGCATCAGTGCCACAAAAGCGACGAGGACCAGAACGGCAACGACGCTCGTCAGCACCGTAAAGCTACTAGCCTCCCGCACGCCCCGGATGTGAATGCCGACCACCGCCGCCACGAGCACGATCTTGAGCGCCCATCCACCGAACCCGAACACCGATCTCGCATAAGCGGCTATAAATTCTGCGACAATGCCAACCCCAAGAGTCAGTGCAAGCAGAACAGACACTCCGGAAAGATATCCGGCAAGCGGTCCGAATGCCACGCGACCGTAGGTGTGCGTGCCGCCCGCGCTCGACATCGCCGTCGCTAACTCAAGGACGCATCCGCTTAATCCGACATACATCCCCAAGACGATGCATGCGGCAACCATCATGCCGCCGAGACCGCCCACCTGCAGACCAAAATTCCAGCCGGTGAATTGTCCGACGATGACGAGCGAGACGCCCAGGGCGGCAACCTGCACCACTCCAAGTTTACCGCTCTTCAGATTTCTTGGATTCTCAGCTTCCGCCATCTGGGATACCTCTTCGAGAACTCATTGCTACGGCACGAGGATTGCGCGCCCCTTGACATTGCCAGCGTACAGATCGCGCAGAGCCTGGTTGGCATCGTTCAGCGCATACTCCTTAGTTATGAGCTTGACGCGCCCCTTGTCCGCGAGAGACATCAATTCGGTCAGCTCCGCCCAGGTGCCGACAAGATTTCCAACGATGCTGCGCTCCGTTAACACGAGTTCGGCGGAGGAAATGTTGATGTCATCGCCGTAGCCGACCACGAAATAGGTACCGTGAGCACGCGTCATGTTCAAGCCCGTCACCGTGGTCCCGCGCTCACCCACGAAATCAATAACCGCTTCGGCACCCTTGCCATCGGTCAGCTCCAAAACCTGCGCAACTTCAGTTCCGTCAGCTTTGACCACATGATCTGCCCCGCATTCTGTGGCAAGATCGAGGCCGACTTTAGATCTGTCGATCGCAATGATTTCCGAAGCACACATGGACTTTAGGCATTGTAGACCGATGTGGCCGAGCCCCCCAACACCGATTACGACGCAAAATTGCCCCGGCAAGAGCGTTCGTGTTGCCTTCTTGACCACGCGATAGGCGGTCAGGCCGGCGTCTGCGTGTGCGGCAACGTCCCGAGGCGCTAGCGTGCGCGGAAGCTTTACGATGTTGCGGACGGTCGTCTTCAGAAGCTCCGCGTATCCACCATTGCAATCAACGCCTGGGAACGGTCCCTCGCCATGCATGTCCTCGCCGCGCCGGCAAGCTAGGCACAATCCGTCCGAAATCTTCGGGTGCACAATGACAGGATCACCTTTTTTGAGACCCTGTACATCGCTGCCAACCTCCTCGATCCAGCCCGCGTTTTCATGTCCGAGAACCATCGGCAACAGACGCGTACCGTCCGGATCCATGAATCGCTTCCACACGCCTTCGATGATGTGCAGGTCCGTGCGGCACACGCCGGCTGCGCCAATCCGGACGATGACGTCGGTGGATTTATCTAGCTTCGGCTCTGCGATGTTCTCAGCTGTTATCCATTGACTCGACGACATCGACTCGTCATAGCTCTTCAGCACCTGTGCCCGCATGTTCTTACTCCCCGCTGTTGCTATTTGCCAAAGTGCGGCAAATCAAGCACGCCTTTACCTTCCAGAAAGCCGACGAACTTTTCCGGTTTGTCGGACGGAAGCACGGTGTCGGCAAACGCTGGAGCACCCCACAGATCGAGCGTGAGCTCGCCAGAAGCACCTTTCCATTTTCCCGTTCCGGATCGGAACGTAAAGCAGCCGCTTTCGGCGCCATTTTCTTCCTTCCAAACGACGTAAGCGTATAGAAAGTCCTTTTGTTCGTCGTGAAAGTCGATGTACCCGAATCCAGAAGGGACCTCGCCTTTCGCATTAATATCGTCCATCCCGGATATTCGCGAGGGCATATGGAAGCGGTTGCCGTCGCCAAACGTAAAGCGAAACATCAGAAAGGTTTCATAATTCATCGTTTGCAAATTGTCATCCTTCCTGCTGGGCTTTTCCCATTGCGCCATCCCGGCTCCCATAATGTGAATCTGTTGCTTCGACATGTACGATTCTCCGTCAGTGTGTTGTCGCAAAAATCATGCTGGAATCAGCGATCTCGCCAGATATTTCTGGAATTCCCATAATGGCCGTTCGAAATGGGAAAGGCGCCCCGGTTTGGTCAACGGCGCGTGGTGAGCGGTCTGCATGGCCTCGAGCAATGTCTGGTCCTCGCGATTTACCAAATCAAAGTATGCTTCCGTCTCTTTAATATAGTTCTCGCGATTTTCGACATCCGCGAGGTGTTCCGGAGCCATTGCCACACCCCAGCGGACATGA
>JANMXI010000316.1:0-15146 GCA_031394735.1 Pseudomonadota bacterium | reverse complement strand
CGGCCCGGGGGCAGCCACGAGGCGTAGCGACTGCCGGTGTCGAGGTGGAAGTGATGGGCGCCAATGGCGAGACCGTGCTGCACGAAACCACCGATGCGGCAGGCCACGTGAAATTTGCGGACCTCAAATCCTTCAAGCGCGAGAAGAAGCCCATCCTGTACCTGGCGCGACACGCGCAGGATATGACTTTTCTGCCCATCGACGATCGTGCCCATGTCCTGGACGTGTCGCGATTCGACGTGGGTGGGGTGAACAATGTCGCCGATGCCGGCGCGCTGAGCGCGTATTTGTTTTCCGACCGCGGCTTGTATCGGCCGGGTGAAGAGATCCGGGTAGCAGCGATTGTCAAAAGCCAGGACTGGCGGCGATTGCCCATCGGCCTGCCGGTGACGGTCGAAATCACTGATCCGCGCGGTGTGGTCGTCAAAAACGAATTGCGCAAAGTGTCGCAAGGCGGGTTCGAGGAAATTCTCTATCGAACTCGCGACACTTCGCCGGCGGGCAGTTATTCGATCGCGCTGTCGATCGTCAAAGATGCCGGGCGGCGCGAGCTTCTCGGTTCGTTGAATGTCGCGGTGCGCGACTTCCTTCCCGATCGACTGCGGATGAGCACGCATTTCTCCGCCGAAAACCGCGAAGGGTGGGTGTCGCCGGATCAATTGCACGCGAACATCGCGTTGGAGAACCTGTTCGGCACGCCGGCAGCCACGCGGCGCATCTCGGCGGCGATCCGACTCACGCCGGCATTCCCGTCGTTCTCCGCGTACCCGGATTTTCAATTCCGCGATCCACAGGCGGCGAAGGAAGGTTACGGCGAAAATCTCCCGCCGCAGACCACCGATGACGCTGGTCACGCGAGCATTCCGCTGGATTTGAGCCGCTTTGCCCGCGCCACCTACCGGGTTGGCCTCACGGTGCAAGGATTTGAGGCCGACGGTGGCCGTGGCGTGACGAATGAGGTGGAGCAGCTCGTGTCCAGTCTTCCCTACCTGATCGGTTGGAAGGCAGATGGCGACTTGGACTATCTGTCACGCGGTGCAACCCGCGCCGTCAAAGTGATGGCCATCGACCCGCAACTACGCCCCACAGAGGTGAAGACGTTGACGCTCGACCGGATCGAGCGACGCTACGTCTCGATGTTGCTCAAGCAGCCCAACGGTACTTTCCGGTATGAATCGCGCCTCAAGGAAGTGGTGCTGCACAGTCAGCCGTGGTCGGTTGCGGCTGCAGGTGCGGAGCTTGCATTGGAGACGGCAGATCCGGGCAAGTTCAGCTACGTGTTGCATGATGCGGGCGGACAGGTGTTCGCGCGCGTGGACTATGCGGTTGCCGGCACAGCGAACCTGACCCGGTCATTGGACAAGAACGCCGAATTGCAGATCACGCTCAACAAGAAGGATTACGCGCCGGAGGAAGAGATCGAGATGCAGATCCAGGCGCCGTACACCGGCGCCGGCCTCATCACCATCGAACGTGAAAAGGTCTTCACCTGGCATTGGTTCAAGACCACGACCACGAGTTCGATTCAGAAAATCCGTCTGCCGGCCGGCATCGAAGGCAATGCCTACATACAAGTGACCTTCGTACGCGATCCGGGCTCGCCGGAAATCTATGCGTCACCGCTGTCGTATGGAATACAGCCGTTCTCGATCGCGTTGAATGCACGGCGCAGTGTGATAACGCTGGAGACGCCGGAGTTGGTGAAACCGGGCGAGCCGTTGGTGATCCGCTACCACAGTGACCATCCGGCGCGCATCGCGCTGTTTGCCGTCGATGCAGGCATCCTGCAAGTGGCGTCGTATAAAACGCCGGATCCGCTGGCATTCTTCTTCCAGAAGCGAGCTCTGGCAGTCAGCACCCGGCAGATGCTGGATCTGATACTCCCGGAGTTCCGCGATTCAATGCTGTCGGCGCCGGGTGGCGATGCCGGTGCGGCCATCGGACGGCACTTGAATCCGTTCAAACGCAAGACCGATCCACCGGTGGCCTGGTGGTCGGGAATCGTCGAGGTGGATGAGAAGACGCGGGAGCTTCGCTACGTTGTGCCTGAAAGCTTCAACGGTCGGTTGCGAGTGATGGCCGTTGCCGTGGGCGCCGACACCATCGCTACCGCGGAGCGTGCAGCGACCGTTCGCGGTGATTTCGTGCTCTCGCCCAATGCACCGGTAACGGTAACCCCCGGCGATGAGTTCGATGTCAGTGTCGGCGTTGCCAATAACGTCCAGGGTTCAGGCGCGGCGGCGAACGTTACAGTGCAGGTGAAGGAGTCGTCCGGCCTGGAGATTGTCGGTACGCGCAGCACCTCGTTGGCCATCGGCGAACTGCACGAATCCGTGGCGCGTTTTCATGTGCGCGCGCGCGATCAACTCGGTGGCGCGGCACTCGTATTCACGGCGGCCCTGCCGGGCCATGCCGGCAAGGCCACGGCCACCGTCTCGGTACGGCCGGGCACGCCGTATTCCACGGCGATTCGAGCGGGATCCTTCGTAGGGTCGTTGCAGCTCAAGACGCTGCGTTCGCTGTATCCGCAGTTTCGGACCGACCGCGCCAGCGTGTCGCCGCTGCCGCTCAATTTGGCACACGGCCTGGCGAGCTATCTGGGCCACTACCCCTATTCCTGCACCGAGCAGATCGTGAGCCAAGCGCTCCCGGCGTTGATTCTGGCCGAGCGGCCGGAATTCCGATATTTGAAAGCGACGCGCGGCGACGCACTCGAAGGATTGGTCGATGAGTTGCGATTGCGACAGACGGGCGAGGGCGCCTATCACTATTGGCCCGGCGGCGTGGAGGTGGTGGATTTCGTCTCGGTGTATGCGCAGGAGCTGTTGTTGGAATCGGCCGCGCGCGGTCACGCGGTGCCGAAGGATTTGATCGACGGCGGCAATCGCTACTTGCAAACCCTGGCGCGGCGCGACGGCAATGATCTGATGGAGGAGCGCACCTCCGCCTTCGCCATCTATCTGCTGGCACGTCAGGGAATCGTGGTGGGCAATGAACTGGCTGCACTGCAACGCCGGCTCAAGGATCATTACGCCAATCGCTGGACCACGGATCTCACTGCGGGCTACATGGCCGCGACCCACGAGATCATGAAGCAGCACGATCTGGCAATGGAACGGTTGACGCCGTTGTTGCGCGGCGTGAAGCCCGGCGACGATCGCTGGGATGATGCGATGGTGTCGGACGCACGACTCCTGTATCTCGTCTCGCGTCACTTCCCCGATCGCCTGTCGCGGCTGCCGGCGTCGCTGTTGCCCAGCCTCGCCGATCGTGTTGCGGGTGGGCAGTATCAATCATTGTCGGCAGCGACCACCATCCTTGCGTTGGACGCCTACGCACAAGCGATGCCGAAGCAGCTCGAGGCCTCGTTCTCGATTGCTGCCGTGCTGGCCGATAAATCCGAGCAGACCCTGGCGCTGCCTGCAGGTCTGTTTCCACAGGTGGATTTCCCGTCGGCGGCAACGGCATTGCGCTTCAAGAACGACAGCAATCTGCAGGGTTTTTATGCCCTCGAGGAATCCGGCTTCGACCGCCGTCCGCCGACGACGGCGCAGAGTCAGGGCCTCGAGGTCATCCGCGAGTATTTCTCCTCCACCGGTCAGCCGGTGACGACCGTCAAACTGGGTGAGGAAATCGTGGTGCGCGTGCGCTTTCGAGCCATCGGGCGTGCCGCAATCGACGACCTCGTGCTCGTCGATCTGCTGCCAGGCGGTTTCGATCTGTCGATGCCGCCGCCCGTGAGCGGTGACGGGCCACTCCTGGCCGCGAGCGTTGGCGCAGCGCCGGACGAGGATTCCGTGGCCAACCGTCTGCCGGAATCCGAGCGCTGCGGCTGTGGGTTTTTGTGGCAGAGGCCGGCTGCCTTTCCCGACTATGCGGACATGCGTGAGGACCGCGTCGTCTTGTACGGCCACGCGACCGACAGCGTTCAGGAGTTTTCCTATCGCATCAAAGCGACCAATGCGGGTGCGTATCTATCGCCGCCGGCCTATGGCGAGTCGATGTACGACTCCACGATTCGCGCAAAGTCCACTGCCACTCGCTTGACTGTGACGAGTCCATAGAGGGGGTATGACGCGTCGAGTGCGCTTTGCGGGTTTGCTGCTGCTAACGTGTGTGGCGTTACTCATTGGCCTGCGCATCGCTCCACATCGCGCGCTGGCCGTGTACGCGCCCAGTTCCACCGCGGTGTATTCGTCCGAAGGGCGGCTCATGCGGCTGACGCTGGCGAGCGACGAGCAATACCGGCTCTGGACGCCACTGCCGGCGATGCCTCAGCAACTCGTCGATGCCTTGCTGTTGCATGAAGATCAATACTACGACTGGCATCCGGGCGTGAACCCGGTGGCGTTGTCTCGCGCCACTTTCAATGCACTGATCGGTGGCGGCCATGCGGGCGCATCGACGGTCACCATGCAACTGGCGCGGCGGCTGTATCACCTGCAGACGCGAAGCGTTGCAGGGAAATTCAAACAGATTGCAGCCTCGATCTGGCTGTCGGCGCGCTATTCGAAGCGCGATATTCTCGAAGCTCACCTGAACCTGTTGCCATACGGCGGCAATGTGCAGGGCATCGGGGCAGCCAGTCTGATTTATTTTGACAAGCAGCCTTCGCAACTGACGCTGGCGGAGTCCCTTGCGCTGGTCGTCATTCCCCAGTCGCCGAAATCGCGCACGCCGCGTGGTGCTGAACCTGATGCGTTGTTGGCCGCCCGGCTGCGGCTGCTGGATCGCTGGTCACGTAACCGCGCAATTGATGGCGGCACGCTGCGCATGGCGCGTGCGCCGCTGACTTTCAGTGACTCCGCGGCGCTGCCGTTCATCGCACCGCATCTCACGGACATGCTGCTGGCGGGAGGTGCCGATCGGACATCCATTCACACGACAACCAGCATTCCCTTGCAGCGCTTGCTGGAACGGTCAGTGACCCGCTACGTGGCGGCAAACCGATCGCGCGGCATCCTCAACGCAAGTGCAATGCTGGTCGACCTACGCAACCTCGAGGTGAAGGCGGTGGTGGGATCCGCACGCTACGCCGATGCCTCGATCGCAGGACAGGTGAACGGTACCCTGGCGAAGCGCTCACCGGGGTCGACTTTGAAACCGTTCATTTACGCGCTCGCCATGGATCAGGGATTCATCCAGCCGCGCACCATGCTCAAGGATGCGCCGGTGGCATTCGGTCCTTACTCCCCCGAAAACTTCGACGGTACCTTTGTCGGACCGATCGCGGCGCAGGACGCGCTGATTGGTTCACGCAATATTCCGGCGGTAGCGCTCGCTGCACGACTCAGTCAGCCCAGCTTCTATCAATTCTTGAAATCCGCCGGCGTATCGCGGATGGCAGGGGAACGACATTACGGTCTCGCGCTTGCGCTGGGCGGCGGTGAATTGACGATGGAGGAATTGGCGACGCTGTATGCGGCGCTGGGGGAGGGCGGAACGCTGCGTCGGTTGCGCTACACGCGCGATGCACCGGCCGGTCCTGCCATCCCCATTCTGTCGCCCGAATCGAGCTTCATGGTGCTCGACATCCTGTCGCACAATCCGCGTCCCGGCGAACTGGAGGAAGGCAGCAGCACGGGGCGCGCAGTGGCGTGGAAGACCGGCACTTCGTGGGGATTCAGAGACGCTTGGAGTGCCGGTATCGTCGGTTCCTATGTCCTGGTTGTCTGGGTGGGCAATTTCGATGGCAGCGGCAACCCGTCCTTCGTCGGACTCAAGGCGGCCGCGCCATTGTTTTTCATGCTGGCGGATGCCATCGACTCGACAGCACCCAGTCCTCCCGCACCGGGCTTTGCGATTCCCCTGAACGTACGCCGGGTGGAAGTGTGTGCAGCCTCGGGTGATCTGCCAAACGCGGATTGCCCGCAGCGCGTGGCGACCTGGTACGTGCCGGGCCGCTCGCCGATTCGCGTCAGTTCCATTCATCGCCGGGTGCGCATCGATACTCGCACCGGCCGCCAGGCCTGCCCGGACACGCCCGCTGCCTTCGCGCAGGAAGAAGTGTTTGAATACTGGCCTTCGGATATCTTGGCGCTGTACGCAAAAGCCGGCATGCCGCGCCGTCCGCCACCTGCCGCGGGGAATTGCTCCTCCACACAGGCGATGTCCACGGCCAAGCCGTCAATCACCTCGCCGTTGGCGGGCGCCACCTACGAGATCCATGCACGACAGATGGGAACGGAACCGTTGACCCTGGTCGCGAATGCCGATGGCGCAGTCCAGACGCTGTATTGGTTCGTCGACTCAGGGTTCATCGGAACCTCGACGCCGAGTGCGCCGCTGGCCTGGGCGCCGTCGCGCGCTGGCGCCTTCAATCTCAGTGTGGTCGATGACCGCGGTGTCAGCGATTCACGCGCATTGCAGGTGGGTTTGGTGCCTTAGCGTGGATCGGCTAAGGACTCATCCAGGGATATTTGGCGAGCAGCTTCATGCGCGTGTTGACGGGGATCTCGCGCGGAAACCAATCGCTCTGCGCCGATGGGGCGCCCGCTTGCGCCGCGGTCAGCGCCTTTTCAAGGTCCACCACGTCCGAGCGATGCAAAATCGGCACATCGACGTTGGGCAGGTGCTCGCAGCCGTGTCCGCCGTAGACCGTGGTCGACTCATCCAATCGTTGCGCGACCGTGCGCGCGCTGGCGGCATAGTCACTCAGATTTGCACCGGGCAGAAACGCGTAGATGGCAGTCGGGTAAATGAAGTCGCCGGCGAACAATGCATTGGACTCGCGATCCAGCAATACGACGGAGTCGGGTGTATGGCCGGGAACGCTGAGCAAGGTCAGCCGCCGATTTCCCAGGTCGATATCGGTCTCCGGCGGCACCCATCGCGTGACGCGAAACGTGGGTCGTTTGAAACCTTCCACGAACCCCAGGTACTGGTTCATACCCAGCGCAAACGTTCCGTCTTTCTGTTGTGACCGCAACGCCGGCAGATCGGGCAGCGCCACCTCCGCAAAACGTGGCAGATTGCCGACATGATCGAAATGCAAATGCGAGGGTATTGCCAGAACCGGCAGCGACGTCAGCGAGAGCACGACTTTGCGAATGTCGTGAAGCCCGGGACCGGAGTCGAACAGCAAGGCTTGCTTTGCCCCTACGATCAGATAGCTGACATTGCATTGCCCATAGCGTGGCTCGCCGATGGCGTAGGTCCCATGGCCGAGGTCGGCAACGGCATAGTAGTCATCCGCCCACTGAAATGGCGCCGCCAATGTCAGCACAGCGTCCGTCATGCCAGGCTTGCCGGACATCCAAGACCATCGCCAGGCATAGACCTCGGGCATCCGCCACACGACCAGTGCAGCGAGCGCAGCCAAGCTGCCGAGGATCGTCAGCGTGAGTCGCCTGACATTAATTCGCATGCTTGCCTTCACTCACTTGGACGCGTCGCTTCGGTAGGTGCCCGCCTTGACCGCAATCGGTTTGGCGGTCGGATAGAACTGCGTGAAAGTGGTGTCCACGGCGCCATTGGCTTGGTGACATGAATAACAGACCGCCGAGGCCGGCAACAACGTCGCCGGCTGAGTACCGTTGGAGGCAAAGAATCCCCAGCCGCCTGGAAACCGCCCCTCGTCTCGGACATGAAATTCCAAACCCTGGAAATCCTCGGTTTGAAAAAACCCGTGCTTGTTGAGCACGTCGTGAGTGCCGGCACCGCGGTTTTCCATGACGAACACGGTCTTGTCCGGCCAATGACCCGACTTTTTGAATGCCTTCCACGCCGCCGGGCTGACGAACACATTGTCGAAGACCGAATGCTGCCGCGCCGCCTCGGTTTCGTTGTAACTCATATCCAGGCCGGAGCTCAGATAGATCCATTCACGATAGTCGGTGGGTACCACCAGCTCATTGGCGGCGGTGTAACGCGGAGTCCCGGCATCGTTGGTGGCGGCGGTGAGGAGCAACAAAAAAGGTACGGCGTAGGGCAGGCAGCGCGTCATCGACATTGTATTTCTACCCACGCAAGCGGCAATTCCGCCGCGTGGCTATCCTCGGTCTTTTGCGCCGCCGTCGCAAGCGTCGTCCGCGGGCTTGCGACATTTGTACAAGCGGCCTTGCAGGTTCAAAATGCCGACGTTACGACGCGGCATGTGTAGGGGTGGAAACGCATTGAATTCCTGGAACACCGACTGGGTGGTTTTCGTCGCCTACGCCGACTCACCTTCCGCCGAAGCGGTTGCGAGTTTGCTGCGCGCCGAGGATGTGCCGGCGCGTGTGGAGCGAGGGTCGCCGATTCCGGGGCTTGAGCAGGGCGCTCAAGTCATGGTGCCGAAGGAGTTGCTACACCGGGCCAACTTCGTGCGCGAGCAGAATCGCGTGACGGATGCGGAACTGGACTACCTTGCCACGCATTCACTCGGCGAGGATGACTAGCGCACCCGCACCGTCAGCGGTGCAGGGCTTCCAGCCTCCGGCCTTTCATTTCCTCAAAATCCTTCAGCAGGCGACTGCACGCATCCTTGGCGCCCTCGCATAGCAGACTGATCTCGATGACGAGGTGACCACTGCGCTCGACCGCTGCACGCCGGACGGCGGCGGGATGAGCGGCGTGGGTGTCCGGCGCGAAGGCCCACTGCGTCTTTCGAGACGCATCCTCGAAAAAGGTCCAGTCTTCGTACGTGCTCGAGGTCATGCCTGGCTCTGATTGCAGTGCTTTGAGCGCGGCGGCTACTGACGGAAACTCCAGGCGGGAGAGAACCGGCGTCCGCGTGTGGTGGTGAACGGGAGGTTTGGCAGAGGTAACATCCGCCACCAGCAAAAGGCTCATCGCAACCAGCCGGTGCAACTATCGTCCCTTGAAGATTATTTCGCGCGTCCACTTGCCGCGCGGCTGCGTGTGCAGGTACCAATACTCATCCGCAATTCGGTCCGGATCAAAAGCGGTCTGCGGACCGACTCGTCCAGTCACCGTCACAGTGGCGACATGAATGCCCATGGGTTCCAGATGCGCAGCCAGCGCCAGCGCCACGCCGCGCATGGCGGCTTTTCCCGCCGTGAGCGACACGAGATGCGCGCCGTATTCGGGGTTCAGCGCCAATCCACCGCCGGTCATCAAAATGCTTCCTTGCGCACGGCGCTTCATCTGCGGATACACGGCCTGTGAGCACACCAGCGCGCCGGTGGCACAAAGAGCCAGATCCGCCGTGAACAGATCCGGATCCATTTGCATCGGATCCGCCTCGTGCCAGCCGGCAGCGTTGTAGATGAGGACGGACGGCGATCCGAGAGTGTCTTCAATCAGTTGAAATGCATGACGGATCATCGCCGGTTGCGCAAGATCCACCTCAAATCCCTGCGCGGCGTCGCCCGTCTCCGCCATCTCCGCCACGAAACCGCGCAATGCGGCGCCGCGACGTGCCAGCAAGGCGATTCGAAACCCCTCGCGCGCGAATCGCTTGGCCACCGCAAGGCCAATGCCAGGGCCCACGCCGGCGACGACGCATACTGGTTTGTGTTCCATCTCCCCCGCTCCTGCCGTCGACCTTCGGTTGCGATCCTCTGTCTACGATAGACCAACTGGAGGAGGAGGCGATACGGATTATTGAGAGCGGCGTACTGCGTGAAGGGGGAGGCTCCACGCAGCACGCCGCAGATGAGGGCTAGATTCGATCGCTGGAACGCTCTTCATCCTGCCCGCGCTTGGGGTCGTTGGACACATCCTGCCGTGATGCGCCACCGCTGCTGTCGCGCCCCGAGTTCGGATTGTTGCCACCGCTTTGACGTCGGCTCTCGTCCGTTCCACCCTGCTGACCTTTACCGCCACCTTGCTGTTGTTGCTGATTCTTGTCTTGTTGAGTGTTGGGATTGCTGTTGGACATTTGCCATCTCCTTCGTGCGTGAATTGACATAAATCGAGGGTTGATCGTAGACGCGCCGGATTTCGCAGGACATTGGTGGGATGGCGGAGGATTGCGTCAGCGCCTGCTGACATTTACTCCTCACGCCAGAGGCGCGCGTCCGCCGTTGACTGACGGCAGGAAGCGGCGTCGGCTGATGCTGTCGCGGAGCGCGCGGTTTCAATGTGGTTGAGTCGATCCAGGCAACGGACAATCAGCGGAGAAACCTATGGCAGAGAAAGTAGATTCAAAAATTCAAGGCGAGGGTGACTACGAAGCCGCGCGTCGCTATATCGACAAGGCGGACAAGTTCGCGCATAGCGGAAAGGTGGACTCTGCCGCCGCCAGTGCGAAGCCCGCCTCTGCACAGGAACAATTGGACCTGGAGTCCGCGGAGAAGGAAGGCCTGGAGCACTCGCAAGCCCCAGGCAAGTAGTCAGCGAGAGCTAGCCTCGCAACCGCGCCTGAATCGGCGGTGGTATCGGGTCAGCAGGCGGCGGCTGCATTGGCGGAGGCTGCGGCTGCGGGGTCTCATCGACCTCGTGGTGGTTTCGCGTCTGCGCGTGGTAGAAGTTGGTTGAATCCAGGAAATCGTTGAGTGAAAACATAGGCACCTTCCCGACGGCCGAAGTATTGGGCCGCTTCTCAACCCTATTCCGACTCAAATTGACGCGCGAGACGAGATTGACGCGCCGCGTTCTGACGTAGGGCATTTCCCACGCTGAACTGCTCAAGCAGGGTCGGATTCTCCGCGAGTACGCGAGTGCGCAAATGCAGGCGCATCATCGGCGTCTGCGGGTCCCAGGAGAGTCTCCAGGCGCTGCAGCGCCTGCTGAGGATTGTCGACGAATTCGAACAGCTGCAGGTCTGCCTGATCGATCATTCCGTGCCGCACGAGAGCGTCGAAATTGACGATCTCATTCCAGAAGCTCGGTCCGTACAAAAGAATGGGAATGCGCCGCTCCAACTTGTGCGTTTGAGTGAGCATCAGAATTTCAGTGAGTTCATCGAGCGTGCCGAAGCCGCCGGGAAACACCACCAGTGCATGCGCAAGATGAGCAAACCATAGTTTGCGCATGAAAAAATAATGAAACTCGAAGCTCAGGTTGGGGGTGATGAAAGGATTGGGTTGCTGCTCATGCGGCAGGCTGATATTCAAGCCGATGGTGCGTCCACCCGCTTCCGTCGCGCCGCGGTTCGCCGCTTCCATGATCCCGCCACCGCCGCCCGAACACACCACGTAGTGATGCGCGCGTGACGACAGCGTCATGGCCCATTGCGTGATGAGGCGCGACAACTCGCGCGCTTCATCGTAGTAGCGGCCCAGCGGACCGCCCGAGTTCAGTCGGGCCGAGCCAAAAAACACGATAGTGCTGCGGATATGTTCGCGCCGGAATGCCTGCAGCGGCTCCAGATACTCGGACAGAATGCGTAAGGGACGCGCATCGTCGCTGCCGAGAAATATTTCGTCCAGATAGGCGACGGGCGCCGTTACGCTGCGCTTCTTCGTCATCGCAGCGCTGCGAAATCGACGAATCCGCGCGCCATATCCGTTTGCAGCAGGCGCACGCGCACGTGGTCCCCGACATCCAGGCCTTGGAAGCCTTTGACAACGCGCCCCTCGGCGGCCGGACGACTGATACGCACCCAGGTGCCTTTGTCCGAGGCGCCGGTCACGATGGCGTCAAACTCATCGCCCAGATGGGAGCTGAGCAGCATCGCGGCAGCGGACTTGCGCACCTGCCGTTCAACCTTGGCGGCGTTGTCTTCCTGTTCAGTGCAGTGGGTCGCCAGCAGTTGCAGGTCCGCAATGCCGTAGGGTCCCGGGCGCCCGAGCAAGGCCGCCTTGATCAGACGTTGTGTTAGCAGGTCAGGGAAGCGGCGATTCGGCGCGGTCGAGTGCGTGTAGTCGCGGACCGCAAGACCGAAGTGACCGTCGGGCTCCTCGCCGGGACGTTCCAACGCGTACTCGCCCGAGCCGAGCAGTTTGATGACCGACAGCGACAGATCGGGAAAGCGTTGCGGATCTGCCGCGCGTCGGCGCGCCAGGAACGCATTCAGCGCGGGTGCATCGGGTGTGTCGGGCAGGGCATCACCCGTTTCGCTCGCCAATGCTGCGATCCGATCCCAGCGCTTGGGAATGCCCAGCACGCGGCGAAGCGACGGCAAACCCTTTTGTTGCAGGTAGCGCGCGCTCACGCCGTTGGCGGCAATCATCAGATCTTCGATCAGATTCTGCGCGCGATTTTTCGGATCGGGGCGCAGGTCAACCAGCAGTCCGTCGTCGAACACAGCACGATCCTGCAGTGTTTCGAAATTCAATGCGCCACGCGACAGCCGTCGCTGCCGCAGACTCTGTGCGACTGTGTCCTGCAAGCGTAGCTGCTGTTCCAATCCGGCGACCGACTCCACCAACGCGGGCGCAGGACCTGCACCGTCGAGCCAAGACGCCACACTGCGGTAGGCGAGCTTGGCGCGATTGACGACCACGGCTCGATAAATGTCAGAGGCCTGCAACGTGCCGTCCGGCGCAAGACGCATCTCGAACACGATGCTCATGCGTTCCTGATCTTGGTTGAGCGAGGTCAAGTCCGTGGACAATCTCTCCGGCAGCATCGGGAAAATCTGCGCCGCGGTATAGACCGAGGTCGTATTGGCGCGCGCGTGAGCATCGATCGCAGTGCCTATTTTCACCATGCTGTCGACGTCTGCGATCGCCACCAGGATCTGGGTGTCGCCGCCCTCGAGCGGTTGGGCCACTTCGAGCTGGTCGAGGTCGCGCGAATCGTCATTGTCGATGGAGGACCAGAGCAATGGGCGCAGATCGCGGATGGCACCGCCGGTTTCGATGATCGCCGTGGAGAAGGCGTCCGCTTCCTGCAGCGCGCGCGGCGAGAAATCCGGCACCAGGCCGCGGTCGCGCATGGCCTGTGTCGCCAGCCGCTTCAGTTCTTGTGATTGCGTCGGATCGGGAGACATACAGTTATGATACTGGAATACGGACTGCCGCCAGCAGCCTTCGCAACGATGCGAGCGGCGAGGCTGGCGGTAGAGTGGCTGTCATTATTGAAGGTGGAGATGTTCATGCCGGGTCGAAGCGTTCGTCTACTGATCCCCGCGCTGTTGACGGCAATTTTTGCAATCGGCGGCTGCGCGAACACCGTGCCGCGGACAATGTCGGGTACTTCTGTGGCCGACGTCAGCGCGATCCGCAGCTCCCGGCTTGCACAAAATGCCGCCATCGTCGCCGGTGATGTCGATGGCATCGCGCGCTACTGGACCGAAGACGTGGACATTCGGCGTGGACTGGGTGGATTCGTGCAAGGCAAGCAGGCGTACCGGCAACTCTTCGCCGACGATCCTCACAACTTGTTTGTACGCACGCCGCTGACGATTGACGTCAGCGATGCATGGCCGCTGGCCTTTGAATCCGGCGAATGGGCCTGGCACGAGGGCAGTCCGACCGCACCGGTCATCGTCAGCGGCCGTTATTCGGCGCAATGGGTGAAACGCGACGGCCGCTGGCTGATTCGCGGCGAGGTTTTCACGGCACTGCGTTGTGAGGGCGTGGGGTGCACCAAGCCCGCCATACCCTGACCCAGTTTGGATGGGCGCATAGCCTGCCTTGAAGTAACCCGCAACCGCCCCCAGATTCACAGGCCCATTCATTCATCTTAGTCCCCATGTCACCACGCCGTTTGCTGTCCAATCCTTTGATATTGCTTGTTGTCTTGCATGTGTACGTTGGCTGGCGGTTGATACCGGCACTGTCCGGCGTTGCCGCGGCGCAAATCGCATTTGCGGTCTATCTGCTGGCCTCCTGCGGCCTGATGCCGGTGTCGATGAGCGTGCGCTCGATGCGCAATCAACGCCTGGCCGAGCGCCTGGCGTGGGTCGGTTTTCTGGCCATGGGTCTGTTCTCTTCGCTGTTCGTGCTCACGCTGCTGCGCGACGGTTTTCTGGCTGTGGCCAGTTTTGTCGTGCACACGGAGTTTGAGAAGCTTGCATCGGTGACCGCCTGGATCGTCGTGGTCGGCGCGCTGTTCCTGTCGATTGCCGGGCTCTGCATCGCGCGCCGCGGCGCGAGCGTGCAGCGCGTCGATGTACCCATTCGCGATCTGCCGGATGCCTTGCATGGCTTTTCCATCGTGCAGATCAGCGACATTCATGTCGGCGCCACGATCAAGCGCGCATTTGTCACCGCCATCGTCGATCGCGTCAACACGCTGCGAGCCGATCTGATCGCCGTCACCGGCGATGTGGTGGACGGGACGGTTGCGCATCTGTCTGCGCACACGGAACCCTTGTCGCAGCTCACTGCACGTCACGGCGCATTCTTCGTGACCGGCAATCATGAGTATTATTCCGGCGAGCGGGAATGGAGTGCGGAATTCAAGCGCCTCGGCATGACCGTCCTGAAGAATCAGCATGTGGTGTTGACGCATGATGAGGCCTCGCTGGTCATCGCCGGCGTCACCGATGAGAGCGCGCATCATTTTGATCCGGCGCAACGCAGCGATCCGGCGGCCTCGCTCCTCGGCGCGCCCGCCGATGCCCATGTGCGACTGCTGCTGGCGCATCGACCCAGTAGCGCCATCGCCGCCGAGCAGGCGGGATTCGATCTGCAACTTTCCGGGCATACGCATGGCGGCCAATTCTGGCCCTGGAATCACTTCGTCGGCTTTTTCAATACCTTCTCAGCCGGTCTTAACCAGCTCAACGATCTATGGGTGTACGTGAATCGCGGCACCGGCTATTGGGGGCCGCCCAAGCGCTTCGGGGTGCCGGCGGAGATCACACACATTTGCCTGGTGCCGGCGCTGGCGGTTAGTTGATCGTGCAGGTCGGAATCTGCGCCACGATGCGCGTGCCCCCGGCTTCGCCGGCTTCGAAATGCAAGGTGCCTCCGAGTACGCGGGCGCGATAGTCCATCATCTTGATTCCCAATCCAACTGACGAAGCAATTCGCGGGTCGAATCCGGAACCGTTGTCAGTGACCGACAGAACGATGCCATCGTTTCCACTGTCGCTGCCGTTGCGAACAGGGCGTACACGATGGCGTAGGCGCAGTCGTCCAGATTGAACAAATCGAATTGGCCGCGGATGTTGGCGCCGATGCTTAAGACATCGGTGACGGCGCCGACCAGCAGACCGAGGATAAAAATGAGGGTGGAGATTTCGTAGCGCCAGTCCGATATCTGCATGAACAGCATGATGACCGCCGTTGCGGTCGTGCCGATGCCCACGATGTAGACCATCGTGCCGAGTAGGCTCAGCGGTACCGCGCCCGGATGCTCGAAGAGCG
>JANMXI010000315.1:0-3795 GCA_031394735.1 Pseudomonadota bacterium | reverse complement strand
ATGATTCCGGCGATCTGGTAGGGCAGCGACGCGCCAGTGTAGCGTACCTTCGTTCCGAACAGTTCGGCGAACCACGTCGACTGGACGCCGTATACCGAAGCTTGGCTCACCGCGATACCTATAACGTAGGCAATGAAGATTAGCGTTGTATTTTTCGTTTCGAGCAGCGGAAAGAACGCGAAGCCGTAGATCGCCACGAACACGGCGCCAACCATGTACGTCGCCCGGCGTCCGATGCGGTCGGACAGCTTGCCGAAGAGCGGAAGCGTCCCGAGTGCGACGATGCAGCCGATGATAATCGCGTTCAGCATCAGGCTACGGGACAGCCCGAGCTGCTGGGTCGCATACACCAGGACGAAGACGTTGATCACGTTGAAGGTGATGTCAGTGGCGAACCGCGTCCCGACGCTAAGCAGGATTTCCTTCGGATAGCGCCGCAAAAGCTCGATCAGGGGCGCCTTCACGACCTCATGGCTAGACTTCACCTCCTCGAAGACCGGCGATTCCTGGACGCGTGTCCGGATGAAGAGCCCGATGCCGATGAGCACTACGCTCAAGAGGAACGGAACGCGCCAGCCCCACGACAGAAAGTCTTCGTTCGACATGCCGGCCACCAGCTGAAAGATGCCGGAGGACAACAACAAGCCGAGCGGCACGCCCAACTGCGGAAATGCGCCGTAGAAGCCGCGCTTTTCCGGAGGTGCCGACTCGACCACCATCAGCACGGCTCCGCCCCATTCGCCACCCACGCCAAGGCCCTGGCAAAAGCGCATCGCCACCAGCAGGATCGGCGCCCAGACGCCGATCGAGTCGTAGGTTGGCAACAGGCCGATGACCGTCGTGGCGACACCCATGATCATCAGCGTCGCGACCAGCGCCGTCTTGCGGCCGATGCGGTCACCGAAGTGGCCGAAGAACACTGCGCCAAACGGGCGAGCGATGTAGCCGACGGCAAAGCTGCCAAAAGCCGCAATCGTGCCGACCACGGGGTCGAACGTCGGAAAGAAAAGCTTGGCGAAAACGAGCGCCGACGCCGTCGCGTACAGAAAGAAGTCGTACCACTCAATGGCGGTGCCGATCACGGATGAAACGAGGACCCGCCTGATTCGGGCTGCGTCCGGCAAGCTTGCTGATGCATTCATGTTTGATTCCTCCAGATCTTAACAAGGTTGGCTAATGAAGAAATGCGGGGCGCGCCTGCGCCTCGCTCGCAATCGACTACCAGTGGCACTCCATCGGAAACTGGTCGAGCGCTTCGACCCCCGTCGTGCTCAGGCGCACAATACGTTCGGTGCGCAAGCCGCCGACGTTCGGAACAGTGATCGTCGACTTCAATGTGAAGACCATATTCGGCAGGAGGATCGTCGTGTTGCCCGGGCCGATCCAGGGCGCCTCTTCTTCAGGGTCCATGCCGGTGCCGTGACCGGTGCCGTGCCCCTTGGCCTCGCTCGAGTATTGCTCGTAGCCGGACTTCACCAGCGCCTGTTGAATGACAGCGTTGAGTTCCATAGCCGCCATACCGGGCCGCGCAGCGGCGAGACCGGCCTCGACTGCACGTGCGGCCGCGGCGACGATCGCCATCTTGTCGGGGCCGGCGGGACCATAGGTGAACCCGCGGCCGCCGTCGGCCACATAACCCCGGTAGCGCGCGCCGATGTCGGTCATCACCAAGTCGCCAGGCTGCACGATGCGGTCGGTCGGACGGGCAAGGTTGTAAGCCGAGCGCGGGCCCGCCTGCACCATGGAGTCGAATGCCGTGCGGTCGGCGCCGCCAGCCAGCATCGCTCGATCGGCGATCAGCGCGAGCTCGCGTTCGGAGTACGGACGGCCGTCAGCGAGCGCATCGCGAATGGCAGCCATTGCCGCATCGGTCAACGCTGCGGCCTTGCGCATCAGGTGCACTTCCGCGTCGCTTTTGATCGCCTTGATTTCGGCGAGCACTGCGCTCGGCTGGAGCTTCAGCGCGCCGAGTCCCGCATTGATGCGATCGAGGACGCTCGCCGGGATGTACGCGGCGCCGGCCAGCCCGAGGATGCCGGTCCGAAGGCGTTGCGAGAAGTCGCGCACCCGGTCGGTCAGTTCAGTGAGGCTGCGGACCGCGAAATTCGTGCAGCTGGTCGCATAGGCGAGGCACTGGTCGGACACGAACAGCACCGGCTCCGAATCGACGCCGAGCAACAGGACAGCATTGGCGATGTCGGATACGCCGTCAAGCGGGCGGAACTCGGTGAAGTACGTGATGTTGGCGCCGCGCCAGCAATCGCCGAATGCCACCAATCCGACGAGATTGGCTTTCCCAAGTGCTGTACGTACGGTGGCGACGCGGGCCAGAAATTCTTCCGGCGCAATCCCGTCAGTCGGGACTTCAATGGTGCGTGTGTCCATTTTCCAACTCTCCTTTGTGATCGGCAAGGCTCGGCGCGTATGCAGCGAGTCGACGAAGAAATGCTAGCCGCTTTCGATATATTTTAATAATGACTTAAATCACAGTCGCTATATAATTTAGGAATACTGAAGTGGAGGTGCCTTGATGACACATTCAAACGACCAGTTCATCTCGTCGCGATTCAAAACCCGTCAGCTTCAGTTGCTGGTCCATCTCGATGAGCATCGGTCTGTGCTTCATGCGGCGGATGCCTCGCATATGACGCAGCCCGCCGCATCGAAGCTGTTGCGCGAGCTCGAGGA
Organism: Pseudomonadota bacterium; assembly: GCA_031394735.1. GTDB lineage: Bacteria > Pseudomonadota > Gammaproteobacteria > Steroidobacterales > Steroidobacteraceae > TMP-86. The sequence continues at coordinate 1,107 of JANMXI010000315.1, read as the reverse complement.
GACGCTCGGCGTCAAGTTGTTCACTCGGCATACCCGTGGAGTGGAGCCCACCTGGTACGGAGAAATTCTGGTGCGCCACGCGCGCAGCGCTCTCGAGGAACTCAAGCACGCGTTCGACGAAGTCTCCGCGCTGAGGTCCGGGCTGAGCGGCCAGGCGGCCATCGGCACCGTGATCACATCCGCCACGGACCTGGTGCCACTCGCAGTGGCGACCCTGAAGCAACGCTTTCCGCAAGTGTCCGTCAGTATCGAAATGGACTTCAGCGAACCTCTGTTGCAACGCCTGCAGGACGGCGATCTCGACATGGTGATTGCCCGCATGCACAATCCACGGGCCCTGACGGAACTGCATTTCGAGCCGCTGGGCGAAGCCCGGCATGCGATGGTGAGCCGCGCCGGTCACCCGCTTTCGCGCAAACGCGGACTGACCTGGAACGAACTCACTCCGCAAACCTGGGTCATCGGTCCGCGTGGTAACGTGCTGCGCGATCGGATCTCGTTGCTGCTACTCGAACGGGGGCTGGAAATGCCGAAGCAGCTAGTCGAGACATCATCCCTGCCCGTCATCACGAGCCTGCTCGAAATCAGTGACATGGTCGCGCCGCTGCCGACGGACGTGGTGCGGCGTTACTGCGATTCGGGCGCGCTTGTCACCTTGCCGATCCGCCTCGATCTGCAACTTGGGCCGGCGGGGATCGTCACACGCCGGAACCAGAAACTTTCTCCGGGGGCGCGGACAATGCTCAACGTATTGCGCGAGGTTGCGGCACAGTCGGTGATGCCTGCGGTCGTAGCGAAGCAGGTTCGCTCGCGGAGCAAGAGTCACTAGCGCGCACGTGATCTCGCTCGCATCCGAGTTCGCTACATCGAAGCCGCGGTCAACCGCATCCAGATCCTGAGGGAACAATCATCGGAGGCCGGTTAACAGTTAACGTGACGCGTATGGCTGGGTTTAGAGGGACACAATATCAGCAGGCTGTGCTTGTCCGGCCGCCGCAATCTCCAGCGCGCGACGCGCCTGCGGCTGGCCCTTGACGTCGGCCAGGTCCGGATATCGATTGGGGACTGCAACCAACGTCTGTTCGTCGAGCTGCGGCAGTGCTTCCC
>JANMXI010000314.1:0-13250 GCA_031394735.1 Pseudomonadota bacterium | reverse complement strand
GTGATCGCGCAGCGTTGTTCTTTCTTTGCCTTCAACGCTGCCTCGCGGCATTGCGCGAGCGCGTTCTGGTTGACGCGAAACAGATCGATCGAGGCTCGAAAATCGTGCCAACTCTCCGGATTCGCTGCCGCCATCAAGCGCCCGCCGGCGCCCCAGCGATCGGCATGCAGAACGAGCGAAGCGATATTTTCATCGAGCCCAAACGGCAACAACCGCGCCAGGAACGGCGACAGCAAAATCCCGATGAGCAATGCGCCGCCGGCGACGCTGGCCAGGACCTCAAGCTGCCGACGTTTCGTGCGCGCAGCGCCGATGGTGGCCTCCAGTCGTTTCGCCTCCGCGGCGACGGACCAAGAGGCCTCCTGCACCCGCCGCGCCGCCTCACTCACCAACGCAGTCCCGGCATTCTCAAGCGTCTGCCGGTATTGCTCGCCCGTCATACGGATCGCGGGGTGCTGCTCGATGGCGCTGAGTTTTTTCGCGGCGAGCTGCTGTGCCTTGGCGATCTCGCCTATTGTTGGGTGCACCTTCTCTGATTGAGTCACCAGAAAGTCACCAGCATATTATGATCGAGGCGTTGGTGCCGCTGACAGATCATAAGATATTGATTTTAGTGGTCGGGGTGACAGGATTTGAACCTGCGACCTATACGTCCCGAACGTAGCGCTCTACCAGTCTGAGCTACACCCCGAAATCGACAAAATCAGTGCTTTCTCGCCACCGCAAACTCTGCGAGTTCGCGCAATCCGTCCTTGAAAACACTTGGCGGCAATGGCGCCAAGGCGATAAGCGCCTGATCTACCTCGCTTTGCGCGAGGCGGGCAGTGTACGCAAGCCCCCCCAGGCTTGCAACGGCGCGTGTGATCTCGGCCAGACGTTCGACGCTGCCGTTGCGGATCGCAGATTTGATCAATTCTCGCTGTGCATCATCGCCGTGCTGCAGCGCGTAGATGAGTGGCAGCGTGGGCTTGCCCTCTGCGAGGTCATCGCCCAAATGCTTGCCGAGACTGGCTTCGTCGGCCTGGTAATCCAACGCGTCATCGACGAGCTGAAACGCGGTGCCGATGTGTTTGCCATAACGGGCCAGCGCCGTTTCGATGTCAGGCGGCGCATCGCTGAGCACGGCCGCGACATGCGCGCCGGCCTCGAACAGTCGCGCGGTTTTGCGATAGATGACTTCCAGATAGCGCTGTTCCGTGGTCTCCGGATCGCGCGCATTCATCAATTGCAGCACTTCGCCTTCGGCGATGGTGTTGGTGGCATCGGCCATGATGTTCATCACCGGCATGCGATCCAGCGCGACCATCATCTGAAAGGCACGCGAATATAAAAAGTCTCCCACCAGCACGCTGGTGGCGTTGCCGAATACTTCGTTCGCCGTATCCCGACCGCGGCGCATCGACGAACCGTCCACCACGTCATCGTGCAGCAGGGTGGCGGTGTGGATGAATTCGATGATGGCGGCGCCGTCGATATGCCGGGCCCCGCTATGACCGCAGGCGCGTGCTGCCAACAGCACCAGTAGAGGGCGCAGTCGCTTGCCGCCCGAATGAATGATGTACGTCGCGACCTGGTCTACCAGGGCGACGGGGCTGTGCAGGCGCTGCTGTATGACGCGGTCGACCTCTTGAAAATCAGTGGCAACGAGCGCGCGTATTTTTTCTAATTTCATGAAAGACTCATGGCAAGACGACATGTTACCGAAGAAAACGCGTCGCCGAAGCCGTCCCTGCGTTTTTCACCAAAACGGAGCGGGAGCCAGCAGCTCCCTCGAAGCCACCGTTCCGGGGTCGGAATTGACCCAAACCCCGTCCCGAAGTACAATTCGCGGCTATTTTTCGGGCCGACCGGCCCGGTAGCTGGAGTCCCTATTATGTATGCCGTGATCGCCACTGGCGGTAAGCAATACCGCGTCAAAGAAGGCGCCGTGGTTCGCATCGAGAAGCTCGACGCCGAACAAGGTTCAAACGTCGAGTTCAAGCAGGTTCTGTTGGTGGGCGCAGGCGCCGACCTCAAGCTGGGCTCCCCCTATCTCGCCAGCGCCACCGTCACGGCCACCGTGGAAAAGCACGGCAAGGGCGATAAGGTGCGCATCGTGAAGTTCCGTCGCCGTAAGCACTACAAGCGCGAAGGTTCGCACCGCCAGCCGTACACGGACGTGAAGATCACGTCCATCGTCGCATAAGGTTTGAAGGAGACTATCCATGGCACATAAAAAAGCAGGCGGCAGTACTCGCAACGGCCGCGATTCCCATTCCAAACGCCTTGGCGTGAAGAAGTTCGGTGGTGAGCAAGTCGCCTCCGGCAACATCCTCATCCGTCAGCGCGGCACCCAGTATCGCCCCGGTGTGAACGTGGGCATCGGCACTGACCACACCTTGTTCGCCACGGCGAATGGCAAGGTGGAATTCAAGGTCAAAGGCGCCGAGCAGAAGATGTACGTCAGCGTCATCTCCGGCTGAAGATGCCACTCGCGGGCAGCATCGCTCGCGAACAAAAAACAAGGGGACGGGCCAACACCCGTCCCCTTTTTAATTTATGAAGTTCATCGACGAAGCAACTCTCAAGATCCAAGCCGGCAACGGTGGCCGCGGCTGTGTGAGTTTTCGGCGCGAGAAATTCATGCCCTTCGGCGGTCCCGACGGCGGTGACGGCGGCTTGGGCGGCAGCGTCTACCTCAAGGCGGTGGAAGGGTTGAACACCCTCGCGGATTTTCGCATCCAGCGCACCTACAAGGCCAAGAACGGCGAAAGCGGCAGCGGCAACGATTGCACCGGCCATGGCGGCGCAGACATTGAGATTGCAGTGCCCATCGGTACGGTGATCGTCGACGTCGATACGCAGGAGCAATTGGGCGACCTGACTGCCGACGGCCAGCTCTTGCTGGTGGGCAAGGGCGGGAAGGGCGGCTGGGGCAATACGAAATTCAAATCCAGCACCAACCGCACGCCGCGCAAGGCGGGCATGGGTCTGCCGGGTGAGGCGCGCACGCTGGCGCTGGAATTGAAGTTGATTGCGGACGTGGGTCTGCTGGGCCTGCCCAATGCGGGTAAGTCCACCTTGATCCGGGCCGTGTCTGCGGCGCGCCCCAAAGTGGCCGACTATCCGTTCACCACGCTGTTTCCGAATCTGGGCGTGGTGTCGACGGGACCGGGACGCAGTTTCGTGATGGCCGACATTCCCGGCGTCATCGAAGGCGCGGCGGAAGGTGCGGGCTTAGGCATTCGCTTTCTCAAGCATCTGCAGCGCACACGCGTGCTGCTGCACTTGGTGGATATCAGCCCGCCGGATCCGGATGCCGACCCGGTGAAGGACGCTCGCACCATCATCGCGGAGCTGAAGAAATTCGCCAAGGATCTGGCGGCGAAGGAACGTTGGCTGCTGATTAACAAGGTCGATCTGTTGGAGCCTGCCGAGGCTACGAGGCGCACCAAGGACATCGTGCGACGTCTACGCTGGAAGGGGCGGGTGTTTCAGATTTCCGGTGCGACGGGTGCCGGCACCGATGAGCTTAAAATGGAAGTCATGCGCTACTTGGACGAACATCCGCGCACCGGTGCGCCGGTCGCGGACTAACAGTTTTCTGCCTGACGGCAGACTCAAAAATGTGTCTGCGCGCCGATGCGCGCAAAAAAAGCACCTGGGATTGAATCAAAGCGCGCGCCCGTGACAGGCGCGCATCCCTGACGGGCACGTCCTTAAAAAGCTATTTCGCGAGTGCGCGAATCTGCTTCGTCAGCCGACTCTTATGGCGAGCGGCTTTGTTGCGGTGAATGATGCCCTTGTTGACCATGCTGTCGATGATCGGGGTGGCTTCACTCAAAGCTTTTGCGGCATCGTCATGCTTGCCGGTTTTCAGGGCCAACGTCGCTTTGCGGATTGCGCTGCGTAGCTGGGAGGTGGCCGCGTCGTTGCGGCGGCGATGAACCACCGCTTGGCGTGAGGCTTTTTCGGCAGATTTGGTATTGGCCAAGGCGGGCTCCTGGAAAATCAGCCGTGTATTTTGGGTGTGGGAACCTCGTATGTCAATGATAGGGCCGAAAGGCCTTCGCGAGGCTTGCTATAGTGTGCACCGCACATGAGCCGCGCCATCTTCAAGTCCACTTCCGTCGTCGGTTTGACGACCTTGTTGTCACGAATCACGGGCATGATGCGCGATGTCGCCCAGGCGCAGCTGTTCGGCGGCGGGCCGATCGCCGATGCCTTCCTGGTGGCCTACAAGATCCCCAATTTCCTGCGCCGCCTGTTTGCCGAAGGGGCGTTTTCGCAGTCCTTCGTGCCGGTGGTGTCGCAATACAAGCATCAGAACAGCCATGAAGAAGTGGAGGAACTGATCAGCGGGGCGGCCGGCACCCTGGGGCTGGCACTGTTCGTCATCACGGTCATCGGTGTCATCGGCGCGCCGTTCATCATCTGGGCGTTCGCGCCAGGCTTTGCGCACGATGGCGTGCGCCACGACCTAGCCGTGGAAATGCTTCGGCTGACCTTTCCCTACTTGTTTTTCATCTCCCTGACGGCCCTCGGCAGCGGGGTGTTGAACAGCTACGGCAGCTTTGGTCCGCCGGCCTTCACCCAAGTGCTCATGAATCTGATCATGATCGTGGCAGCGGTGTGGATCGCACCGCATTTCCCCAATCCCGGTCTGGTGATGGCGGTGTCGGTGTTCATCAGCGGCATCGTGCAGGTGGCCTTTCAGGTGCCGTTCCTACTGAAACTGAAGCTCCTCGGCTGGCCCCGCTGGCGCTGGGATCACGCCGGCGTGCGCAAGGTCGGCAAGCTCATGATCCCCGGCATCCTGGGCTCCTCCATGGCGCAGGTGAGCCTGTTGCTGGACACGCAAATCGCCTCTTTCCTGGTCACCGGCAGCGTCACCTGGATGTATTTCGCGGACCGGTTGGTCGAATTTCCGTTGGGCGTTTTCAGCATCGCGCTGGCCACGGTCATCCTGCCCAGTCTGTCCGGTCACCATGCCGCCGAGGCGCCGGAGCGATTCTCCAATACGCTGGATTGGGCGCTGAAGCTGGTGGTTATCATGGTGCTGCCGGCTGCCGTCGCGCTGTTCTTTCTGGCCGGCCCGCTGACCGCGACCTTTTTCGGGCACGGCCGTTTCAGCGCGTTCGACGTAACGATGAGTTCCTACGCGCTCATGGCGTATTCGTTCGGGCTGCTGGGTTTCAGCTTTGTGAAGGTGCTGGCGCCGGGTTATTTCGCGCGTCAGGACACGCGCACGCCGGTGCGCGTCAGCCTGGTGTCGCTGGGCGTGAATATCGGTCTGAATGTCGCGGTGATCGCACCGCTGGTGTATTTCAAGCTGTTGCCTGCGCCGCATGCCTTTTTGGCGTTGTCCACCGGCCTCTCGGCCTGCGTGAATTCAGCACTGCTGTATCGGGGTCTGCGTCGGGCACAGGTCTTGAAACCAACCGCTGGCTGGCCGGTCTTACTGGTTCGCGTCCTCGGCGCCAGCGCGCTGATGGCGGTTTTGCTGTGGTGGCTCGCCGGTGATCTGCCGTCCTGGTTTGCGATGCGCACCTGGCAACGCGTCGAACACCTCGGTATCTGTGTAGTAGCCGGCCTGGCAGTGTATTTTGTAGCCTTGTTCGCGGCCGGCATGCGTCCGCATCACGTGCGTCACTGAAGGCCAGCATGGAATTCGTTCGCGGCGTCCACAATCTTCTGCCCCGGCATCGCGGCTGTGCGCTGACCGTCGGTAATTACGACGGTGTGCACCTGGGTCATCAGGCGATGATCGACGTGCTGAAGTTGCGCGCGGCGGCACTCGACGTGCCGGCGGTGGTGCTGGCGTTCGAGCCCAGCTCGAAAGAGTTTCTGGACCCGGCGCATGCGCCGCCGCGACTGACACGATGGCGCGAGAAGTTTTTGAGCCTGGCGGCGAACGGCGTGGATCGCTTCGTCAGCCTGAATTTCAATGAACGCATGCGCGACATGTCGCCGGATGATTTCGTGCAGCACCTGCTCATCGATGCGCTGGGTGCGCGTCACGTTGTCGTAGGACCGGATTTTCGCTACGGCAATCACGCGGCCGGCACCTGCGAGAACCTGCGCGACCTGGGTCGGCAGCATGGCTTTGAAGTGGAGCAGATCCAAGGCATCGTGTGTGATGGCGCGCGCGTCAGCAGCACGCGCGTTCGCGAGGAACTGGCGCAGGCGGACTATGACGGCGCGGCGCGCCTGCTCGGTCGGCGCTATCGCATGATGGGTCGCGTGACGCACGGCAAGAAGATCGGCCGCGAACTGGGGTTTCCAACCGCGAACCTGCCGTTGAAGCGCAAGAAGTCGCCGGTGTGGGGCGTGCTGGCGGTGCGGGTGCACGGCATCGAAAACGACGCGCTGCCGGCGGTTGCGAGCTTGGGAACGCGGCCCACCGTGAACGGCGTGGAGCCCTTGCTCGAAGTGCATGTATTCGATTTCAAGGGCGACCTGTACGGCATGCCCATTGAAGTGGAGTTCGTGCGCAAGCTTCGCGATGAAGAAAAATTTCCCTCGCTGGATGCCATGGTGCAGCAGATGAACGTGGATGCCGCGCAGGCTCGCGCGGCGCTGGCGTACTGAGGATGATGTTGGTTCGATGATCAAAGGTGTTGTGTGGCTGATTACAAGAATACGATCAACTTGCCCGTTACGGATTTCCCGATGAAGGCGGACCTCGCCAATCGTGAGCCGGCGATGATTGCTGCGTGGGAAAAAGACGGGTTGTACGGCAAGATTCGTGCTGCTGCGAAGGGCCGGCCCACCTTTATCCTGCCTGACGGTCCGCCGTATGCGAACGGCACCATCCACCTGGGTCACGCCGTCAACAAGATTCTCAAAGACGTGATCGTCAAATCGCGCACGCTCGATGGTTACGATGCGCCGTACATTCCTGGCTGGGATTGCCATGGATTACCGATCGAAATGCAGGTGGAGAAGACGCATGGTCGCGTCGGTCAGAAGTTGGACGCGAAGGCGTTCCGCGCCGCCTGCCGCGAATACGCGCTGAAGCAGGTCGACGCACAGCGCACGGATTTCAAACGCCTGGGCGTGCTCGGTGATTGGGACAATCCGTACATGACCATGCTGCCGCGCTACGAGGCGGAACAATTGCGCGCCTTCGCCGGCATCATCAAGAACGGCCATTTGTACAAGGGCTACAAGCCTGTGCATTGGTGCCTGAACTGCCGCTCGGCATTAGCCGAGGCGGAAGTGGAATACGAAGACAAAACCTCGCCCAGCATCTATGTGCGCTTCGCGGCGGCGGATAGCGCGGATCTCGCCAAGCGAATGGGGATTGCGAGCGGCGCTGCCGCAATCGCCATCTGGACGACGACGCCGTGGACACTGCCCGCAAATCGCGCCGTGGCTCTGCATCCTGAGTTTGAATATTCACTTATTGAGTTCGATCTCGGTTCTGGCACTGAGCGCCTGCTGTTGGCAACGGAGCTTGCAGCCAAAGTGGCAGTGATTCTGGGCATTGGTTCGTACAAGACCGTGGCCACGGCGAAGGGCGCGGCGCTCGAGGGGTTGTTGCTGCGGCATCCTTTCTACGATCGCACCGTACCCGTGGTGCTTGGCGAGCATGTGACGCTGGATGCCGGCACCGGCGCCGTTCACACCGCACCGGGACATGGCTTGGACGACTATATCGTCGGTCGTAAATACAACCTCGAGGTCGACAATCCGGTCGGTGGCGACGGACGCTTCCTGCCCGCGACGCTGCTGTTCGCCGGCGAGCCGGTGTTCGAGGCGAACGCGCACGTCATCGAGGTGCTCAAGGAACATGGCCGATTGTTGAAGGCGGAGTCCTATCAACATTCGTATCCGCATTGCTGGCGCCATAAGACGCCGGTCATCTTTCGCGCCACGCCGCAATGGTTCATCAGCATGGAGCAGGCGGGCTTGCGCAAAGGCGCGCTCGAAGCCATTGCGCATGTGGACTGGATGCCCGATTGGGGTGAGCAGCGCATCAGCAGCATGATCGCCAATCGCCCCGACTGGTGCATCTCGCGGCAGCGCACGTGGGGCGTGCCGATTCCGTTGTTTGTGCACAAGGTGACCGGTGAACTACATCCTCGTACGCAGGAGATCATCGAAGCGGTCGCCAAGCGTGTGCAGAAAGACGGCATCGATGCCTGGTTCGATGTGGACGCGGCCGATCTGATCGGCGCCGATGCTGCCGACTACGACAAGGTGTCCGACGTCATGGACGTGTGGATGGACTCGGGCGTCATGCACCATTGCCTGTCGCAGATCCGCCCCGAAGCCACCGTGCCGGCAGATCTGTATCTGGAAGGCTCGGACCAACATCGCGGCTGGTTTCATTCCTCGCTGCTCACCTCGATCGCGCTGCATGGACGCGCGCCGTACCGTGCCGTGCTCACGCATGGTTTTACGGTGGATGAGAAGGGCCGCAAGATGTCCAAATCCCTGGGCAATGTCATTCTGCCGCAGGCCGTGATGAAGAATCTCGGCGCGGACGTGCTGCGCCTGTGGGTCTCGGCCACCGACTACTCGAAAGAAATTACGGTGTCGGATGAAATTCTCAAGCGCATCGCCGACTCCTACCGCCGCATTCGCAATACACTGCGCTTCCTGCTCGGCAATCTGCACGGTTACGACACGGCGCGGCATGCGGTTCCGTGGGATGAATTGATCGCACTGGATCAATGGGCGCTGTCGCGCGCCTTCACCGTGCAAAACGAGGTGGTGACGGCGTATCGCAACTATGAGCTGCACGACATCTACCAGAAGATTCACAACTTCTGCGTCGTAGACCTGAGCGGCTTTTATCTGGACATCATCAAGGACCGCCTCTACACGACGCCTACGAGCAGCAAGTCGCGGCACTCGGCGCAGACGGCAATGTTCCACATTGCGCAGGCGATGGTCCGATGGGTGGCGCCGGTGTTGAGCTTTACCGCCGAGGAAACCTGGAAGTACCTGCCGGGCAAGCCCAATGCGTCGGTGTTCCTGAACGAATGGCATCAGTTCCCCGCCGGCGTCGAGCGTGAAGCGGCCATCGATTGGAATGCGGTGATTGCACTCAAAGTGCAGGTCGCCGGCTTGCTGGAGAAATTGCGTGCGGCCGGTACGATTGGCGCGCCGCTCGAAGCCGAGGTGACCGTGCACGTCAACGATGCGCAAACGAAAACGTTCGCGCCGCTGCAGGACGAACTGCGCTTCGTGCTCATCACCAGTCAGGCGCGACTCAAACACAAGGCAGGCGGCACCGGCATGGCGGACGAGCTGCTGGAAATCGACGTCACGCGCTCGAGCGCACCCAAATGTGTGCGCTGCTGGCACCTGCGAGCCGACGTGGGCAGCGATGCGCGGCACCCGGAATTGTGCGCGCGTTGCGTAGTCAATGTGGAAGGACCCGGAGAGGAGCGCCATTTCGCATGAACATATTGACCAATCGCGGCGGCGCCTGGCGCTGGTTGGGATTGACCCTGGTAGTGATTGCGCTGGATCAATGGAGCAAGGACTTCATCGCCCGCCATTTCACCGAGTTCGAGTTCATGAACGTGCTGCCTGTGTTGCAGATTACGCGCATGCACAATCTCGGCGCAGCATTCAGCTTCCTGGCCGATCAGGCCGGCTGGCAGCGCTGGTTCTTCATCGGCCTTGCGACGGCCGTGAGCCTGGGTATCCTGGTGTGGATGCTGCAGCTGCCGCGGCGTGGCAATGCGCTGTTGTCGCCGGCTCTGGCCCTGGTCCTGGGCGGCGCAGTGGGCAACGTCATTGACCGAATCCGACTGGGGTATGTGGTGGACTTTATCCATGTGCATTGGGAAAACGCGTATTTCCCGGCCTTCAATGTCGCCGACTCGGCCATCACCGTGGGGGCGGCATTGCTGCTGCTGGATGCCTTGATGGATACGGGTCGTCGGTCCTCGGGGTCCAAAGCCTAGATGGACATCCTCCTCGCCAATCCTCGCGGATTTTGTGCAGGAGTGGACCGCGCCATCGACATCGTCGAGCGCGCGATTGAATTGTTCGGCGCGCCGATCTACGTGCGCCACGAAGTCGTGCACAACAAATATGTGGTTGAACGCCTGCGCAACATCGGCGCACGTTTCGTCGAGGAACTTGACGATGTCCCGGATGGCGCGACCGTGATCTTCAGCGCGCACGGCGTGGCGCGAGCCGTGCAGGACGAGGCCCGACGGCGCACGCTCACCGTGTTCGATGCCACCTGCCCGCTGGTCACCAAGGTGCATATGGAAGTCACGCGCTACGCCCGCGAGGCTCGCGAGGTGTTTCTGATCGGCCACTCCGGGCATCCGGAAGTGGAGGGCACCATGGGACAATTCGACACGGCGCACGGCGGCCAGATCTATCTGGTCGAGACCGCCGACGATGTGGCGCGTCTGCCGGTGCGCAATCCTGAGCGCGTCGCGTTCGTCACCCAGACCACGCTGTCGGTCGATGACACCGCCGTGGTGGTGCAGGCGCTGCGCGAACGCTTTCCCGCCTTGCAGGCGCCGCGCCGTGAGGATATCTGCTACGCCACCCAGAATCGCCAGGATGCCGTGAAACAGTTGATCGAGCGCTGCGAGGTGCTGATCGTAGTGGGCTCGGAGACCAGTTCCAATTCCAACCGGCTGCGGGAAATCGCCGAGAAATCCGGTAAGCGTGGCTACCTGATCGACGGCGCCGAATACCTGGACCGAAGCTGGTTTGAGGGTGTCAAGGTCGTGGGCGTGACCGCCGGGGCCTCCGCGCCGGAGGTTCTGGTGCGCGGCGTCATCGAACAATTGCAGGCCTGGGGCGGCAAACTGGCCCAGGAAGTGAGCGGAACCACCGAACATGTGGTGTTTTCCCTCCCCAAACAGCTGCGCAATGTCGCAAAACAGCGCGGCAGCCTTTCGTCCATGAATTGAGCGCGCTAGAATGCGCTCCGCTGGAATACACCCAGATACGCCGACTTAGCTCAGCTGGTAGAGCACATCATTCGTAATGATGGGGTCCACGGTTCGATTCCGTGAGTCGGCACCAGTTTTTTGTCTGCACACGTCTGTAGACGTCTAAAAACCCCTCAAAAACTAGAGTAAAATGCACTGCGACGCCTGTGGTGGTCTGGCCTCGTCCACGGCGTTATACCCAGACTTTCTGGGTACGCTTCTGGGTACGAGGCCGCTCAACCGAGGTGGTACCCAGATGCTGACCGATCGCGCAATTCTCGTGGCAAAGCCAGCTCCCAAGCCCTTCAAACTCGCCGACCGGGATGGTCTGACACTGCTGGTCAAGCCCAACGGCAGCAAACTGTGGCGGTTTCGCTATCAATACGAAGGACGCGAAAAAATGATTGGCGTCGGCATCTACCCGGATACGCCGCTGAAGCTTGCGCGGGAAAAGGTGGGTGACGCGCGAAAGTTGCTGGCCGCTGGAATCGACCCCAGCGGCAACCGCCAAGCTGAACGGATCGCTCGCGGCAACACCTTCGAATTGGTTGCGCGCGAATGGTTGGCGCTGCAAAAGAAGAAACTGGCGGTACGCACCTACGAGAAGGCGGCGTGGATGCTTGAAACGATGGTGTATCCCTACTTGGGCTCTCGGCCTGTCGACAAGATCCTCGCCAGTGATGTCTTGAAGACGCTCAAGCGCATTGAATCTCGCGGTCTCAATGAAACGGCCCATCGGGTTCGGCAACGCATTAGCCAAGTATGTCGGTACGCAGTTGTGACAGATCGGGCACAACACGATGTGACCGGCGCCTTGCGCGGTGCATTGGTGCCGGTGGTCAGCGAGAACCACGCCGCCATCACAGACCCCGTAAGAATCGGTGAGTTATTGCGAGCCATAGATGCCTACCATGGTCACCCCATCACTTGGTATGCGCTTCGCATTGCTCCTCACGTTTTCGTCAGGCCGGGGGAGTTGCGACAGGCCGAGTGGTCGGAGATTGATTTGGAGAGCTCAGAGCCCCTATGGCGGATTCCGTCTGAGAAAATGAAGATGCGTGAGGCGCATATCGTTCCGCTGTCGACTCAGGTGCAGGAATTGCTGCGAGAGTTGCATGGAATAACGGGGAGAGGTCGGTATTTGTTTCCGGCATTTACGACTACGAAGCGCCGCATGAGCGAGAACACGCTCAACTTCGCGTTGCGTCGCATGGGGTACGCCCACGAGCAAATGACGACCCACGGTTTTCGTACGACGGCCTCGACCAATCTCAATGAGCAAGGTTGGCACCCGGACGTCATTGAACTGCAGTTGGCGCATGGTGAACGAAACGCCGTCAGAGCGGCGTACAACAAGGCTCAGCGCCTTCCGGAACGACGAAAGATGATGCGGCATTGGTCCGATTGGCTTGATCGGGTGCGCGCGCAAAAGGACGGCAGCAATATTGTCGAACTCAAAGCGGCGGAGGCGTAGTCGTGGGTGACTGCGCGTATGCCTCAACCAAGAGAAATTCATCGGATACGTAAGGCTTTGCTCGATGCGACTCGACGAGCAATCCATTCTTGCACTTCCGATTCGAGCCAACCAACCGAGTGCGACGTGATCTGAATCCTCATCGGGATGAGCCTTCTGACTGCATCGCGTATAGCTTTGCTTTACGCAATCCGGTTAGTCGCATTACTTCTTGGAGGCGCAGAATACATAGTGGGGCGTGCGGAGGGAGTTTCGATTCCTCGAAGCTCGCTGACGTTGATTGTTTTAATGCCCCAGAAGAAGGGTGCGTTGACTGACGCGCTGATCTCAAATTCGGCGCACCGCTGGTTGTTTGGCGCATTCGGTCATGTAATTTCATGCCCCATTTTTGAATATCTGGAATCCGGCGACCAGTCGGTGTATCGCTCGAACTGACCCACAAACGTAGATGCTCATTGAAATTCCCGCGATGCGGTAAGTACCGAACGACACTCTCGCGGCGGCGATGCTCGAACTCGGCATCGGGCCGGTGGACACTCTGGTGGACACCCGGTGGACACTTTGGCGCGCAATACTTTGCAACGCATTGCTGCACGATGCGACACGTTCGATGTGCACCGTGAGAAAGGAGCCTTCTATCGCATGCCTGGCCGATAGCCGCGAATGGTTCCGGAAGCCGCAAAATAATGATCGCAATCCGTCGCATTCAGTAGCACCCGGTCGCAAAGCCGATTGCATCTCCACTCAACCAGCCAGCGGAAACTCGGCAATCTGGATTGAGTACGCTGCGAAAGACACCTGCTTTGGGAGCATGACAATTGCTCTACTTTTTGCCGCCAATAAATCTTTTGGGTCATCCGGACTTAGTGTGGGTGAAA
>JANMXI010000313.1:0-4531 GCA_031394735.1 Pseudomonadota bacterium | reverse complement strand
CCCCACCGTTCTCACGGCGCGCGCCACGTATACGGTCACCGCCAGCAACGCCACTGGGAATACGACATTCGGACTTTCATTGGCGGTCGTGCCGGCTGCGCCGACCGGATTGTCGTATCCGGCCATCGTCGCTACGAAGGGCATCGCCATACGGCCGCTGGTGCCCACGGTGACCGGAAGCGTTGATACTTTTACGCTTCTTCCCGCGTTTCCATTACCCCGGGGACTGTTTCTAGATGCTCAGAGCGGAACGATTTCGGGCACGCCCAAGGACGTGGTGCCGACTGCGGCTTTCACGATTACCGCGACCAATGCGGGCGGCAGCACCACATTTGGTCTCAACATCACTGTGAATGACGCGCCGACTACGGCGTCGGGAATTTTCCGGACGCGCGTCCAAGGCATGGATTACACGGCCGGAAGCAAGCATGGTCCGACCGGTGCCGATGGCCAATTTAACTATGACGTGGGGTCAATGATTGCTTTCAAGATCGGCAACGTTCCCCTTGGTGTACCGGCTACACCGGGTCCCTTGCTGTTTGCGGTCGATCTGGTCACCGGCGGAACGGGCAGCGACCCGGCCGTGATCAACATCGATCGCTTCCTGCAGATGCTGGATTTGGATCACAATCCAAGCAACGGCATCGTGGTGACGCAGAACGTGCGCAATATTTCGGTCACCAACAACTGGGTGGTCAATTTCAACCAGACGGAATCGGCATTCGAGACATCCATTCAGAGCATCATCGCGGATGCCAACACGGCTGATGGCGTTTTAACGCATGTGCTTCCCACGGCGGCAGTAAGCCAGGCGCATATCAAAAAGACGTTCCAATGCGCCTATTCCGGCGGCTTCATCGGCGAGTTCAAAGGCACCACCGCGAATGACGACCACGGCCGCTTCGGCGCCACCGTCAAGCCCGATGGCTCCATCGAGGCGTTTGGCGATTCGCTGGCGACCCCGGCCGGGGTGGGGTTCGACTCGCTCGATGCCAATGCGGTGCAGATCAATCAGGCGCGCAGCTTCACCGTCAATGACCCGGATCCGCCGTTTCCGTTGGCCGGCAATTTCCTGAGCCCGGATAACTTGGAAGGGACGTGGAACAACAATCTGGTGCCGACCCAATCGGGCACGATTCTCGGAACGCGACTCGGCCCCAGCCTCGATTTGATCGCCGGCACTTCGCGGCATTTCACGGGCGACATCGAGTTGAGCCGCGATCCCAACGAAACGGTGAAGGGCATTCTCGTCATGGACGTGGGCAACTCCGGTGCGGTTACCGGCTTCGTGTACCGATTCGTCGATGGCAATCTGCTGACGGTGGCCGGCACGCTGGATACGGTAACCAATACGTTTACCGGCACGGTGGGCACCATTGCGGCCACGGCAACGCTGGTTCCGGCCGGTGGCACCCATCCGGACGCGGACTTTCTGGACGGCACCTACGGGCCGGCGGGACCCGATCAAATTGCGTTTTTCACGGATGGTTGCAGTTTGGAGTAACCGTCGCCACAGCGACGGGGACGCAAACCAAGCGTTAAGATCCGTTTATTTCAGTCGCTTATGTAACTTTTTTGGCGTCCCGATGGGACGCCGTTTTCTTTCGGGACGTTGGTATATCGCACGATGAATGATCAAGGACACCCGGTGGCACGCATGTCCGTGCCGCTGCTCGATTTGAAGGGTCAATTCGCGACTATTCGAGCCGAGGTCATGCCCCTGATCGACCAGGTGTGCAGCAGCCAGATGTTCATTCTGGGCGAACACGTACAACAGCTCGAGACAGAAGTGGCGCGGTACTGTGGCGCCGCAGCGGGCATTGGTGTGTCCTCCGGCACCGACGCATTGCTGGTGGCCTTGATGGCGCTGGAAATCGGTCCGGGCGATGAGGTCATCACGTCCCCCTATACCTTCTTTGCGACCGCCGGCACCATTGCCCGTGTCGGTGCACGCCCGGTGTTCTGCGATATCGACCCCCTTACGTTCAATCTGTCGGTTCCCCGCGTTCAGGAATTCATTGCTCGCGACTGCAAATTGCAGAATGGGTCACTGATCAATTCGCGCACCGGCGGGCGCATTCGCGCGCTGATGCCGGTCCATCTGTACGGCCAGTCTGTTGACATGCAGCCGCTGATGAACTTGGCACGCGAGTACAACTTGCGCGTCATCGAAGATGCGGCGCAGGCCATCGGCACCGAGTATCTGAATGGTGCACGCATCGGGTCCATCGGCGACATTGGCTGCTTCTCGTTTTTTCCGAGCAAGAACTTGGGCGCCTTCGGCGATGGCGGATTGTGCACCGCCAATGATCCGGAGCTTGCCGAGCAGCTCCGTGTACTGCGCGTCCATGGCAGTAAGCCTAAGTATTTTCATGCCTTCATTGGCGGCAACTTCCGGCTGGATGAGTTACAGGCGGCGGTGCTGCGGGTGAAGCTCAAGCATCTGGATGCTTGGACTGCGGCGCGTCAGGCGAATGCGGCGTTTTACGATGCGGCGTTGGCGGATACCGGCTTGGGCGAACGTCTCACCACACCCTACGCAACGCCGGGTTGCCGGCACATTTACAATCAGTACATCGTGCGGGCAAAGAATCGGGATGGCCTTAAGGCGCATTTGGCGCGGTGTGGGATAGGGACGGAAATCTACTATCCGATGCCTTTGCACGAGCAGAAATGCTTCGAATACCTGGGTCACAAGCGCGGCGACTTCCCGGAGTCGGAACTTGCGGCCGCCGATACTCTGGCGCTGCCGATCTATCCGGAGCTTTCGGACGAGCAGTTGTCCTACGTCGCGGCCAGTGTGGCGGAGTTTTACGCCTAATCCGAACGAGGCGTGATAGCCTGCCATCAGGGATCGCGGTGACCGCACAGTGATCAGTCGTAGTTGGTGCGGAATCACGGTTCGCAGGGCAGGACCGTCCTACTCTAGGGACCGATCTTAAAGTTCAAGGAATGAGAAACATGCACGTTTCGCCGGTTTTGGCGCTCGCGTCGCTGCCCTTCGCCCGATGGATACCGGCTCCCCAGACTTTGCCACCGGCTGCGCGGCAAGTCCGCGATTGCAGTGATTATGCAATGTCGCAAGAATTGCTCCGTAGCGGTTAAGGTCGTTACCTGGATGCTGTCGCCGGACTTAGGTTCAGCTTTTTTGCATTGCAACGGGAATGCCGATCAAATCTTTGAGAAGCATCACCTGCCTGTCATAGTCAGCGTAATACACTGTTCGGCCTTGGGTTTTCTCGAGTAGGCGATCGTACGTGTTTATCTTTCGGCAGTATTTGTACGCCCAGTTTTGCATCGTCATCGTCGTCGAGGCAATCGCGTTCTGCTGCGCGCCGTTTCTGGCCGCGCGCCTGCTTCAGGGAACCGACATGGATTTCCCTGGCGGTTTGTGGACGCAGGCGTTGCTGTTCACGGCCGTCATGATGATTGGCTTATTGTCGATGGGCCTGTATTGCGCCCGCCAAAGAGCCCGATTCGACGGCATCGTCATCCGGATCTTCGTCGCCACGGTCGAGACCTTCGCCTTTCTGTATGCCATCTTCGCTTTCAAACCGCCGTTTTTCATGGGCACGGCGATGTTGGCCTTGACCGCGCTGATAGCGTTCGTCGGGTCGGTGATTACGCGCGCGTCGATGGAAAAGCTCGGCGATGAGAGCTTTTTCAAGCGGCGCGTGTTGGTGTATGGCAGCGGAACTCGCGCTTTGAGTATTTCACAGCTGCGCCGACGATCGGATCAACGCGGCTTCAACATTGTCGGATTCGTACCTGCCGGCACCTGCGAATCAGTCGTTTCGAAAGATCGGCTGTTGCCCACCAATGAACTGCTTCTGGACATGTGCCGCAGGCTCAGCGTCGATGAAATAGTGGTCGCAATGGAAGATCGTCGTGGAACTTTTCCCGTGCATGACCTTCTGCAGTGCCGGTTGAGTGGCATCGAAGTGCTGGAGCTGTCGACGTTTCTCGAACGCGAGACCGGAAAAGTTCGCCTGGATGTGTTGAGTCCGAGCTGGATGATATTCGGCGACGGGTTCAACCGCGGGTCTTGGCGGCGACTGACCGAGCGGGGCTTTGATTTCATCGTCAGCTGTGTGTTGGCCGCGCTTTCTTGGCCGATCATGCTGCTGCTGGTAGTGGCGATCAAGATCGAAGACGGTTGGAGCGCGCCGATCTTTTATCTTCAGCCCCGTGTCGGGTTTGAAGGCAAGCATTTCAACGTCATCAAGTTTCGCAGCATGCGCGTGGATGCCGAGAAGGACGGAATTCCTCAATGGGCGGCCAAGGTCGACAAGCGTGTGACTCGAGTAGGCTCGATCATGCGCAAAATCCGCCTTGACGAATTACCGCAGCTCTTTAACGTACTCATCGGCGAGATGAGATTCGTCGGTCCGCGCCCGGAGCGTCCGCATTTCGTCAATTCACTGAACGAGCAGATTCCTTATTATCGTGAACGGCACTTCGTCAAACCTGGAATTACCGGTTGGGCCCAACTGTGTTACCAGTACGGCGCTTCTCAGAACGATTCGAAGGA
>JANMXI010000312.1:0-3566 GCA_031394735.1 Pseudomonadota bacterium | reverse complement strand
GTCGTGGTTTTGGTTTTCACGGGCGGGGGTTCGCTATAATAATTTCCCGCCTGGGGGAGCTTTTATACCCCCCATTTTAAATCGCGGGGGCCGTCGCAACCGTTTTCGGGGTTTGCCGACGGCGTGAGCCGTACTCAGGCTTTGATTCGCGCCATCTGCGGATCGTACAAAGGCCGCGCTGATACTTCGCAAGGATACCGACGCCCGACGATTTCCACTTCCCAGCGGCCGGATCGGAGGTAGGCCTCATCCACCGCCACCTTGGGTTCGATCATGGCGAGACCGACTGCGCCACCCAGCGTGTGGCCATACGACGCGGCACGCACATAGCCCACTGCAACGCCGTCGCGCCACACCACTTCAGCGTGATACATCAGCGGTTCGGGATCCGTCACCAAGATCTGCACCAGGCGTCGCTTCAGTGGTCCGGCCGATTTCTTTGTGACCACCGCATCCTTGCCGATGAAACCACCGGGCTTCTTGAAGTCCAGCGCAAATCCCAGCCCAGTTTCCAACGGATCATCGGTATTGTCGATGTCGTGTCCGTAATCCCGATAGCCTTTTTCCATGCGCAGGCTGCCCAGTGCCTTGAGTCCGGCGTGGACCAGGCCGACGGATTTGCCGGCCTCGACGAGGCGCTCATAGACATGCAAGGCCTGCTCACAGGGAATATAGAGTTCGTAGCCCAGTTCGCCCAGATAGGTGATGCGCACACACAGCGCGCGTGCAAAGCCTATGTCGACCTCCCGAGCGGTGCGGAACGGGAACGCCTCGTTGGAAAGGTCCTGTGAGGTGATCATCTGCAACAACTCGCGCGAACGCGGGCCTTGCACATTGAGCTGACCGTAGGCGGACGTGACATCCGTTACGACTGCATGTGCATCGTCCTGAATGTTGCGCTTCATCCAGGTTTCTGCATGTTTGACCATGGTGTCGGTGACCACGACGAAGTATTTTTCATCGCTCAGTTTCGTGACCGTGAGGTCGGCCTCGAGCTTGCCCGTCTCATTCATCCATTGCGTATAGGTGATGACGCCGGCGTCGCCATCGACGTCGTTGCCGGAAATCCGGTTCAGACATCGGCCGGCGTCGCGTCCTTGCACGAGAAACTTGCCCATGAAGGACATGTCCATGACGATGACGCCTTCACGTGCAGCACGATGCTCGGCCTGCCAGCGTGGAAACCAGGACATGCGGCCCCACGACAACGCACCCGCGTGCGGCGTTTCGCCTGGCGTTCCATACCAATCCGGACTTTCCCAGCCGCTGACTTCCTTGAAGTAGGCGCCGGCGGCAGCCAATCGTTCGTGAAACGGCGATTTGCGGGCGCCGCGCGCCGATTGCAGCGACATCGTCGGATAGTGGCACTTGTAAACCATGCCCAAGGACTCGACGGTGCGCTGGCGCCGGTATTCCGGGTTGGCCTGGTAGGTGTGCAGACGGTCGATATTGAACCCGGTGACATCGACATCGGGGGTGCCGTTGATGATCCAATGTGCCAGCACGCGGCCGAGGCCACCGCCGCTCAAAACGCCGACGGAATTCAGCCCCGCGGCAACGAAGTAGCCGCGCAGCTCAGGTGCCTCGCCGACGATGGGACGCAGATCCGGCGTGAAGCTTTCCGGTCCGCAGAAAAATTTCTTGATGCCGACCTGCGTGGTGATGGGCACACGCGACATCGCGCGCTCCAGGAATGGCGTCATGCGCTCCCAGTCCGGCGGCAATTCGCCAAACGAAAAATCTGCTGGGATGCCGTCGATCTTCCACGGCGCGCACACAGGCTCGAACAGGCCGACCATGAGTCCGCCACCCTCCTCGCGGTAATAACCATAGGCCGCCGGATCTTCCAACACCGGCATTTTTGGCGGCAGATCCTTGATGACTTCGGTGATCAGGTAGTAATGCTCGGCGGCCTGATTGGGAACATTGACGCCGGCCATCGAGCCGAACTGCCGCGCCCACATACCGGCGCAATTGACCACGTTCTCGGTTTGGATATCACCCTGCGCGGTTCGCACGCCGCTGACGCGGCCATTCTTTTGCAACACGCCCAGCGCCGGCATGCCTTCGAAGATTTTCACGCCGCGCAGCCGCGCGCCCTTTCCCAACGCCATGGTGACATCGACAGGATTCACCCGGCCGTCCTCCTTGACGTAGAAGCCCGCTTCCATGCCCTCAGTGCTGGTCAGGGGAAACAGATCCTGCACCTCACGCGGCGACAATTCCTGAACGTCGACGCCGCAATAGCGGTTGAACGCCGAGACGCGCCGATACTCCTCCAACCGATCCTTGTCGGCCGCGACTTCGATGAAACCGATCGGCGCGAATCCGGTGGCCTGACCTGTTTCCGCTTCGAGGCGGCTGTACAGATCGCGCGTGTACTTGCGCATTTCCGTCGAGGTCTCCGAGGTGGACCCGAAGGTGACCATCAGGCCCGCCGCGTGCCAGGTGGTGCCGGAGGTGAGGCGGTCGCGTTCCAGCAGGACGATGTCTTTCCAGCCCATCAATGCCAGGTGATACGCGACGGAGGTGCCGATGACGCCCCCGCCGACAACGACGACTCGGGCATGAGTGGGCAAAGAGATAGGATTCATTGTGTAAGGTCCTGCGGAATCTGGCTGTGGGAATAAAACGTCGCGTGCCATCTTTGCAAGGCGCGCCATTGCATGTCAACGCAGCGCGGTGCTATAACATATGCAACCCGGAGGTTGCATATGATCACCGATCGCATCGACAAGAAAATCCTCTTGAATGCCACCCTGGCGCGAGTCTGGCAGGCCGTCAGTGACGCCGTAGAATTTGGCAGCTGGTTCGGCGTTGCATTCGACGGCCCCTTCGTCGCCGGCGCGCGGCTGACAGGAAAAATCGTGCCTACCATGGTGGATGCCGAGGTGGCGAAGCTGCAGGAACCGCATACGGGCCTGCCATTCGAATTCCGGGTCGAGCGCATTGACCCCATGCACCGGATTGCCTTCCTCTGGCACCCGTATGCCGTTGACCGGAATGTCGACTACTCGACTGAACCCGCAACGCTCATCGTCTTTGAACTCGAGGAAGTTTCTGGTGGAACCCTGCTGCGCATTTCCGAGTCCGGATTTGACCAGATACCGCTGGCGCGCCGGGAGGCGGCCTTCAAAGCCAATGACGGCGGGTGGGGCATGCAGACCCGGCTCATCGAGAAATATCTGGCCATGCACTCAGACGCATGACCGCCCGCGGTGCACGCAGGAAAGCAGTGGGTGCCGGCTATGCGGACACCGCACCCCTGTTCGCGGCGCTGGGCGATGCCAGCCGTCTGCATCTGGTTGCGCGGCTCTGCGATGACGGCCCCTTATCCATCGTCCGGCTGGCCGAGGGTGCCAAGGTGTCGCGCCAGGCCATCACCAAACACCTGCTGGCCTTGCAGGCTGCCGGCCTGGTGCGCAGCGATCGCTCGGGGCGCGAGCGGATCTGGGAATTGCAGTCAAAGCGGCTGGCCGAGGCCCGGAAATTTCTCGAAAGCATCTCGGTTCAATGGGATGATGCACTCGAGCGTCTGCGGACCTTGGTGGAATGACTGTCATGGC
>JANMXI010000311.1:0-3134 GCA_031394735.1 Pseudomonadota bacterium | reverse complement strand
GCCACCGGCCAACGTCCGAGCGCCGAACCGTTGCGCACGCTGAAATCCTATCGCTGGGATTCCAAGCTGCGCGGCGTCCTGTTCGGGCAGAACGGCATCGTCGTGCGCGGCGCCGAGTCGACTTTGCGCGTCGGTCAGGACTTGGAGATCGACTGGGTCTGAGCCTGAGCCTTGCGCAGGATCGCTAGTCGCTGAGTTGAGTCCGGAGCTGTTGAGCGGTTTTTGCATCGCCCAACTGGTCTGCCGCGGCAATCGCGCCCAATAATCCGCCGCGGCGGCGTGGCGCCAGTGCCAGAGATTGCTGGAATTCCCGCAGCGCCGGCCCGGACTGCTTCAACGACAACAGCAATTCACCCAACTGTTCCCGCGCCGGCACGACAGGTCCGGGAGTGACGGGCAGTTTTTCGACGGAGTCTTCCAGATCGGCGGCGGCGCGCAGACTCGCCGTGGCGGCGTCGGTGTCTCCCCGCGCGGCGAATCGCCAGCCTTCGGCTTCCTTGAGCATCGCCCCCACCTGCACTGCCCAATAGTTGCTCTGCGCGGACTGTAACTCCGCAAGACACTCCTGCAGCTTCAGGATATCCGTATCCGTTGCCGTGGCAACCGCGGCACGTGAATGTCCCAGCGAACGTGCCCAAAAAACCAGCGCCCGTACCTGCGGTGGCGAGTGGGGCAGCGGTTCGAGGGCTGTTGCCCGATCCCATTGCCGTCGTTCCACTGCAATCCGCACGGGCATGGCCGTGGCGGCGTAACCGATCTTGAAGTCCGCAGCAGGCAGGTCCTGCATCGCAGCCAGGTCCGCGATGATTGTGTCCGCATCCTCGTTTCGGTTGCGTTGCAGATACGCGTAAGTCAAATAGTCCATCGCGTGCAATTCCTCGCCCCGGTCGCCCTGTTCACGCGATGCAGCGCGTGCCGCGAGATTGGATGCGATGGAGTCGTCCCAGTCGCCTAAGCGCGTGAAAATATGCGACGGCATGTGCAGGGCGTGGGGAGCTGAGGGCGCTATCTTGGCGTACGCGCGTGCCGCCGCCAGTCCGCGCGGCGACAGTTCGGCGCTGTCGTAGGCGTGAATCAGGTAATGCGCAAGTCCGGGGTGCTGTGGCTGTCGGCGGTAAATGGGCTCCAAAATTGCGGCGGCCTGCTTTTGATTCGCGTGCGTCTTGTCCGACGGCCGCGCGGTCGCGACCAGTGCCAGGGCATAGAAAATCTGAGCCTCTGAATCGGCCGGATGTTGGTGAGCCACCTCGGCCATCGCAGCGGCATACCGTTGAGCGCGCTGCGCAGGTGCTAGCGATGCTGCATCCCGAAAATAGTTGCTCAAGGCCGCGATAAATTCCTGCTCGCGGGGCGAGCCTGTGTGCAGGTCCACTGCCGATTGAATCTGTCGGGCTCCTTCCTGCAACGCGGCGCCCGCCGGCGCGTCCCATAGTTGGTGGTACAGCGACATCGCAATGCCCCAATGCGCAATCGCGCACGACGGGTCCTGCGTTGCGACTCCCCGAAAGGCCTGCTCGGACGCGGTATACGCAAAGGAGTGCAGCAGCGCCAGGGCCCGGTTGAACTGCGGTTGAAGGGCCGGTGAACAGGAGGTCGGGAATGAAACGGCGCCGAGTTTTTCCGGCGCTGGGTGCGAGTGATGCTCCTCTACGTCGGCAATTTTATTCGCGGCGACCAGTCCCACGCCGCGTCCGCGCGGATCCGATCCGACGCTGACCTGGCCTGAAGTGTCGACCGCGATCACCTGCACATCGCCGAATTCCCACTTGCTTTGCATCGGCTTGTAACCGCGGGCGCGCAGCCCCTCGAGAGTTTGGGCCGGCAGCGCACAGCAAACGCTGTAGATGATCTGGTCGGGCGGCAGCAACTGATGGTGGAAACGGCTCGCGGCCACCGCCTGTTGCGGCGTCATGCCGAAATCGGTGATGTTGACGATGGTTTGAAATACCGAGGTGAAGATCGTCGAGCCGCCCGGGGATCCGAGCACCATCGCAACTTTCCCATCGCGCAACAGGAGGGTGGGCGACATCGAGGAGAGCATGCGTTTGCCCGGCTCGATTTTGTTCGCAGTGCCGCCGACGACGCCGTAGATGTTCGGCACGCCGGGCTTGATGCTGAAGTCATCCATCTCGTTGTTGAGCAGAAATCCGGCACCCGCGACGACCACGCCGTTGCCGAACCAGTCATTGAGCGTGTAGGTGTTGGCCACCGCATTGCCTTCGCCATCCAGAATGGAGAAGTGAGTGGTGTGCATGCTCTCGGCCAGACCCGGCTGCACGCTTTGCAGGGGCGAGATGGCGTCGGGATTCACCTGCGCTGCGCGGAGCGTAATGTAGGACGGGGCAATCAGGCGCGCGATGGGCACGGCGACGAAATCCGGATCACCCAGATACTCGGCGCGATCCGCGAACACCCGCTTTTCCATCTCCGCGACGAGGTGCACGTATTGAGTGGAATTGTGCGCAAGGCCGGCGAATCGGTCGGCCAGGCGTTCCTTCATGCCCAGCAGTTGGACCAGCGCAAAGCCGCCGGAGCTGGGCAGGGGCGCCGATACCAGTCGAAAGTTGCGCCAATCGGCCTGCAGCGGCTCGCGCCACACTGCCTTGTACCCAGCCAGATCTTTCGCCGTGATCAGCCCGCTGCCGCGCCGCATCTGGGCGGCGAGGAGTTGCGCAGTTCTGCCGGCATAGAATCCCTTGGATCCTTGCGCGGCAATGCGTTGCAACGTTGCAGCGAGCTGCGGTTGCTTGAAATTTTCACCTGCCCGGACGGCGGCGAAATACTGATCGAAATTGGTCTTGCCACTGAAACCACCGCGGACTTCCTGGATGCGCGTAGCCAGATGTGCCGAGACGGTGAACCCGTCACGCGCCAAGGTGACGGCCGGCGCAAGCAATGCCCGCCACGGCAATTTTCCGAAGCGTTGATGCGCGCTCCACATCCCGGCGACCGTGCCGGGTACGCCGCTGGCACGCGTTCCGATGATGCTCGAATCGGCGATCACCTCTCCTTGTGCATCCAGATACATATCGCGCGATGCCGCGGCCGGCGCCGTTTCGCGATAGTCGAGAAACAGCGGTTTGCCGTGAGCATAGATCGTCATGAAGCCGCCGCCGCCCAGGTTGCCGGCTTCC
>JANMXI010000310.1:0-31022 GCA_031394735.1 Pseudomonadota bacterium | reverse complement strand
GACGCATACCTGTCACGCATGGGTTCGCACGAATCTAAACGGCTACACCGGGATGTTGAACATCGAAACCATCGGCGGTCGGATCATCGAGGCGCATCTGCGCTTCGCAGACCAATGGCCGGATCTGTACGGCGCAGGCTGGATCGATGCCGTGGTCGGTTTGTATGCGCGCGGGCAATGGCACTTTGATGACTCGCAGCGCAGGGACGGATTCAGTGTCGTGTTATTCGGGCCGCACGGGCGGCAGTACAGCCATCCTCCGGCGGACACGATCGCGAGAATTCGATCAACGCCGCAGGTCAGCAGCCTGCAGATCACCTTTCACGCAGGACAACCGGGCAGCCTTCATGCCATGCCGCCCGGTGGCTTTCGGCTTGCCATCATCAACACCTGGGATCTGGCGACAGGACTTGCTGTACGGCGTCAGATGGCCCGCGAATTCGATCTACGGCGGCGGCCTGCGCGCTTCCCTAGTGCTTCGCGACGGGTGCCGGTGCCGGCGAGTAATGCAGATGCGCGATCTTCCACACGCCACCACGATTGAACCACACGTCGGTTTCGTGAAATTCCTCCGCCGTGACCGCACCGGCTGCGGTCTTGGTCTTTACATGGAGTTCGAGTGTTGCCACTGCCGTGTCGCCGCTCGGGTTCAATTGAATCTGCAGGTCTGAGATTTGCACAGATTGAATCTTGTTGCCCGCGCCGATGAAGGCACCCCAGCTTTTCTTGTATTCCGCCAGGCTCACGCGGCCTTCCGGGAACCACTGGGTCAGATCGTCCCAATAGTAGGAAAAATAGGTCGGCAGATCATTGGCGGCGTAGGCGTCATTGACGCTTGTCTCCAGGGTCTTGATCTGCTCGACCACGGCGGCCTTGTTCACCGGTGTGGCGGCAAATGACAGGCTCGCGAGCAGGCCGGCGGCGGCGATCAGAATGAGCTTTTTCATCAGGTTTCTCCCATTAAGGATGTCAAGAAAGGTCGCGGGTCTTCACCGCGTTCCAGAATTTCCACCAGGGCGGAGCCGACGATGACACCGTCGACATGCGCACCCAAACGCTCCACCTGCGCACGCGAGCGTATTCCAAATCCGGCGCAGACAGGGATGGCGGCGGCGCGCTTGACCCGCTGCATGTACGCCAGCGCCTCGTCCGGCACCTCCACGGCTTTGCCGGTGGTGCCGGTCATGGTGACGGCATAGATAAACCCTTGCGCACCGGCGCACAGCATCTTGAGACGGTCATCTTCGGTGACCGGTGTGACCATCTGCACCAGCGCAATGTTCGCCTCGTTGAGCGCAGTCTTGAGATCGTCCGCCTCCTCGTAAGGAAGATCCGGAACGATGAAGCCGGATACGCCGGCAGCGCGCGCCGCTTGCGGCAATCGGTCCAGCCCATAGGCCAGCAGCGGATTCAGATAGCTCATCAGCAGCAGCGGCGCACCGGTGCGCGGTTGCAGCGACTGCAATTCTTCCAGTATCCAGGGCAGCGTGACGCCGTCGAGCAGTGCCGCGGCACTGGCACGCTGAATGGTGGTGCCATCGGCCATCGGGTCGGAAAACGGCACGCCGATTTCCACCACGTCGCAACAGCTCGCGACTGCCAGCAGGTTCTTTTTGAACGTCGCGCGACTTGGAAACCCTGCGGTGAGAAACCCGACCAGCGCAGTGCGACCGTTGGCGCGCGCCGCTGCGATGGCATCGGAAATGGATTCGTGCGACATCTACAGGAGATCTTTGAGAACGGTGCGCTGCAAAATCGGCATGTCCTTGTCGCCCCGGCCGGAGAAACCGATCAGGATGCGTGAACCGGGATTTGCGCGGGCGTGGCGGCGTGCGCCCACCAGCGCATGCGCGGTTTCGATGGCCGACAGGATGCCCTCGTATTTGGCACATTCCATCAACGCGTCGAGCGTTTCTTCATCGTTGGCTGATTCGTAGCGGGCGCGGCCGCTGGATTGCAGCAGCGCGTGCTCGGGTCCCACACCCGGATAGTCGAGCCCGGCTGACACGGAATGCGTCTCCTGCACCTGGCCGAACTTGTCCTGCAGCAGCATCGAATACGTGCCGTGCAAGACGCCGGGTGAGCCGAAGGTCAGTGTCGCCGCATTGTCACCCAGACCAGCACCGCGACCGCCGGCTTCGATGCCGAGCAGCTGCACACTTCTGTCATTCACGAACGGATGAAACAGACCAATGGCGTTGGAACCACCGCCGACGCAGGCGATCGCCACATCCGGCAGGCCGCCGGCTTGCTCTTGAAATTGCGCGCGTGCTTCCTTGCCGATGACCGATTGCAGCTCGCGCACCAGATAGGGGTAGGGATGCGGACCCAGCGCCGAACCCAGGGAATAATAGGTGCCGTTCGGATCGGAGACCCAATCGCGCAACGCCTCGTCGATGGCAGCGCGCAACGTTTTGTCACCGCTGGTCACCGACACCACGTCGGCGCCCATCAGCCGCATGCGGCCGACATTCGGTGACTGGCGCTCCACATCCACCGCGCCCATGTAGATCACGCACGGCATTCCCAAACGCGCCGCCGCGGCGGCACTGGCGACACCGTGTTGTCCCGCGCCGGTCTCGGCGATGATGCGCTTGGCGCCCAAGCGCTTGGCGAGCAGCGTCTGACCGAGCGCGTTGTTGATCTTATGCGCGCCCGTGTGCGCCATGTCTTCGCGCTTCAGCCACACTTCCGCTCCCCAGCGCTTGCTCAAGGTGTGCGCGCGCGTCAGCGGCGTTGGACGGCCGACCCAGGTTTTCAATTCGCTGACCAGCTCGGCTTGAAACTGCGGATCCGCGAGATAACGCTTCACACCCACCTGCAGGCGATCCAGCGCCGGCACCAGCGTCTCCGGCACATAGCGTCCGCCGAAACGGCCGAAGCGGCCGCGTGCGTCCGGATAGGCGTCGAAGTCCGGCATCGTGTCTTTCAATTGAGTGCTCATGTATCACGCTCCAGGCGGGCCGCGGCCGCTCTGACCAGGGAAACGAACTCAGCGATCTTCTCCGCGGATTTGACGCCGGGGTGATCTTCCACGCCCGTGCTCACGTCGACGCCGAACGGTCGCACCGCTTCGATCGCCTTCTCCACGTTCAACGCCGACAAGCCGCCGGCCAGAATGACGTCGGTCTGACGCGCCAGCTCCGCGGCGCGACCCCAGTCGGCCAATTCGCCGATGCCGCTGGTCGGCCCTTCGAACAACATGCGCTTAGGTAAAGGATCCGGCGTCTTGCGACCGAAGCGCACCACGGGGAGGATCTTGATGTGCGCGGGAATCTTCAACTCCCGCAGATCTTCGACGTCGGTCTGAAAATAATCCGGCTTCAGGATCTTGCAGATCTCATCGACTTTCATCTGCAATGGATGCTGCGCCACAGCGATGCGCAGAATGCCCGGCGGGGCCAGCGCGGCGAGTTGTGCGGCCTGCCCCGGCGTCACTTGCCGCGGGCTGGGCGCGAACACGAATCCGATGGCATCGACTTTGGCCTCCGCCGCTGCGATGACGCCATCCGCTCCGGTCAATCCACAAATTTTGATCCACATAGTTTTTTCAGTGTAGCGATTTAAGGTTGCACTGTCCGCGCCGCCGCCAGCATGCCGGATAGCAGCGCCACCGGATCGGCATCGGACATCAACGCGGAACCGATCAGCGCCAGCCGGAAGCCGAGCCGGGCCATTTTTTGCGCATCCTGCGGCGAATTCACCCCGCTTTCCGCCACGCTCGGCCAATCGGGCGACAGTTGCGGCGCCAGCGAGTCGAAGCGATCCTGCACCACTTGCAGTGTCTGCAGATCACGACAATTGATGCCGACCAGGACAGTCTCTTGGCGCGACTGCCGACGTTTCAACAGATCGAAGGAGACGGCCAGATCGTCAGCGTCGAAGGCTTCGAGCAGCACGAACATCTTGCACGCTGCGGCGCAGTCCAGCAATTCCACGATCTGTTGAGCGGGGAGCATGCGCGCGATCACCAGCACGCCGCCGGCGCCGCAAGCGCGCGCTTCAAGCACCTGGTACGGATCGAGCAGAAAATCTTTGCGCATGGCCGGTACACCCAGCGGCGCGAGCCGCGCGGTCGCCTGTCGCAGATGCTCGAGTGAGCCGTCGAAGCGGCTCGGCTCGGTCAACACCGATACGGCCGCCGCGCCACCGCGCGCGTACGACTCCACGCGGCCCAGCCAGTCATCCTGCGACGATCCGAGCGCGCCATAGGCCGGTGACCGCAATTTGAGTTCGGCGATGATGTCGAAGCCGTGCGGCGACAGCCGCAGCGGCGGTGCATCCGCGACGTCCTGCGCACGGCGCTCCAGTGCAGCGAAAGACTCGTGTTCGCGAGCCTGTGCAACGCGCTGCGCGCTGGAGGCGGCCATGGCGTCCAAAAAGCCGCTCATGAATCCACCGCGGTGTGTTGTTGCAGACTCTGCAGCCAGCGCGCGGCGACACCGGAAGTCACGGCAGTGCGCGCGCGTGCGATGCCCGCTTCGATGCTCGGCTCGCGGCCGGCGATGTGCAGCGCAAGCCCTGCCTGCAATGACAACGCATCCAGGTGCGCGCCGGTGTCGCGGCCCTCGAAGACTGCGCGCAGCGCCGCCAGATTCGCGATGGCATCGCCACCGGCCAGCGCCGTGGGCGAAATGCGCGCCAGCCCATAATCCAGCGGATCGATCACCCGCTCGCTCACCTGCCCGGCCTGCACGTCGAAGACCTTGAACGGCCCGATGGGCGTCGCTTCATCCCAACCCTGCGCACCGTGCACCACCCAGGCGCGCTGGATGTGCATGCCCGACAAGGCCTCCGCCATGAGCCGCGCGGCGTCCTCACCGAACGCACCGATCAGATAAAAGCGCGGCGAGCCTGGGTTGGTCAGCGGACCCAGCAGATTGAAAACCGTGCGGATGCCCAGCGCCGATCGCACCGGCGCGAGCGATTTCATGGCCGGGTGATAGTACGGCGCGAACAGGAACGTGAAGCCCGTGGCCTCGAGGTAACGTCGCGCGGCCGACTCATCCAAGGGCATGGGCAGGCCCAGTCTTTCGATCAGATCGGCACTGCCGCTGCGGCTGGAAATCGAGCGATTGCCGTGCTTGATCACCGGGAGGCCGCACGCAGCCGCGAGCAGCGCGGCGCCGGTGGACAGATTCAGGCTGCCCGATGCGTCGCCGCCGGTGCCGACGATGTCGATCGCGTCCAGTCCGGCCTCAAAGTCCGGCGTCCGACCGAGTTTGCGCATCGCGTACGCGAAGCCGCGCACCTCGGCAGCCACCACGCCCTTGCAACGCAAGCCCGCCAGAAATGCACCGGCCAATGCCGGCGGCAGATCGGCATGCGTGAGCACCTGCAGCAGCACGCCGGCCTGCTCTTCGGTGAGATCGCGCCGGTCGAGAACCTGTTCGAGCAAGCTGCGCAGCGCGTCGTTCATGGTTGCGTGAATTTCAGAAAATTGTTCATGAGCGTCGGACCTTCGGGCGTGAGCACGCTCTCCGGATGAAACTGAACCCCTTCAACGGCCAGGGTGCGGTGGCGCACTCCCATGATCTCCCCTTCCGCCGTCTTCGCCGTGATTTCCAACTCGGCCGGCAGGCTGTGCGGTTCGGCGATCAGCGAATGATAGCGCCCGCACAGCATGGGCGAAGCCATATCCGCGAACACGCCACGGCCATCGTGCAGCACCGGTGAGGTCTTGCCATGCATCAAGCGACCGGCGCGTACGACCTTGCCGCCGAATACCTCGACCAGCGACTGATGGCCCAGGCACACACCCAGCACCGGCACGCGACCCGCAAAAGCCTTGATCATCGCCATGGACACGCCGGCATCGCGCGGCGTGCCGGGGCCCGGGGAGATCACCACATGACTGGGCTTACGGGCAAGCGCCGCGTCAACGGTGATGGCATCGTTGCGGAAGACATCGACCTCGGCGCCGAGCATAAGAAACGCCTGCACCAGGTTGTAGGTGAAGGAATCGTAGTTGTCGATCAGCAGCAATTGCGGTTTCATAATCCATCCATCGCCATGGCCAGCGCCCGACGCAACACCGCGCTTTTGGCCATGACTTCGTCAAACTCGGCACGCGCAACGCTGTCGGCGACGATGCCACCGCCGGCCTGATAACTGTAGGTATCGCCGCGGAACACCAGCGTGCGAATGGTGATGGCCTGATCCATGTCGCCCCGCCGGCCGAAATACCCGACTGTGCCGCCGTACAGTCGGCGTCCCACCGGCTCGAGTTCATCGATGATCTGCATCGCGCGCACCTTCGGCGCTCCCACCAGCGTGCCGGCGGGAAAGGTGGCGGCGAACAAATCGAAGGCATCCTGCCCCGGCGCGAGCGTGCCAGTGACGCCGCTGACGATATGCATGATGTGGCTGTAGCGTTCAATGACGCGATACGGATCGACCCGCACCGAGCCTGCGCTGGCAACCCGGCCCAGATCGTTGCGGGCCAGATCCACCAGCATCACGTGCTCGGAATTTTCCTTCGGGTCGGCGAGTAGTTCCACCTCCAACGCCAGATCGCTCGGAACATCGGCGCCGCGCGGTCGCGAGCCGGCGATGGGCCGCAACTGCGCAAACCCAGAGTGCAACTTCACCAAGGCTTCGGGCGATGTGCCGACGACCGTGATGTCGCCGAGCTCACAAAAGAACATGTAGGGCGAGGGGTTCAACAACCGCAGCGCGCGATACACCTCGAAGGGTGACAGCGTATGCAGCCCTTCGAAGCGCGAGGCCAGCACCAGCTGATATACGTCGCCGGCAGCAATATGCCCTTGCGCAAGCTGCACGCCGGCGGCATGTGCCTGTTCATTCAAAGACGGCATGGCCGGTGAGAATTTGCCGGTCGCAAGCTGCGCCGGCACAGCGCCGCGCAACGCCCGGATCACCTCGCGCCGCAAATGCTGACGCTCTTCTTCGCTGCCATCGTGCAGCAGCGCCACGCCGCGAGTCAGATGGTCGAACACCAGCAGCGATTGCGGCGCGACGTAGTGCGCATGCGGCGTATCGGTGTCCTGCAACGATCGCCCGGGCAGATGTTCGAAATACCGGACCGCATCGTAGGAGGTGTACCCCACCAGTCCGCCCGACAACGGCACGCCGGGAATTTCAGGCTTGGGACGCGGCGCCTGCGCCAGCGCCGTGCGCAGCGCATTCAGGAATTCGACCTTGGAGGTCGGCCGCGGCGAGATCACCCCACCGACATTCAAACCCGAGGCATCCAGCCGCACGTCCAAGCATTCACCGAAGCCGATGAAGGAATAGCGCGCCAGCCGCTCGCCACCCTCGACGCTTTCGAGCAGAAAGCGCGGCTTGAACGGCGCCAGTTTCAGATACGCGGAAACCGGCGTATCCAGATCGGCTGCAATGTCGAACAGTGTATTCATGGCGATCGAAACTTAAAGGCAATAAAAAACCCATCGCCGTATGCCAGAGATGGGTTTATGGGATCTGAAAAACGATGACTTTACTTAAAACCTAGGCGATCCGCGCCCTCTCCGTGTGTGAGAGGCGCCACCAGCGGGCCAGGATCGGGGTCTTGAACATCATGCAGGCAGTATCGCCGCCCGGCGACGGCAGCGTCAAGACGTACCGCGCTTATTTGGGCTGCAACGCCTTCTTATACTTGCGCGACAATTCGATGAATCGCGGCGTCAGCCCCACGTCCTCGTACACCGGGTCGCCGTGATCGTCCTGGGAAATCACCTTCGGTCCGCGCTCATAGGGCATGGCCTCCGCAACTTCGTCCAGCGACACATGCAGCAGATCGGTGATGAGGTCCTCGACCGTTCGGCCTGCGAATATTTCCGCCAGGGCCTGCAACCGGGCCGCATCGGCCACCGGCAGACACACCGCGTAGGTGCTGTCGGTCTTTACGGGTCCGGCTTTTTGCTTCCAGCCATCCAGCAGTGCTTTAAACTTTGCCATCCAGCCACCATAGTTGTGCGTCGGCACATTATAAGCGCAAAGGTCCTCGATCATGAGCAGCGATCCCAGCAAAGAAGAGCGAAACTGGGCCATGGCAGCGCATCTGTGCGGCGCGCTGTGGCTGCTGGGCGGGAGTGTGATCTTTTTCCCCGCCGGCGGCCTGGTACTGTTTACCATTTTGGGCCCCTTGATCATCTGGAAGTCCAAGGGTGACACCCGGCCCTTCGTCGCGGCGCAGGCCAACGAAGCGCTGAATTTTCAGATCACCATCTTGTTGCTGGGCATTGTCGGTGCCTTGTTGATTCCAATTCTCATCGGCATCGCAATCCTGTGGGTGTTGGGGCTGGTGACCCTGATCCTGGTCATCATCGCCGCCATCCAGGTCAGCGACGGCAAGCCCTACCGTTATCCTTTCGCCCTGCGACTGATTGGATAGAGCCGGTTGCGCACCCATCTGCCGGTAGAGAAGCCCGCGAGCATGGGCGAGAGCGCCAATCCACGCGGGTTCCTCGGCGTTTTCGCCTACAGCCGACGCGCGCTCGAACTGGTCTGGACCACCAACCGTCCGTTGAGCATCGCGCTGGCGCTGCTGACCCTGTTCGCCGGGTTGCTCCCCGCCGGCATCGCCTACGTCGGTGCACTCATCGTGGATGCCGTGGTGCATGCGGCGGACCTTCACCGGCGCACCGGCGTCACGGACTTCAACCGGGTGCTGATGTTCGTCGGCCTCGAAGCCCTGCTCATGGCGGCCATGGCCTGCGCGCAGCGCGGCATATCGCTGGCGCAGAATCTGGTCCGCGCGCAACTCGGACAACGCGTCAACGTGATGATCCTGGAAAAGGCGCTGACGCTGGATCTGACGCAATTCGAGGATTCGGAGTTCTACGACAAACTGGCGCGCGCGCGGCGCGAGGCCTCGAGCCGCCCGCTGAGCTTGGTCATGCGCACGTTCAGCGTGATGCAAAACATGGTGTCGCTGATCTCGGTCGGTGGATTGTTGGTGCGCTTCTCGCCCTGGGCGGTGGCGTTGTTGGTGATCGCCGGCCTGCCCGCCTTTCTCGCCGAAGCCAAATTTTCCGGCGCCGCGTTCAAGCTGATGCGCTGGCGCGCGCCCGAATCGCGCATGCAGCTGTATCTGGAATCGGTGCTGGCGCGCGAGGATCACGCCAAGGAAGTGAAGCTGTTCGAATTGGGTCCGCGCCTGCTCGACCGCTATCGCACTATTTTTTCAAAGCTTTACGCCGATGACCGCAGCCTCACGATCCGTCGCGATAGCTGGGGCCTGGGTCTGGGGCTGATTGGCACGGTAGCCCTATACGGCGGCTATGGCTGGATCGCGGTGCGCACGGTTCTGGGCGCGATGTCGCTGGGACAGATGACCATGTATCTGATGCTGCTGCGTCAGGGACAGACCGCGGTCACCGCCGCGTTGACCGCGGTGGGCGGCATGTACGAGGACAATCTGTACCTGTCGAATTTGTATGAATACCTGGAGCAGCCGGTACCTGAGAACATCGGCACGACGGTCAAGGGCAGCAATCCCGGCGATGGCATTCGTTTTGAAAATGTCAGCTTCCTGTATCCGGGTTCAAGCGCCGCGGCGCTGACCGACATCGATCTGCATATTCGTCCCGGACAGAGCCTGGCGCTGGTGGGAGAGAATGGCTCGGGCAAAACCACGCTCATCAAACTGTTGACGCGGTTGTACAGCCCGACAGGGGGCCGGATCCTGCTCGACGGCACGGATTTAAGGGAATGGGATGAAGGCACGCTGCGACGGCGGACCGGCGTCATTTTCCAGGATTTCACGCGCTATCAGATGATCGTCGGTCAGAACATCGGCGCCGGCGACGTTCGTTCGTTCGACGACGAAGTGCGTTGGGCACGCGCGGCTGAGCAGGGATTGGCGGCGGATTTCGTCGGCCAGCTGCCGGACGGATATCACACGCAGCTGGGTAAATGGTTCAAAAACGGTCGCGAACTCTCCGGCGGTCAATGGCAGAAGATCGCGCTGGCACGCGCCTTCATGCGCGACGAGGCCGACATTCTCGTGCTCGACGAGCCCACCGCTGCCATCGACGCCGGCGCAGAAGCGGAAGTGTTCGAGCATTTCCGCGAGCTCACCCGCAACCGCATCGCCATCGTGATCTCGCATCGCTTCTCCACGGTGCGAATGACCGATCAGATCCTGGTGCTCGAAGAAGGCCGCATCGTGGAGCGCGGCAGCCATGAGTCGCTGATGGCGGCGGATGGCCGCTATGCGAAGCTTTTCACTTTGCAGGCGCGCGGGTATCGTTGAGGCGTGCGCGAGTTGAGTTCCAAGATTGCAGCCCGACTGGGCGTGACCGACGCCCAAGCCAGCGGCGGCGCTGCGCTGTTGTTAAAGGCAGCTCGAGATAAGCTCGGGGCCTCGACCTTCGATGCGTCCATCGGTGCGCTGCCCGGCATGGCTGCGCTGCTGGACTCCGCACCGCGTCCGGGCGGCATCGGCAAGCTGTTTGGTGGCGTGGCTTCCGCAGTGGGTGGCAATCGAGCGGCCATGATCGCCACCGTGGTGAGCGGCTTCGGCAAGCTCGGCATGAACACCGATCAAGCGCAGGCCTTCGTGCCGGTGATCGTCGAGCATCTGCGCGGCCAGCTCGATCCGGCTGCTGCCGATAGATTGGAACAATTGCTGCGCGCCTAAAGGAGAACGGACATGCCTTCTTTCGATGTAGTTTCAGAAATCGACACGCACGAACTCACCAATGCGGTGGATCAGGCAGTGCGCGAACTGTCACAGCGCTTCGATTTCAAAGGCACCGATGCGTCTTTCGAGCTCGAAGAGACGACCGTAACGATGAGCGCCGAAGCCGATTTCCAACTGAAGCAGATGCTGGAGATTCTGAAGCTGCGGGTCGCCAAGCGCGGCATCGACGTTGCCTGTCTCGAGATCAAAGATCCGGAAGTGAATCTGGCGCGCGCCAAGCAGCAGGTGATTCTCAAGCACGGCATCGATGCAGACACGGGGAGAAAAGTGTCGCGGCTCATCAAGGACTCGAAGCTCAAGGTGCAGGCGCAAATCCAGGGCGAGAAGGTGCGCATCATCGGCAAGAAACGTGACGATCTGCAGGAGGCGATTGCCTTCCTAAGAAAGTCCGACGTCGGTCTGCCGCTGCAGTTCAATAATTTTCGGGATTGATGCATCACTTAAGGGAGCAATAAACATGAAAAATCCGTTAGATTCGAACACCCATCGACGCGCCTTCTTGAAACTCATCGGCGGCGGCGCCGTGTTGATTCCGCTGGTGGGTATCAGTGGTTGCGCAAAGAAAGAATCCGCCACGCCGGTGACAGAGCCTGCTGCAGAAGCACCTGCGGCCGCGCCGACGCCGGAACCTGCAGCCGCACCGGCCGCCGAGTCCGCGCCACCGGTGAGCGCGTCGACCACACCGACAGCGCCCGCAGCTACGCCCGTAGGCGACCAGCCGCACCTCGACGAGAATGATCCGGTCGCAAAGGCGCTGGGCTATCGGCAGGACAACACTAAAGTTGACGCAGCGAAGTATCCGAAGCGCACTGCCGCCCAACACTGCGCCGTGTGCGTGCAGTTCAAAGGTGCCGCGAGCGATGCCTGGGGCGGCTGCAATATTTTCGCGGGTAAGCAGGTGAACGCGAACGGCTGGTGCAGCGCCTTCGCCGCCAAGGCCTGATCATCTTTGCCGCTTTGTGGCTGGGCAGGCAACTGCCCACGCCACGGATGCGGTGGGTGCTACAAGGTCGCGAGTAACACGCGGTCTGTTTGTCGGTCCGGACCGACGTAGAAATCCTTACTTCCGACATCCACGAATCCGCATTTGCCGTAGAACGCCAAAGCGCGAGGATTCCGTTCCCACACGCTCAACCAGACATACTCACCTTGCAAGCTGCGGGCAGCATCGAAAGCGGCGTTCATCAACTGCTGTGCCACGCCCCGGCCGTGCGCCGAGCGGTCGACGTAAAAGCGATGCACTTCCACCGCGTTCACTTTGGTTACACAATCCGGCGACCGCATTGCACGTACTTGCGCGTAGGCGATCAAGTTACCGGTGGATTGCGCGATCAAAGTAACCACGCCCGGATCCTCGAGTTCCCGCGTCTGTTGCGGCACGCCGAAGGAGGCGGTGAGGTGCGCCTGCAAGTCATCGGGATTGTTGTCGGCCGCGAAGGCATCGGCAAAGGACCGGGCTGCAAACTCGGACAACGCGGCGGCGTCCGCGACAACGCCTCGACGCAGTTCGACGTTTCCGCTGAAACTTTTTATCGCTGTACTCACGTTGCAGCCCCCACATCCCACTGCATATCGATCCGATGCATGCCGGGTCCCCAGCCATCCGCAGTTTCCGACACCTTGCAGGCGCCGAACCGCGCGAAGAATGGTGCCGATTTGTGGCTGGCGGCAATATCGATCACGCGGGAGCCCTGCCGCCGCGCTTCCTCCCGCGCCCGCTGCATCATTTGCGATCCCACGCCCGTGCCCTGCACGTGGGAACTGATCAGGATCCAGTTCAAACTCGCCCCGCCTTGTTCAGGTGCGAACAGCCCGAACGCGCCTGCGACACGTCCTGCCACGACACACACCCAGTATTGGCTGGGGCCGTGGCGCAGGAACGCCTCGTAGTCCGCGCGTTCGTTCGGTGCGAAAAACGCCGGGCAGTTGTCGTCGAACAATGCCAGGCATTGCGCCAGATCCGTCGCCGCATAGGGCCTGAACTCAAACAGCAATTTGAAATACACGGTGGTGGCGCACGGCGCACCGCCGGGCATGAGCGCGTAATACGGAATCCGGCCGCAGCGCCGCCAACCGGCACGTTCATACAAGCGTTCGGCATCATCGCTGGCAGTATCGAGAACCAGCAAACTTCTGCCCGCCTGCGCCGCGCTTTGCTCCGCGACTTCGAGCAATTTCGCACCCAAGCCGGTTCGACGTGCGCGCCGATGCACCAACATTTTCGACACATCGCCGCGATGTGGCTGATTTTCAGGCAGATCCAGAACGACAGAGACTGTGCCGAGGAACGTGCCGTCAGCATCCTCGGCGGCCAGCACGATGCGCCGGCCGGCGACTACGTCGGCGCTCAGCCCACGCCAATAGTTCTCGGCCTTGGCGCGCGAGAACGGCAACATGAAACTGACCGACGCACCGCCTTCCACGCAATCCTGCAGCACATCGCTGAGTCCGCGGATTTCGCGTTCACCGAAGGCGTGCAATCGTCGAATCCTCACGACGACCGTCCACTCGACACCACGACGATGTAACGTGCGCTTTTACGGGTTCGGTTTTGAAAGGCGGTCGGCACGTTCAACTGCATCGCCAGGCAATCGCCCTCGCTGAGCCGATGCACGGCCTGGTCTACAGTGACCTCGACGCTGCCTTCCTGCACCCAGATCTGTTGATGAATGTTGACCTCGCGTGGCCCGGATTCGTAAGCGACATGGGCGCCGGCGGGCAGCATGACCTCGACGATGCGGATCGGCGAGGACACATCGGGCGGTGAAATATTGCAACGGACATAGCCGGACTGCGGGTCGCGCCACGGCCTGCGATCGGCGCGATGCGACACCGGGCTCACGGCCGCGCCGGCATCATCGAACAGCGTGGCGAGCGGCACACCCAGGCCGGTGGCGATCTTCTCCAACACCACGGCGGTTGGACTGCTCTCGCCACGCTCGACCAGGGAAATCATGGAGCGGCTGACGTCAGATTTCGCCGCCAACGCGTCCAGCGTCAGACCGGATTTGGCGCGCAGGAAGCGCACGCGGGAGGCGATGCGCGAGTTGATATCCGACGGGGTGGACAAAGCGAGTTCCTGCATAGTGGATACAATTTCCACTATAATGGATTTTAAGTCAACCTCATTTCACTGGCAGCTGTTCCAGGCCCTTCGAGTAGATCACGGAGCCATCGAGCTTGACGATGATCGCGTCGATGTCATCGATGCGGTTGTAGATCTCCATCGCCTTCTCCGGCCCGAGCACGAACGCAGTCTTGGACAAACCGTCGGTACGCACAGCCTTCGGTCCGATGACCGTGGCGCTGCGCACTTTGCTGGCGGAGTGGCCGGTATGCGGGTCGATGATGTGGTGAAAGCGCACGCCATCCTCTTCGAAAAAGCGTTCGTAATCGCCGGAGGTGGACATTGCCGCGTCGGTGAGCGGAATGCGCGTGATCACCGACCCCGGACCGGCGCGCGGATCGCGGATGCCAACCATCCAGGGCTTGCCGAACCGATCGCCGATGATGCGGCTGTCGCCGCCGGCGGAAACGAACGCGCGCGTGATGCCCTTGGCCTGCAGCACGGCAATGCCGCCGTCGACGGCGTAACCCTTGGCGATGCCGCCTAAGTCGATGCGCACGCCCTTTTGCGAAAAGCGCACGGTCTGGTTCTTGTCATCCAAGATCACGTGCAGATAATTGACAGCGGGAAGCGCCTTGCCGATGGCCGCCTCGTTGGGCCGCACCCGTTTGCGAAAATCATAAAGGTAGCCGACGCTGGCATAGGTGATGTCGAAGGCGCCATCCGTGATGCGCGAGTATTCTTTCGCGGTGACCAGCAGGTCGAACAATTCCTTGCTGATCTTCATCGGCCCTTCAGCCGCATGCGCATTGACCTGTGATACCTCGCTGGTGGGCTTGTAGGTGCTCATGGAGTCGTCGATATGGCGCATCTCCACCAGCACCGCATCGATGGCTGCATCGCCCTGACCACGATCCTCGCTCCACAACTCCACCACGATGCGTGTGCCCATGATGCCGTCGGTGACGCGCTTCACCCACTCGGCGTGGGCGCCCGCGCTCAGCGTGCACAACACCGCCACCCACAAGCCCTGCCGAACTCTCGTCTGTTTCATGTCGCATAGCCTAGCCGTTTTTTACGATAAACTGCGCAAAACGGGGGACCTGAATTGAACCTGACGCTTTCGCAGAAAAGCCGCACGGCGCTGACAGTCTTGATCGCAACGCTGGGCTATGCCGTCGATCTGTTCGACCTCATCCTGTTCCTGCTGGTCAGGCCCACCTCTCTCAAAGATCTGAACGTGCCCGCCGCCGAGATGCTCGATGTCGGCGTCAATCTCTTCAATGCGCAGATGGCGGGCCTCATCATCGGCGGCATTCTGTGGGGCGTGCTGGGCGACAAGCGCGGCCGGTTGTCGGTGCTGCTGGGGTCGATACTCCTGTACTCGCTCGCCAACATCGCCAATGCCTTCGTCGTCACGGTGCCGCAATACGCGATGCTGCGCTTCATCGCCGGCATCGGATTGGCGGGCGAACTGGGCGCCGGCGTCACCATCGTGTCCGAACTGCTGCCGCAACGCATTCGTGGGTATGGCAGCACCATCATCACGGCGGTCGGCGTGTTTGGCGCCGTGGCCGCAGGATTCATCGCCAATACCGTCACCTGGCGTCACGCCTACCTGCTCGGCGGCGTCATGGGTCTGATGTTGCTGGGCCTGCGGTTGGGAATCCGCGAATCGCTGCTGTTCGCCAAGATCAAGTCCACCTCCGTCACCCGTGGCAGCCTGATGGCTTTCGTGCGCAAGCCCGAAATGCTGCGGCGGGCCGGCCTCATCATCCTCACCGGCGTGCCCATCTGGTTCATCATCGGCGTGCTGGTCGGCTTCACCCCCGAATTCGCGGCGGCACTGAAAATTCCCGGCGAGCCTCCCAAGCTCACCAACGCCATCATGTGTCTGTATCTGGGCTTGTCGGTGGGCGGCGCCGGTATCGGCCTGCTCAGCCAATGGCTGCAGAGCCGGCGCTATGCCCTGCTGACGTCGCTATTCGCCACCGCCATCTTGCTGGCGTTCTATCCGCAACTGGCCAGTGGATCCAAGGAGGCGTACTACGGCACCTGCTTCGCCGCCGGCATATTCGCCGGCTACTGGGCCATGTTCGTGCAGATCGCGGCCGAACAATTCGGCACTAATTATCGCGCCACCGTCACCACCAGCGTGTCGAATCTGGTGCGCGGCTCCACCATTCTCATGACCCGCGCCTTCAAAGGCATGATTCCCAGCATGGGGGTGATCGCCTCAGGACTGACGGTGGGGTTCACGGTCATCGCCATCGCCATCGTGGCGACGTGGATGCTGAAGGAAACCTTTCATCGCGAGATGGACTACAACGAGTCGGAGTAGCGGCGTCCCCAATACGCGAGCAACAAGCCGCTGCCGATCATGCCGCCCAGATGCGCAAAGTGCGCCACGTTGGTCTGCGCACCGGTGAGCCCGAGGAACAGTTCGAGGCCGGCATACAGCGCCGCGAACAACCATGCGGGCATGGGAATCGGCGGAAACAACAGAACGATTTTACGGTGCGGGAACATGAACGCGTAGGCGAGCAGCAGGCCGAACACACCCCCCGACGCGCCGACGGTGGGCGCCGCCTCGGCGTTGAACAGCATCGGTACGAATAGCTGCGAGGCGGCGGCCGTGACCACCGAAGCGGCATAGATAGACAGAAGGCGGGCTGAGCCGAGATAGCGCTCGATTTCGCTGCCGAACAGCCACAGGCCCCACATATTGAACAGGATATGCGGCATGCCGCCATGCAGGAACGCGTAGGTGATCACCTGCCAGAAGCGAAAATATACCGCGCCGTCTACCGGTTGCAGCGGCCACAAGGCAAAATGCAGTTCGAACGCGCCGGGAGCCAGGCTTTGCAATAGAAACACGGCGATGTTCACGCCGATCAACATCTTCACTGCCATTACCTTCATCACACTAGTCTAACCCGCCATGAACAGCGTTTTCCTCGATTATCAAACCGTCAGCGACGGCGACCTGGATCCACAGCCGCTGCAAGCGGTGCTTCCCGGTCTCGTCCTGTATGACAATTCCGATGACCAGCAGATTCGGGAGCGTGTCGCCGACGCGGAGGTGGTGCTGGTCAACAAGGCCATCGTCGACCGAGCCGTCATGCAGGCCGCGCCGAACCTGAAACTCATCGCACTGTCCGCGACGGGGAGCAACAACATCGACGTGCGCTACGCCAAAGAGCGTGGCATCGCGGTATGCAATATTCGCGGCTACTGCACGGCCTCGGTGGCGCAGCATGTGTGGGGCTCCATTCTCATGCTCACGCATCACCTGCGCGAATTCTCTGAGCTTGCGCTCGGCGGTAGCTGGGCCAGTGGTACGAATTTCACCATGCTGAATTTCTCGGTCCGCGAGCTGCAAGGCCGAACCTTAGGGATAGTCGGCTGGGGCGAGTTGGGCAGC
Source organism: Pseudomonadota bacterium (assembly GCA_031394735.1). Lineage (GTDB taxonomy): Bacteria > Pseudomonadota > Gammaproteobacteria > Steroidobacterales > Steroidobacteraceae > TMP-86. The sequence goes on along the minus strand of JANMXI010000310.1, from coordinate 13,862 downwards.
GCGGTGGCCAAGGTCGGAGAAGCCTTCGGCATGCGCATCGTGATCGCCAATCGCAAGGGTGGTGACGCCAAGCCGGGACGGCTGGACCTGGGTGCGCTGCTACGAGTGGCCGATGTCGTCAGCCTGCACTGTCCGTTGACGGATGCGACCCGCGGCATGATCGGCGCCGAACAACTGGCGCTGATGAAGCCCGATGCGCTGCTGATCAACACGGCGCGCGGCGCATTGATCGACACAGCCGCTCTGGCGGCGGCCTTGCGCGCACGCAAACTCGGTGGCGCCGGCATCGATGTCCTCGCGCAGGAGCCGCCGGTGGGCGGCGACCCTTTGCTCGCACCCGGCATCCCGAATCTAGTGCTGACGCCGCACATTGCCTGGGCCGCCCAGGAGGCCCGGCAGCGCTGTTTGACGGAAATGGCGGCCAATATCCGCGATTTTTATCAAGGCGGGCAGCGCGGGCGCGTGATTGTGTGAAGTGCTAAAATAGCGTGGTTCGAGGGCATATTCCGGAGCAATTATGCACAAGCATCCATCGTCAGCCGTGCTTACCGCCGTGTTTGCCGGCGCCGCCTTGTTCAGCACCATCAGCCGCGCCGATGACCCGATGCGCTGCGGCAGCGCCCTCGTCACCACCGAAGCGACACCGGAAGAACTGGTGCAAAAATGCGGCGAGCCTGACTCGAAGAAAGTCACCGAAGAAGATATCCGCGCAGCCAATGCCGGCGGCGGCACTCGCAAGATCGGCACGACGTTGACGGAAGTGTGGACTTACGAACGCGGCACTCGCGCCTTCGACATGGTCGTGACCATCACCGACGGCAAGATCAAGAGCATCGTCAGCAAACCGTAGCGCGGGACCTCAATACAGCTTGATGCGCGGCCGGTGCGTGCGATCGAGCATCTCCGACAGCGTGATCAACACGGTCTTGAGCACGCCGCTCAATGCCAGCTGATGCTGCTTGTGCAGACCCCAATACATCATCTTCGCAAGCTGCCCTTCGACGAACAGGCTGCCGCGCGTGAGGCTGCCCATGAGGCTCCCCACCGAGGAATACTCGGCCAGGGACACCAGCGAACCGCGATCGGCGTAGACGAATTCCGGCGCCGTCGCATCGTCGACGCCGGTCAGCGAACCCAGCCGGAAACTGAAGTGGCTCCACCGCGCCTGCGCCAGATATTCAATTTCCTCGGCATGCGTATCGAAGCTCCCCGCGGCCAGTTGGTGCAGCAGCGGCTTCCAGACATGCGTGCGCGCCGAATCAACCAGGGTGATGTCGGCCAATTTCCTGCGCCCGAGACGCCTTCCCAATTGGGTGGCAAGCGCCAAACCGCCGGCTCCGCCCCCTACGATCACGATTCGATGCATGTCATCCCGTTTTAAGACTGCGGCCATTCGCAGGTGATCAATGTACCCGAAGGCTGCGCCGGGCCGATGGAAAACCGCGCACCGATGAGACTGGCGCGATAGCGCATGGTGCGCAGACCCAGACCTTGCGAAACCTCCAGATCCGGGCGCATGCCGATGCCGTCATCCTCGATCTGCAGCTTTGCCTTGGTGGGACCCACCTCCAGATCGATGTCGACGCAGCGGGCATTGGAATGTTTCACCGCATTGTTGAGCGCCTCCTGCGCAATGCGATAGACGTGGTCGCTGGATTCGGGCGTCAACGCCAACGGCGCGGTAAACACGGGGCGGACATTCACTTGGATCGAATGCGCCGTGCCGATGCGTTCGGCCAAATCCCGCAGTGCCTGCGGTAATCCGCCCTGTACTTCGCCCGCCGGCGACAGGCCGCGCGCCATGCCGCGACAGGTCTCGATGGCGCGGCTGGCAATGCTCGACAGGTTTGCCAGCTCAGCGGCGATCGGCAAGCGCTTCTTTTGCGCTGTGGTGGCCAGACCGCGGGCCAGCAGTGCAAGCCCGGTCAATTCCTGACCCAGACCGTCATGCAATTCCTGTCCCAGATGCCGTTGCTCACGAACGCCGGCTTCCACCAGCGCGCGCTCCAACCGCTTGCGATCCGTGATGTCCTGAATGACGCAGATGAATTGACCGGGGTTGTCAGGCGCAAGCGAGGTGAAGGCGGCGATGCCCGGAAACTCGCTGCCGTCCTTTCGGCGCAACAGACACTCGAGCGGCAACGACACAGGTTGCAATCGCGGATCCGCATCGATGCCCAGCGTTGCCAGATCCAGTGTACGAAATTCGTCGGCCGCGTAACCGAACGCGCGTTCCACGGCGACATTCACCGCACGCAGCCTGCCGCCGGCATCCAGCACCATCACGCCCTCGCTCATCGTGTGCAGGATCATCGCCTGCGCTTCGAGCACCTGGGAATGGCGTTGCCGGGTGCGCAGCATATAGATCAGCAGGCCGATGACCAGCGCGCCGACCGCAGCCATCGCCACCCACAGGCGATTGATCTCGGCGCGGCGCGCCAGCAATTCGCGCTGCTCGTCGTTTTCACGCTGCAGAACCCGGCTGCGTTCGTTGGCGCGCTCGGTTTCAAATCGGGTGCGCAGCACGGCGATGGCGCGCCGTCGGTCCAGTGCATTGCCGGTCACCGTCAATTCATTGAACCGGCTCAAGTCCTGGTAGGCAAGACGGTAATTGCCCAGCTCCGCGTGGGCCAGCGCCCGGTTCAGCAGATGAGGCGGCAGCGTGCGCGGCTCGATGTCATCGCCATCATGCTCCAATACTCGATTCAGCCGAGTCAGCGCCACCGTCGGCTGATGCAGCGCCAGATCCAGGTTGGCGTGCGCGCCAATGGCGGATTTGTACAGGTCCGGACGATCCGATGCGCGCAGTTCGATTTCTGCGGCATCGCATAACGGCTTGGCGCGTGCCGGTTCGCCGGCTCGCGTATAGGCAAGACAGGAGATGACCTTGCTCATCGAGACGCTGCGCTGATCGCCGACCGCCGCGCTCATCGCGCTGGACCGCTCCATATCGTCGATGGCCGCCGGATAATCCGCGGCGCGCAGATCCAGCCGACCGAAGTCGTAGTACAAAACGGACAGCCAATTGGTGGCATTCAGGCCGGCGGCATAATCCAGCGCCTCTTTCAAAAAGCGCCGCGCTTCATCCAGATCGCCGGTGTCGGCGTAGAAAGAGCCGAAGGATTCGGCCGACAGGGCACGGGCTTCGAGCCACTGATTGGCGCCGGCCTCGCGATACACGGTGAGGGCATCGGCGACGGCCAGGTCGAGCCGGTTTTGGGCCTGGTTCAATTGCGCCCGCGCCAGCAGCGCGCAACTGCGCGACAGCGACGGCGTGGGCAGGACTTGCAATAGAGTGGTGGCCGCGGCAACCGATTCGGCGATTTCGTCGCGGGTCTCGGCCACCACCATGCGGGTGATCAGCAGCCGGCTCTTCAGCACGTCGCTGTCGGGCCTCACGCGCAAATACGACAGGCCCAGGTTGGCGGCATTGCGCGCCTCGACCTGCCGCTCTGCCTGGTAATAGCCTTCACTGAGGATGGCCTGCAAAACCGCCCGGCGGGCTTCCGTAGCAGCGTCGGAACCCAGCTTGGCCAATTCCGACTGTGCTTTGGCGATTGCCGCCAGCGGATTGATGATGATGGTGTCGTCGAGCGGCCGCAGCGCCACATCGGGCACCGGCACGCAGCTGCCGTGCGCGAAAGTCGCGCACGCCGTTCCCAGCATGAACAGAACCAAAAGCCACGAGCGGTGTGGTGCGGTCATCGACACATCCCCCAACGGGCCGCAACCTTGAAATCCGATTCGGTGACACCGCCGCGAGCGCCGCGGTGTCACCGCTAACCTTAGGCGAAGAACCTCAACCGGCGTTCTTCTTCTCCTTCTTCGCAGCGCGCTTTTCCTTGAGCGTCTTCGTCGGCTTCTTCTTGTCTTCTTTCTTTCGCTCCATACCCTTGCCCATATCAGCCTCCGTCGGTGATTGATAAAGAACCGTCCGGCATAACCTACGCGAGCAAGGGATTAAATCAAGAGCGGATCTTCAGCTTCTCGTGGCGACCGGCCGGATCGCGGCGCGGCTTGGGCGGTTTTTCCATGACGCGCGTGATGCGCAACTCGCGTCCAGCGATGCGCACCTTCTGCAGGTCTTTGAAGATCTTCTTCGGCATTCCTTCCGGCAGATCCACGTAGCTGTGATCTTCACGGATATCCACCCGGCCGATGTAGACACCGTCGATGCCGGACTCGTTGGCGATGGCGCCGACGATATTGCCCGGCTTCACCGCATGCACGTGGCCGACTTCGATGCGATAGGTTTCCATGGCCGCGGTGGCGCCGGTGCGCTTGGCGCGTGGACCCTCATCGGAAAATTCGCGCGCGGGTTCGCGCTCGCGCGGCGGTTTGCCGCGATTGGGCTTGGCGGGCTTTTCGGCGGGCTCCGCTGATTCCGGCCGCTCATTGCTGGCCGATCGCTCGACGCTGGCAGGCCGTTCCGCGCGTTCGGCCCATTCAGCCCTAGCAGCCTTTTCACCACGGACTGGCTTGGCCGGTCTTTCGGGGCGCTCCTCGAACAGCGGCCGCGGCGGCGATGTTTCATCACGACCGGGCAGCAATAAAGGTGTCTCACCCTGCGCCAGACTCATCAACGCCGCCGCGATGTCGATGAGCGGCACTTCGAGCTCTCGCTCGAACTGCTCCAGCAATGGCTTGTAGGGAGCGCCAACTTGCTTGTCCAGCGCCTCGCTTAAGCGCGTCTTGAACTTGCCGACGCGCTGCTGATTGACGGCATCGATGCTCGGTAGGTTCATCGGCTCGATGGTCTGGCGGGTGGAGCGCTCGATGACGCGCAGCATATTGCGCTCGCGCGGAGCGATGAACAGAATCGCCTCGCCGCTGCGCCCTGCCCGGCCCGTGCGACCGATGCGATGTGTATAGGATTCCGGATCGTAGGGCACGTCGTAGTTGACGACATGGCTGATGCGGTCCACGTCCAGGCCGCGCGCGGCCACATCGGTGGCGACCACGATGTCGATCTCGCCGGACTTCAATCGCGCCACGGTACGCTCGCGGTCGCGCTGCTGGATGTCGCCGTTCAAGGCAACGGCCGAGAATCCGCGCGCCTCGAGCTTTTCGGCGAGTTCCACCGTGGACTGCTTGGTGCGGGTGAAAATCAGCATGGCTTCGAACTCTTCCGCTTCGAGAATGCGGGTCAGCGCATCCAGCTTGTGCATGCCGCTCACCACCCAGTAGCGCTGGCGGATGTTGGTGGCGGTGGTCGTCTTGCTCTTGATGGTGACTTCGACCGGATTGCGCAGATGCTTCTGCGCGATGCGGCGGATCGGTGCCGGCATGGTGGCCGAGAACAGCGCCACCTGCCGCTGCGAGGGGGTCTGCTCGAGGATGCTTTCGACGGCGTCGATGAAGCCCATGCGCAGCATTTCGTCGGCTTCGTCCAGGACCAGGGTGGTCAACCCGGAGAGCTTCAAGGTGCCACGGCTCAAATGGTCGGTGATCCGGCCGGGCGTGCCGACGACGACATGTACGCCGCGGCGCAGCGCGCTCAATTGCGGGATGTAGCTCTGTCCGCCGTAGATGGGCATGACATGGAAGCCCTTGATGTGAGCGGCATAGCGTTGAAACGCTTCCGCCACCTGCAAAGCCAACTCGCGCGTCGGCACCAGCACCAACACTTGCGGATCGGTCTTCTTGATGTCGATCTTCGACAGCACGGGGAGCGCGAAAGCCGCTGTTTTGCCCGTGCCGGTTTGCGCCTGGCCGAGCATGTCCGCACCGCTTAGCAGCACCGGAATGGTGGCCGCCTGAATGGGTGAGGGGGATTCGTAGCCGACGTCCGCCAATGCCGCAAGTACCTGAGGCGATAGAGAAAGAGAGGCGAAAGTCGTTTCAGGGAGGTCAGTCATTAGATACCATTGGCGGCATGGGAAGAATATTTGAAGTCAGAAAACATGCGATGTTCGCGCGCTGGAACCGCATGGCCAAGCAGTTCACTCGGGTGGCGAAAGATATCACCATTGCGGTGAAAGCGGGCGGTCCAGATCCGAACGCCAACTCTACGCTGCGGCGCGTTTTACAGAACGCCCGGGCCGTGAATATGCCCAAGGACAAGACTGATGCCGCCATCAAGCGCGCCATCAGCAAGGATTCGACCAACTATCACGAAATCATCTACGAGGCCTACGCCCCGCATGGGGTGGCGCTGCTGGTTGAAACGGCTACCGACAACCCCACTCGGACCGTGGGAAGCGTGCGCAACGTCATTTCCAAGAACGGCGGCAATCTGGCCACCACCGGCAGCGTTGCCTTCCTGTTCAAGAAAATGGGGGTTTTCCGCCTCGATCCGGCCACCGTCAAGGATCAGGACGACCTGGAGCTGGACCTGATCGACTACGGTCTGGAAGAAATGGGCGAAAGCACCGGTGAAAAGGGCGAGGCGCAGCTCGTGATCCGCTGTGCCTTCGCCGATTTTGGGAACCTCCAGGAGGCTTTGGAGAAGCGGGGGTTGGTCCCCCTGTCAGCCGAGCACGAGTACATCTGCAACCTGCCGACCGAGCTACCGGAAGAACACGCCACCGAGGTGCTGGCGCTGATCGACAAGCTCGAGCAGGACGATGATGTGCAGAAGGTGTTTCATACCTTGGCTTGAGGGTTCTAGCGATACTGGGCCGTGAAGTTTTTTCCTTCGTGCAATGAGCGAGTTTGACCCATTGCTGAATGTCGCCAATGGCTGCTGTCGGTCAAGCTGATATAGCGAAGCGCGACTTCTTGCCGCCGGACCGATAAAGGACTATATTCAGTCCTCATTGAAACCGGCGAGGCACTATGCGCTATTCCACACAAATCAAGCCTATTAGCTATCTGAAGGCCAACGCAGCAGAAGTGCTGCAAGAATTAGCCGATCAGCGGCAACCGATGGTCATCACGCAAAACGGCGAAGCGAGAGCCGTGCTTCAGGATGTCGCTTCCTACGAGCAAACCCAAGAGACTTTGGCATTGCTGAAAATCTTGGCGCTTGGCAACCAGCAGCTCGCTCAGGGCCGGGTCAAGCCGCTAGCTGATGTTGCCAAGAGAATTCGTGCTGCGACGGAAATGGAGGACTAGTGGCGTTTCAGGTTGTGGTTACTGAAGACGCGGAACGTGACCTGGAAGATATTGTCACCTATATAGCCAAATACGATTCGCCACGCAGCGCCGAGCATGTCCTGAGTCGAATCCTTGAAATCGCTGACAGCCTGACAGGCGAGCCGAAGCGAGGCTCGACGCCTAAAGAACTCCGCGCCCTCGGTGATCAGGAGTATCGGCAAATCTTCTTCAAACCCTATCGGTTGATTTATCGCGTCGTTGCGCAACAGGTTATTGTCTATCTCATCGCTGACGGGCGACGTGATATGCAGACCTTGTTGGCGCGACGACTACTTGGCGGCTAATGACCGATCAGAGACGTTTAAGAGAATTGTTCGGCGCCTCTCGGATTGTCCAGCATTTCCGCTGCAGCGCTAAGCTACCCAATCCAAACCCTGGCTTTCATTTGCTCGTATCCTACTTAGGTAGTATAAAGGTAGGATGAAAGCGAAGACCTCTCTGACCCTGTCCGAGGACCTCGTCGCAAGCATCGACAAATTGGCGGGCCCGAAGGTCTCCCGCTCTGCGTATATCGAGCAGATCCTGCGGGAATTCGTGGATCGTCGAGCACAAGTCCGGAAAGACGCCCGAGAGGTCGCGGCAATAAACCGCCATGCGGCACAGCTCAACATCGAAATGAACGATGCTCTTTCGTTTCAGTCCGGCGTGGCGGATGAATGAAGCGAGGAGAACTGTTCCGGGTATGCCGACCGCCCGGTGACCCGAAGCCGGCCCGCGTCTTCGTTGTCGTGAGCCGTCAGCCGCTGATTGACTCAACGTACTCGACGGTAATTTGCGCACCGGTATTCACGCATTGGCACGGCCTGCCTACGCAGGTTGCCGTCGGCACCTCCGAAGGTTTGAAGCACGAAAGTGCAATCCAATGCGATGGGCTGATGAGTCTTGAGAAAGCGAGACTGACGGACTATGTCGGCGAATTAACAGCCGATAAGCTGCGTGAACTCGACAATGCCCTGCTGGTTGCTCTGGGAATTCCCTCAAGCGCTCGACTGTCGACCTGATCTGTGTTTTTGGCAGTCGAGCTGCGGCTTGCCTTGTGAAAGATTGATCCGACGTTTCCGCTGAAACGCCGTCCGCTTGGTGAACGCATCAGACTCCGCGCTCCTTCAACCAATCCCGCGCCAACTTCCACGCATACTCCGCCGCAGTCTTGTCGTACGTCGGGCGGTAATCGGCGTTGAAGCCGTGATTCACGCCGGGGAAGATGATCACTTCAGATCCCGATGAACCCTTCGCCAGCTTGTCGCGCATGGCCTGCACCACGTCTTCTTTGATGTACGTGTCGAGGCCGGCATACATGCCGAGCACCGGAACGGTCAGAGAATCACCGATGTCGATGGGGTCCTGCGGTTTGATCTCGGACTTCATACCGTTGAGCAGACCGTAGTAGGCAACGCCGGCTTTGACCTTCGGGTTGTGCGCGCTGTACAGCCACACGGTGCGGCCGCCCCAGCAATAACCGATAATTCCTAAGCGCTTGGTGTTGGCTTTGCCGCTGGCCTTGGCGAATGCCACCGTCGCATCCAGATCAGACATGACCTGCGCATCCGGCACCTTCGACACCACGTTGCTCAAGATCTGACCGATGTCGGTCATGGTCGACACATCGCCCTGCCGCGCGAACATCTCCGGCGCAATGGCGAAGTAGCCGAGCTTGGCAAAGCGGCGGCACATGTCTTTGATGTGTTCATGCACGCCGAAGATTTCCTGGATCACCAGCACCACGGGAAAATTGCTGCCCTTCGCCGGCATGGCGCGATACGCCGGCACCTTGCCGTCCGCCGTCGGCACGCTGACTTCACCGGCAACGAGGCCGGTCGAGTCGGTCTTGATGGCCTGCGCGTCGACAGCCCCGGAGGCCAGCGCAAAGCCCGTGGCCAGCGAGGTCATGATGAAACCGCGGCGCGTCAGGCCTTCGTCTTCGCGCGGCGCTAAACCAAATTGCATGAGATTCATTCGATTTCCTTCGTTAACGTTTAAACACGCGCTTACCCTGAAACCAGGTTTCCAGCACTTTCGTCTGCGCGATCTCGGCCGCCTTCCCGCTGTCGCCGAGCTGTAAAATATTCCGATCCAACACCGCGAAATCGGCGGACTTGCCCACCTCGAGCGAACCGATCTCGCGTTCGCGATTCAAACTGCGCGCGCCGTTGATCGTATACGCATCGAGCACCTCACGAATACTGAGCGATTCCTTCGGGTTTAGCGGCGGATTCCCTTCCAGCGTCCGCGTCACGGCGATGGCCATGTTCTTGAACGGAATCGGATCGCGATCCGCCACCGGCGCATCGGAGCCTGCGACCAGAATTGCGCCAGCCGCCAGCGCAGAGCGCGTCGGATACATCTTGTCGATGGCGTCCGGGTCCTGCAGAAACGGGAACACACGCAGGTTGTACTCGGATTCGTTGGTGGCCCACGAATAGGTGAACGCCAGATACAAATTATCGCGGCCCATGCGCGCGATGTCCTCGGGTGAGGCGAACTCGATGTGCGCCAGCGTATCGGGTTGCGAGGAAATGCCGTCGGATGCGCGCGCGGCTTCAATGGCGTCGATGGCCGTGCGCGTCGCCGCATCGCCGATGACATGCACGTGAATGGTGAAGCCGGCGCGGTGCGCCAGTTCCACGTAACGCATGATCGTGGCGCGGGCATCCTGCAACGTGCCGTTGGAAATCCGGCATTGCGCAGGAAAGTATCCCTTGGCGCGCAGGAACTGGCGCTGCGATGCGGGCGTCTCGTAGCCTTGCGGATGGGCACGCACGGCGACACAGGTCGGCGACGCGGTATCGACGTAGCCGGTCACCGTCAATTTGTTCGCGGCGTCGAGCGCGAATATCGGCTGACGATACGGCGCGAGCGACGCGGCTTCAGGCAACGTCGGCGGTTTCGCCAGCGGATCGCCTTCGATGACGCCGTCGGCAAAAACCTTGATGGCATCGGCGCGAATCAGCGCGCTTTTTGCGAAGCGTGCGCGACCAGCCTGGGCGGCGGCGAGCATACGATCGAAGTCCACCGCGCCTTTCGCATCGGTAAATTTCTTCGGGTTGTAATACTGCGCGATGTTGACGCGCAGGCTCAACCGGCCTTCGCGCTCCAGCCGATCATACAACTCGAACAAGCTCGGATACGCGGAAGCTTCCTGGATCGCCGTGATGCCGTCGCGATTGAACACCTCCACCATGCGCTCGGGCGCCTGCATCAGCTGATCGAGATTCGCGACGAGCGAGTCCGGTGAATCCAGCAGATCGCGGGCATCTTCCATGATCAGACCGTCGGGGTTGCCTTCGGCATCCACCCCCACCATGTTGCGGATGTGGTGGAAATCAGTGCGCAACGTGCTGCGGCTCAAGCCTACGAGCTGGCCGCGTAGATTGCGCGCCAACGCCAGTGCGGCACTGTTGTAGGCACTGCGATGGCCGTTCGAATCCGCCATTTGAATCGGCACAGTGGTGGAAACCGCATCCAGCACCGCGCGCGGATTCGGGAAGCGCGCATCGGTCTGATTGCCCGCATCGGAATTCCAATTCTCGATGGTCATCCATTGGCCCGGCGCGGGTTTGTATTTCGCCAGACATTGCGCGGCGAACGCCTGGATCTGCGCCAACGTCATCGTCCGCATGCCGATATCGCACACATCCAACTGCACCACGCCGGCGGGGTGAACATGCGCATCGACGAGGCCCGGCACGATCAGCCGGCCGTCGTAGCGCTCCACTCGGGTATTGGGCCCTTGATAGGCCGAAGCGCCCGCGGCATCCCCCGCATAAACGATCTTGCCGTCGCGGATCGCGAGGCTCTGGACGGTGCGATGTGTCGCATCCACGGTGTAAATGGTCGCATCGGTGACGATGGTGTCAGCAGGCTGCGCCGCGATCAAACTCATCAGTGTGAAGGCAAGATACAATGGCATCCCCTCTATCCTTAAATTGACAGCTAAAGGCACTTCCTTGGAACAGTTCATGTCCGTTGAAGCACAGCGCTTCGCCAGCCTGCGGCCCCGCTCGCAAGCCGCTGCGTCGACCTCCGACGGATTCTACGCCGGTGTGCCGCTGCATTGGATGCTCGACTGGCCCATGCCCTTCCCGCTGATCGTAGCCTCGGCGCAGGGCTCGGTCATCACCGACATCGACGGCAACGCACTCGCGGATTTCTGTTTCGGTGATACCGGCTCGATGTTCGGCCATTCGCCCGCGCCGGTGGTGCAGGCCATCACGCGGCAATTGGCGCGCGGCATGACCCATATGCTCACTACTGAAGATGCGGCAGTGGTGGGTGAGTTGCTGCAGCAGCGCTTCGGCCTGCCGCATTGGCAGGTCGCCACCACCGCCTCGGATGCGAATCGTTTCGCGCTGCGCGTGGCGCGCGCCGTGACGGGACGTAACAAGGTGTTGGTGATGAACGGCTGCTATCACGGCGCCGTGGACGAATCCTATGTGACGCTGCACGAGGGCAAGGCGGTGAACCGGCCCGGCGTCATCGGTCAGGCCGTGGATCTGACGCTGACCAGCAAGGTGGTGGAGTTCAACGATCTGCCGGCGCTGGAAGCCGCATTGGCCGCGCGCGATGTAGCCTGCGTGATGATGGAGCCGGCGCTCACCAATTGCAGCATGGTACTGCCGCAGCCCGGGTACCTCGAGCAGGTACGTCGCGCCACGCGTGATACCGGCACGTTGCTGCTGATCGACGAGACGCATACGATTTCAACCGGGCCGCGCGGCTATACCGGCGCCTATGGATTGGAACCCGATCTCTTCGTACTGGGCAAACCCATCGCCGGTGGCCTGCCGGCCAGCGTGTGGGGCTTCACCGACGCCGTTGCGCAGCGCTGGAGCGAGCTGCGCGCGACCAAACCTGAAGGGCATTCCGGATTGGGAACCACGCTGTCCGCGAATGCGCTGAGTCTGGCAGCGATGCGCGCGGTGCTGAGCGAGGTCATGACCGACGCGGCGTATGCGCACATGGAGGCGCTGGCGCAACGCCTGGCCGAGGGCTTCAGCCGCGTGATCCAATTGCAGCGCCTGCCCTGGCATGTGATGCGGCTCGGCGCACGCGTGGAATTCTGCTTCGCGCCCGCGCCGTTTAAGAATGCCTCCGAAGCCATCGCGGCTCATGACGGGACATTGGAGAATGCACTGCATCTGGGGTTGGTGAACCGCGGCTGCCTGATCACGCCGTTTCACAACATGATGCTGGTGTGCCCGCAGACCAGTGCAGCGCAAGTGGACGCGTTGATCCAGGCCTTCGACCATGTCACGCGGACCTTGTATGCAAGAAGCTGAAGCGTTTCTCGCCCGCTACTCCGACATCGAGGCCATCGACATCGTGCTCGTCGATGCCAACGGCATCGGGCGCGGCAAGATCATCCGCCGTCATGAACTGCTGCCGCTGTATCGCAACGGCCGGCATCTGCCGTTGTCGATTCTGGGACTGGATGTCACCGGCGAGGATGTGGAAGAGACTGGTCTGGTGTGGTCGGTGGGCGATGCGGACCGACTGGCGCGGCCGATTCCGGGCACGCTCAAACCCATGCCCTGGACCTCACCGCCGCGCGGCCAAGTGCTGCTGTCTTTGTATGAACTGGATGGGTCGCCGATGCTCGCGGATCCGCGGCACGCCATGCAACGACAGATCGATGCGCTCAAAGCACGCGGCCTTACGCCGGCCGGCGCCTTCGAGCTGGAATTCTTTTTATTCGATTCGGCGCGCGGTCCTGACGGCAAGCCGCAACCGGCTGCGGCACTGATCGATGGCAAACCGGCGCGCTTCACGCAGGTGTATGGGCTGGACAAGCTGGACGGCATGCAGCCGCTGTTCGCTGACATCTACGCGGCGGCGCAGGCGCAAGACATTCCGCTGGAGACCTTGATCTCCGAATACGCGCCGGGTCAGTACGAACTGACGCTGCATTATCGACACGATCTGGCGCAGGCGGCGGATGATCTGGTCATGCTCAAGCGTCTGGTGCGCTCGGTGGCGCGCCGGCATCAGGTCACCGCGTGTTTCATGGCGAAGCCGCTGGCTGATTGCGCGGGCTCCGGCATGCATCTGCATGTGTCCATGAGCGATACGGCGGGGGCGAATGCCTTCGCGGAATCCACGCCGGACACCGTCAACGACACACTGCGCTTCGCCATCGGCGGGCTTTTGGAAAGCATGGCAGACAGCATGCTGGTGTTCGCGCCGCACGCCAACTCGTGGCGCCGCTTCGTCACGCGCAGTTATGCGCCGCTGGCGCCGACCTGGGGAACCAACAATCGTAGCGTCGCGGTGCGCGTTCCAGCAGGACTGGTGAGCGCGCGTCGCTTCGAGCATCGCGTGTCCGGCGTCGATGCGAATCCGTATCTGGTGGCCGCCACGCTGCTGGCGGGCGTGGACCGTGGGCTTGCGGCGCGCACGGACCCCGGCAGGCCGGTCACCGGCAATGGTTATGAGGCGGCCCCCACGAGCGAGATCCGCATGCCGCGCGATTGGAACTCTGCGATTGTGCAGGCACGTGAGTCAGCTTTCCTGCGCGCCGCGCTCGGTGAGACGCTGCACAAGAGTTTTATCGCGGTTAAACAAGCCGAGAGCTTTCGCATCGCGAGCCATGTGAGCGAACTCGACTATCAGCTGTATTTCGATACGATCTGATCTGCCGCCCAGGAGGAAGACATCATGATCCGCCCGCCCCTGCCGCCGTTCACACTCGACACCGCATTCAAAAAGCCCGCATGGCCGAAGACGCCTGGAACAGCCGCGATCCGGCGCGCGTGGCGCTGGCCTAC
>JANMXI010000309.1:0-13492 GCA_031394735.1 Pseudomonadota bacterium | reverse complement strand
GCGATCTCCAGCCTTTACGTAGCCAAGGTGAGCACGCCGGGCGCGGTGGACATCGAGGTGACGCTGGGCAACATGACCGTCGAACGCGTGGACGCGGGCACCGGCTCGCACCTGGTGGCGCAAGGCTCCATCATCGACGCTTTCGATGATGCGGCCGGCCCGATCGTCAATGTGGCGAGCGGCGACCTGTATATGGGGGCGGGCGGCACCATCGGCACGTCGAGCAATTTCTTCGACGTGCTGGTGAGCGGCGACTTCTCCGGCATTTCCGGCGGCGACGCGTTTATCAACAGCCCGGCTACGCTCAACATCACGACCTTCTCGTCGACCGGCGGCAACGTAACGATGACGGTGGGGGACACCACCAACGTCGGACTGATCCAGGCCCATAACGGCAAGGTCACGATCACGTCGCAGAACGACATTGTCGATCGCTATAACGACGCCGCCGCTGATATCGAGTCCAACAGCGTCGACCTGACCTCGATAGCCGGCCTCATCGGCAGCGCGGCCAACTGGTTCGACATTGACTCGTCCTACAGCTCGGACGGCACCGTCAACGCGCTCGCGCTTTCGGCGGTGTTCGTGATCGAGACGGCGGGTGCGATGCGCATCGACAAGGTGAAGAGCCAGCAGTCCAACGTTTACTTGCGCGCACTTTCCGGTTCGCTGCTGGATGCGAACGGGGCGCTCGAAAACAACGTCACCGGCATCAGCATCAATTTGGAGGCGTTCGGCGGCAACATCGGCGATCCGGGCAACGCTCTTGAAATCGATTCGTCTGATCCGTCCAAGGGCGTGCTTAATGCGCATGCCACGGGCAGCATCAATGTCACCGAAACGGCGGGCACGCTGTACATCGGTGGCGCCACGAGCAACGGCGCAGGCTTCGGCGGCGTCGTAGCCGACGGTGGCAACATTATCCTGTCAGTACGCGACAACGCCGGGGCAGGCGACGACTTCGTGATGGAACCGGGCGCCACGATCAGTGCGCCGACCAATACCCTTGAGGGTGGCGACGTACTCATCCAGGCAGGCGATAACGTCTGGTTGCAGGCAGGCAGCACAATCACGTCCGGTCGGCACATCAAGGTGCACAGCGGCATCGGTGACACCGGCAACATCGACGGCGTCGGCACCACGTTGACTGTTGAGAGCAGCCTCTCGTCGAACGAGATCGAAATCGCCGGCGAACGGCAGAGCGACACGATTACATTGCGGCCAGTTTCATTGCTCGGCCATGTGCGCGTGCTCGGCGACACGGACGGCCTAGCGGGCGGCGACGACACCATCAAGGTTGACCATCTGCCGAGCATGACCGCGCTTCGCGACCGCTTGGATGATAGTACCTCCGCGCTCGTGCGCGACACCGTCGACCTCGACGGCCGCGGGGGTACCGACAGCTACTTCATCTACACCCACGGCAGCCTCGCGGCGGGCACCCATGACTACATCGTCAATGCGCTCGACACGGGTGCCAAGGACGACGGTCTCGATACGCTGCAGATCGATGGCAGCGACACAGCGGATGTGTTCTTGCTTCGCCGTGCCGCTGCTCTTACCGAAGGCATGTCCGCGCCGGATTCGGCCAATACGCCGGCGTTCGTGGCCTTGCTGCACGGCACGCTTAATCAGGTGCGCGATCCCATCCTCGCCAATCGGCGCCCAGACGTCGAACGCGTCAACTACGACGAAAACATCAATTCGCGGCTGATCGTCCGCACCCTCGGGGGCGACGACTACGTCGCAGTCGACGACAACGCGGCCATCACCACGCTGGATGGCGGTGCGGGCAACGACACGTTCCAGATAGGCCAGATCTACGGGGCGCCGCGCATCTCGACGCCCTCCGGCGCCGACACCGCCACGGTGGCTGCGGGCGACGACTTCGAGACCATCAACACCACGGCGGGCAAAGTCAGCCGCGGCGCCACGTTCTCGCTCGCAGCCTATGGCGGTACGGGCGACGATAAGTTCACCGTCTACAGCAATAAGGCCGAATTGCGCCTGGAAGGCAACGACGGCAACGACGAGTTCGTCGTGCGCGCCTTCGCGCTGACCGACGGCAGCGGCCATGTCTCGACCGAGAAACGCACCGACCTGCTCGGCGGGTTGGGCGACGACATCATCCGCTACAACATCAACGCGCCGGTCGGCATCGATGGCGGTGGCGGCTTCGACCGCCTGGTGGTGATCGGCACCGAGTTCAACGACAGCTTCGTGATCACGAAGGACGGCGTTTACGGCGCAGGCCTGAACGTGCGTTACGACAACATCGAGTCGCTCGAAGTGGATGGGGCCGAGGGTGACGACCACATCTTCATCCAGAGCACGCGCGCTGGCGTGGTGACAACGGTCGACGGCGGCAACGGCAACGATACTATCGACGTGTCGGGCGACGTCACCGACGCGATTGTCAGCAAGAGCCTCGAAGGCCTGAGCGGGGTAATCAACCATAAGGTCACATCCGCAGACATTAACTACAGCAACCTCCTGGCGCCGGGCATTTCTACGACCGTAGCCGACTCCACGACGGCAGGACAGATCATCATCGATCAGAGCAGCGGCTCGACCACCGTCGACGAGCAAGGCGAGACTGTGGATACCTACACGGTGCACCTCGCAGGCACGCCCACAGCCAACGTGTATGTGAACGTCTCGGCGGCTCGCACGACGCAGGAAGAAGAGGATGTTGGCGGCGACTCGATGCTGCTTTCCAATGACGGCGTGCATTGGAGTCGTTACCTTACACTCACCTTCAACAGCACGTCCGCGCAGACGGTGTATGTCAAGGCGGTGGACGATGCGCTCGCCGAGGGCGAACGCGTCTACGCGATCAGCCACAGCTCGCAGAGCCAGGACGTCAATTTCAACCACGTGCCCATCGCGAACGTGCTCGTTACGGTCTTCGACAATGACAAGAAAGAAGTCATTGTCAAGGGCACCGGGACCAACAATCTGGTTCTGGAAGGCAGCACCACCGGTCCCGTGATCGATCAGACCGGCATCACCGACACCTACACTGTCAAGCTCGGCGCGCCGGTCGTTTCCGGCAACGTCGTGGTGACGCTGGGCATCGATGCGCAGGTTACCGTTTCTTCGACCGATACGCGTTGGAATGCGGCTGACCGCACGCTCACGTTCAATGCAGGCAACTGGATGAACGAGGCTACGATCACGGTGGCCGGCGTGCAGGATGGCATCGTCGAGAACCGGTTGCGGTCGACAATCAGCCACACAGCCACTGGCGGCTATGCCAGTGCCGCAATCGGATTCGATGTCGTCGATGGCGACAGTGCTGGAGTGTTCGTAAACGAGAGCAACGGCAGCACCCTGGTCGTGCGCGACGACCCCGCGACCGGAGCCTACGATCCGGTGACCGACAGCTACACGTTGCGCCTCACCAAGGCGCCGACGGCGCCGGTCACCGTGACCATGCTGCCCGATGGACAGCTGGTGACGAAGATGACGCAGACGTCGCCGGTTTCTGTGACATTCGACGCGAGCAACTGGTGGAAGCCACAAACGGTGACGGTGTCTCCGAATCCGCTCTTCGTGCCCGACCCGAACGCGCAGCCGCTGAAGTTCTTCCCAATCGGACCGCACACGCTCAACACGATGGCCGGCCCGCTGTACATCAACGGCAACCTCGGTACCGCGGATCGCACGCTCGCGGTGGCGGTGACGTTGCCTGCGGAGACCGACAAGCCGCTGCCGCCGATTCCGACGCAGATCGACGAGCACACGGCGATCGACCGCTTGAATATTCGCAACGACGGCAGCGTGTCAAACGACACCGGCCAGATGGATGCGACGTACGATGTGGACCCGCTTACCGGGCTGACGGTGCGTACGACCAATGTGTCGGGTCTGGGACTCGCAGGCGATCTGACGCTGAACACCGGCACTGACAATGTCCCCGTAATGACGACCTTCCGCCATGGCATTACGTTCAAGGACGTGGAAGTGGCCAAAGTGCTGATGGGTCAAGGCAACGACACGTTCACCGTGAACGGTGCGCTCACCACTGACGCGAATAGCGGGGGCCTCACCATCGTCGAGGGCGGGGGCAATACTTCGGCTACTAATGGCGACACCATCATCGTCAATGGTGGCGGTGGGACGACCTCGCCGCTCGTGGTGTACGGCGACACGTCACAGGACGGTCTCGATTACGCAGGCACGTCCGGCACCGTGTCGATCCATGGCATCGGCTTCAATTATTCGGGCAATGACGTGATCGATGCCCGCAACTCGCCCAACGGTGTGACTATCTATGGCGGCGCAGGCAACGACACCATCTGGGGCAGCCAGGCTGGCGACCACATCGCCGGTGGTTCGGGCAATGACGAGATCCACGGCCAGGGCGGCGACGACCACATCTACGGCGACAACGGCACCAACATCAGCGAAGCAAAAGGCAGTACCTTCCGCGTGTTGTCGATCCCGGTGACCGACGCCCCAGTTTACGACCCGGATCCGTTGGTTCAGGCAGTCGTCACGACGAGGAACCACGATGCGCTGACCCCCGGGAATGACACAATCTTTGGCGACACGGGCAACGACATCACCTTCGGCGACTACGGCGTCGTGGACCAGACAGCGGGCACGCTGCGCATCCTGACTACCGGCAACGTGACCAAGATCAGTACAGCGCGTCCGAACGCCGGCGGCGTTGATACGATCTTCGGCGGCGACGGCGTGGACCGCATCCTCGGCGGCGCGCAGGGCGACTTTATCTACGGCAACGTGGGTAACGACATCATCCTCGGTGACCACGGCGTGATCGACTACGTGGCGCTTGACGGCAACATCGCCACTCCGGACCTGGTTTACACCAACAGCCCGGACGACGGCGGGGGAGCCGACACGATCCAGGGCAACGAGGGTGACGACCTTATCCTCGGTGGCGCGGCCGGAGACGTCCTGCAGGGCAATGATGGCAACGACATCGTATTGGGTGACCACGGCCGCGTCACTTACAGCTCTGGGGCGATCATCAAGGTGGCGTCCGAGCAGGACGGCGTGGGCGGTGCGGACGAAATACGCGGCGGCAACGGTCAGGACGTGCTCATCGGCGGCGCCCTCAGCGACCGCATCGACGGCGGCGCCGACAAGGACCTGATCTTCGGCGACAACGTCTCGCTCGACCGCACGATGGGCGACGGCTCGGCCAACGCGCGCTTCCGCACTCTCAGCGGCACGCAGATCTACAGCACAGCGTCGGGCACGGCAGGCAACTCGCAGGTCACGGCCGGATCGCAGATTGACCCGAGCGGGACACCGGTGTGGGAGAACTTCAACATCAATCTGCTGGACCACGATCAGGCCACGCAGACGGCTAACGGCAGCAACTTCGGCAACGACTACATCGCGGGCGGCGCAGGCGACGACCAGATCTTTGGCGAGCTTGGCAACGACACGATCCAGGGCGACGGCTCGATCGACCAGAACGTCGGCGCGGTACGTAGCGCACAGCCAACCAACACGTTGACGGTCCAGGCGTCCACCGATGACTACGCTGGCCTTGGCTCAGACGGTAACGACTACATCGAAGGCAATGGCGGCAACGACGTCATCTTCGGCAACCTGGGCCAGGACGACATCATCGGCGGCAGCTCCAGCCTGTTCAGCCTCGCCACCGCCGCGCGCAGGCCCGACGGCGCCGACCTGATCTTCGGAGGATCCGGCACGCAAATCAGCCGTAACAACCTGGGTGACGGCTCCGCTCAGGGCCATGCACGTGATTCTGACGCCATCATCGGTGACAACGGCAACATCTACCGGTTGGTCAGCGTCGGGGCGGGCGGAAGTTCGGCGATGCTGAGTTTTAACTACGACAATTACACCAATGCACTACCTACGGTTCAGCAACTCAAGATTGTCGTGCGCGCGGAGGAATTGCTCGACTACACACCGGGCGGGCCCGATTACAACGCAGCGGCCGCAGCCACAAACCTTGGCGCGGCGGATGAAGTTCACGGCGAAGGTGGCGACGACTTCATATACGGCGGCAAGGGCGACGACGTGCTCTTCGGCGAAGGCCAGAACGACACCATTATCGGAGGCTGGGGCAACGACTGGATTTCCGGTGGAACCGGAGACGACGGCATCCTGGGCGACGATGGCCGCCTCTTTGCAAGCCGAAACAGCACGTCTTTCGGGGAAGCGCTCTACGGCATCGCAGCGATTCCGGCGGCCCAACTCAACGCCTTGGTTGCCGATGCCAGCGGAGCGACGGTTGCAAGAATAAATGTCGACGGCGCCCTGAAATACACGGCTGACATGACGCCGTATAGCGTGGACCCGAGCAATGCCGCACCGTCGACATTGATGCCACGCGCGCTCTACGCAAACGACATGATTTACGGGGGCTTGGGCAACGACAGCATTCATGGAGGCGCCGGCGAGGATGCAATCTCGGGGGCCGAAGCGATGACGCTGTCGTACGTCAACAACTACAACCAGGCCGGCACCAAGATCGCCGGACCGATCGAGAGTGACTATTCCCATCCGCTCAATCCCGGCAACGTGCTTGGCTACAGCCCGGCCACGACGAAGTTCGCTTTGTACGACGCCAACGATCCGCTGCGCAAGATCCTGCTCACCAGTACCGGCCTGCTATCGAAGACGCTAGGGGTTGGATATGAGTGGGCGCTGAACTTCAGCGAAAACGAAGGGCCGCTCGACGCCAAGTGGGCGGTCGGAACCACCTATCCAGCGGTACCTACAGATGGCGACGATGTCATCTTCGGCGATACGGGCCATGACTGGCTGGTCGGTGGTACGGGGCGCGATTCGATGTGGGCCGGCTGGGGCGACGATCTCGTCAACGCCGACGACAAGCTCACAACGGGCGGTGGCTTGAACAAAGGACCTGACACCAACCCGTCATGGGAGGACTTCGTCTTCGGCGGTTCAGGTCTTGACGTACTGATCGCCAATACGGGCGGCGATCGCCTCATCGACTGGGGAGGGGAATACAACACCTTCGTGGTGCCGTACAACCCCTTCGGCGAACCGACAGTGGCCCGCACCATGCAGCCGGCTCTGGAAGCATTAACGTACGCGCTGTCCAAGAGCCAGGGTGCGGACCAGACGCTTGCCGCGCAATTCGGAGCTGATCCGGCTCGAAACGGCGAGCCGTTCGGTGAGATCGCCGAGGTTCGGCAGGGTGACGCCGCGTGGGGCGACAATCATGGCGGGCCACGCGATCCACAGGGACCAAACGCCTGGGCCAGCAGGGATGTGCGTGTATCGGCCGGGCTCCTGCCAATCATGATGCAGGCGTCTGGCGAATCAGGTACCGCAAGTTCCAATGGCCAAGTCACTTTATCGGAAGCTGCGCTAGAGCCAACGGCCCAGGAAGCGATCCAACACTGGATTGACGCGCTGGGCGCCAACGATCCAAGACTCGCGAAACTCAAAGACGTGACGTTGGTAATTGCCGATTTGCCGGACGGCGAACTCGGGCTGACCGTCGGCAACCAAATCGTCATCGATGTCAACGCGGCCGGCTTTGGCTGGTTTGTCGATGTGTCATCAGCGGATAATTCCGAGTTTTCGATTCATGTCAAAGGGGGCGCACTCACGGCAACGCCAGACAGCGCCGCCTATGCGCATATGGATCTTGTCACGGTCGTTGTCCATGAAATGGGTCACATCCTCGGGTTCGATCACGCGGATGCCGGGAAGTACGCAGTCATGCACGAAGACCTCGACCCGGGCGTGCGCTACCTGCTCGATACACTTGGGTTCCAGGGCGATCCGAATGCGAGGATCGACGACAAGACGCTGCTCAAGCTGGCCATGCAGGCGGCCGAACACGAGGCCTGGATCAACGCCGGCCAGAACAACCTTCCGGCATTTGATCTCAACACCTCCGACGCGAGCAGCGGCACTGCCGGTCGCGTCGATTGGAACGACCGGTTCCGCGGCGGCTGGGGAACCTATCTTTCACCGTTTGGTGGCGGGGCGACGAAGGCCGGGCAAAATTTCACCGACTTCCTGGCGAGTGCAATTGGGTCCAAGGGCGAGGAGTCAGGTGATAACAAGGACGGCGTCCGCTTCGACAAATTGGGAAGCATGCTCAACGCTGGCAAGTTCATCAAGCCAGGCAAGGATGCAGGGCGTTAAGACAGAAGGAACAGCGGCGGCACTTGCTGCCGTTCGTGAAAGGGAGGTGTTGTAATGGCTTCACAACTGCTTATTTATGAATCGGCTGTTCCCGTATCCAGCGGCAGGCATGGTGCGTGGTCCGTGGAGGTCGGGGCCGATTTCACGTTCAGCAAGAATGTGAACGCTGTGCCGCTGATGGCGATTGAAATTCCCAATGCGTCGGCCGAGTACGCGGTGGTATTCAGCGGAGCGGGTGAAGCCATGATGCCGGCTGTCATCCTCGGCATGCGCGGCAACGAGAACCTCTACCTCACCATGCAGAGCGGTTGGCAGGCGAAATACCTTCCGGCATTCGTGCGCCGCTATCCGTTTGTCTTCTCCAGTTCCGCCGACGGCGGCACCTTTACGCTTTGCATCGACGAGTCCTTTCCCGGCTTCAACCAGCAGGGTCGCGGCGAGCGCCTGTTCGACGAACAGAACAAGCCGACGCCCTATGTCGAGAACGTGTTGAAGTTCCTCGAGCAATATCAGATCGAGTTCCGGCGCACGCAGGCGTTTTGCGCGAAAGTGCGCGAACTCGAGTTGCTCGAGCCGATGAGCGCCCAGGCCAATCTGGTCACCGGCGAGCGCGTGTCCCTGACCGGGTTCATGGTGGTGAATCGGGACCGTCTCAAAGCCCTGCCGGCAGAATCGCTCGCGGAACTGGCCAGGAGCGACACGCTCGAGTTCCTGTATCTGCACCTTCAGTCGATGCGTAACTTCGCGGGGGTAATGGATCGCCTGGGGGCCAAACAGAGCGCTGAAGCAGGCGCATCTGCGCAGCAACAGACGGAGGGGTCGAACCCAAAAGTGGACTGGGCGTCCGAACAAAAGCAGCCGGTTGAATCCGACAGGTAACCCGCGCGCGAACGGGGAACCTGCTGCTTGGGATTTCCGTCGAGTCCATCGGCTTACGATCGAGTTGATCGTGTGGGAAACGGTTCGATTCGAGAGTCCTCGGAAACGGTAAACACTGCCCCGCGGTTGAGTAGGCGCTTGGGGTCGAGTTTCGCCTTGAGCCGGAACAAATGTCCGTAGATTTCCGGGCCAAAACATTTCTCGTATACGTCGGACCCTGAAGCCATCTCGCTCTGAACGTAGCGGCGGTATTGTTGCCTGCTTGCTGCCAGATCCATGAATTCCCCGTCGAAATCGCGGAGTTTCGCGATACGGTCGCTGCCGGTGTGGGTAAGCCAACCCCATGCGCCTATGGCCGTAAACCGTCGCGCGTAGGGATACACCAGAGGTGCGACGATATTGCGACTCAGGATCGGATAGCGGTAGCGTTCCTGGAATCGCAGCACTTGGCTGTGTCTTTTTTCGAGTTGCCTCAGTTCGAGATGTGCGTCGTCGAGGCATTCGTCGGGCACAAAAAGCGTAAACCAGAACAATCGCTCGTCGCCGCCGACGGCGAATTCCGCAGGGATTTTGGGCGCTACCAGTTGCGGGGCCAGTAGCCGCGTTCCGAGCGGATAAGGGGGCCGGGACTGTGCCGTACGCGGGACTATTGCGAGTTTGGCATCGACGAAAATGCCCAGTTGTCCCATGGACCCAAAAAGCCAGGGAAACAGCGGGTCGGTG
This sequence comes from Pseudomonadota bacterium, assembly GCA_031394735.1. Lineage (GTDB taxonomy): Bacteria > Pseudomonadota > Gammaproteobacteria > Steroidobacterales > Steroidobacteraceae > TMP-86. The sequence goes on along the minus strand of JANMXI010000309.1, from coordinate 3,754 downwards.
CGGGCTACCCGGTGCGCGTTGCCGCGGCCGTCGACAACCCCGACATCGATGACATTGTCCCAGAATCCGCCGAACAGACTCGATCGCGGTCCGAAGCCGCCGGCTGCGATGAATCCGCCAACGGACGGTCCGGGATATCCGTCATTGAGCACAGGGAGATCGAAACCCTGCTGGTGGAGAAAGTGTTGCAGGATCCAGAGTACGACGCCGCAGCCCACCGTGACCGTTCCCGGATCGTCGAAACGGATGACTCGCAGATTTTCGGTGGAAAAGGACAACTCGCCGGAACGGGGCAACGATGACCCGTTCAGCGAATGCCCCTGGGCTCGAGTGCGGACAGGCACGCCGTGTTCGTATGCGCGCGACATGATGTCGCACACAGCTTCAGCGCCGTGGGGAGCGACCCGGCAAAAACGGGCCGCTTCCGACTCCATGCCGGAAAAGTCCGTAATGGGGCGCATTGAAAGGGTCGGATGGCAGTCGGCGAACAGGTCGAGAATTGACCTGGCCTGGTCCTGCGTCTGCAAAGTGCTCATCGTTTCATGACGCGCCGCGCCGCCATGTTTTGAATTGGCTGAACGATGCCATCGAGGCAATCGGCGAACGTTGATGGAGCGCGCCCTGGTCAACTCTCACAGCGCCTCGATCTCGTAGTAAATCGTCAGAAAATCCTGCCCGTCCCGGCCGGTGCCGCCGGACAGATGCCCGAACGTGCGTGAACCGACCTCCGCATTAAGCCGGTCAAGGCGAGCTCGGGGAATCGAATAACGCTGGCACATGACCGACAAAATCGGGTAGAGATCGGCTACCCGCAGTCCGGCTTTGTAGAGGTTGAGATCGAAGGATTTCCTTGGATTGCCTTCTTCTACGGCCTCGACATAGACGAAGGAGTCATTTGCCCCGATGCGGTTCGCTGCAAGGGCAACAATTTCCTGCGCTGCCCCCAACGACGATATTGCCGAGTCGTCGTAGAGTGTGGCGAGCCGCTTGCCGATGCCGTGAACCGAGAGCAGTGGATAGCATGTATAGCGGGCGAGCGCGCAGCGCGATGGGTCGCTGATGGCCCACTTGAACCCAAGGAACAGGGTCTCGGGCGCGACGTTGGTCGGCTCCTGCCGGACTCGCTGACGCAGCTTCTCCCAGAATTCCAGATATACCTTATACGCGCCGCCTTCGAAACCGAAGCCCACGGTGTTAGCCTCGGGCAGAAGTTTCTCGAACCGGGTCAGATAAGGAACAGGCATTCCAAGTGCTTGGCAAACTTTCAATAGCGATTCCGGATTCGTCAGTTTGGTACGCACGCCAAGAATCACGCGATCGGCGTGCAGGTTTCCCGAGCTCAACTTGAAAGATTTCTCGAATCCGAAGCTGACATTCAAGCCGCGCACCAGCGCGAGCACCGGTCTCGCTTCGGCTGGTGCATCCTCATCGGAGGCGATTGACTGGATGCTGCCCGCTGGCGTGGCATTCGATTGTGCCTCGTGCTCGCGCATTACATCGCCAAGACCGGCGGCGAGCCGCTTCGCCATGGCTGGCGTCAGGATGATCCGCCGCTCGAGTCTCGCGTGACCCCCGGCGAGTTGTGTGCCGAATAGCAGGAAGGTTTCCTCGCGGGTGCTGTGAACCTCGCAGACATCCGAGTGCACTTCTGAAACGTGCGCATCCAGCCAGCGATCAGGCATTTGGGTGGCTCGAAAGCTCTAGTCGCGCCAGAATGCGGCCGGATGGCGTCCACGGGGCTGCAGCTATAAAGGTCATGTCATTTTCGTCGATCGTGCCATGCTGGCTTTAAATCCGCCGAGATGCCGCCTAACACCCGAAACCCATTGCCGAAGGAAGGTTCTTGGCAAGGCATGGCGAACTGGGAGGCCATAATTCGATGGCATCAATAGGTTGGCCGCTCGGCCAGTCAAGTCAGTGGTCAGTATATTCCGCCCGAAAAAATTTTCCATTTCATCGGTAATTTTGGTACGCGTCATGAGGTTATGCCGCCAAAGCGCCCTCGACGTTTAGGCGATCAATTCGGTACGCCTGCCTGTAGATAGTGCATAGCGCGGCCATCCGGCGCAAGGAAATAGCCACGTATCCCTGCGCTGAGCCCAACAGATAAAAACGGCGCTTGCGCGCCTTTTTGATTGATCGGGGATTATAAATACCGGCCACCACCGTGTAATATGCTGTAAGTGCGTCAGAAGGGGACAGCGCACTCCTAAACAGCCAATCTAGAGAACAGGGAGCTCGAAACATGGCAAATCAGCCTGCGCAAGCAAACAAACAACAACCAGAGGCCGAAGGCACGAAGATCAAGTGGGACGACTCGAACATGAGAAGCTCCTACGCCAACGTCTGCAACGTCACCAGCACCCGCGAAGAGGTGGTCATGCTGTTCGGCATGAATCAGGCTTGGAACCGGGGCCAGAAGGAAGTCACCATTCAACTTAGCGATCGGATCGTGATTAGTCCCTACGCCGCCAAGCGCCTGGCCATGTTGCTCGACGGCGTAGTCAAGGAATATGAGAACCGCTTCGGAGCGCTGAACATCGAGGCTGCAGCCGCCCAAGCCAAATAGCGGGGAGCCGCCGCCGCTGGCGGCCTTCCACCCTGCGATCATGAGCGCGGTAAAACCGGAAGTCTTCGAACAGCGCAGTGTTCACCAGGTCGCCGACCTGGCGGGCCGGCGCGCGCATGAGCACGCCTGGAAGAGTTTCGCGGGCGCGCAAAGTCCGGAGGAATTCTGCGGCAGTTGGCTGGTGATCCAGTGCCAGGTAATCGGCGGCGTTTCCGACGGAGTCGTGGTACTGCAAAAGCCAGGAACAAAAGCTTTTGCGCCGGTAGCTTTCTTCCCTGAAAATTCGCCGCGCGATCGCACGAGACTCGCCGAAGTGGGAGAGCGGGCGCTTAAGGAAGGGCGCGGCGTCGTCCAGCCCATGGAGCAGGCCGATGGTCCCGATGCGCCTAGCCCACGCTATCAGATGGCCTACCCCATCCGCCTCGATGGCGAAGTTCGCGGGGTAGTCGGCGTTGATATGGAAGGCCGCGCAGAATCGCAGTTGCAGGAAGCGATGCGCCAATTGCAGTGGGGGTCGGGATGGCTGGAAGTGCTGCTGCGCCGGCATGCCGATCCAAAGGAAGCCGCCAGACTTCAACTCAAACTTGCACTGGATCTTGTTTCGCGATTGCTTGAGCACCCGGGTTTGAAAGAGGGTGCCGCAGCCTTTACCACCGAGCTCGCTTCACGCCTTGGATGCGACCGCGTCGTTCTGGGCATTCTCAAGGGACGGCGGATCAAGGTTTGCGCGGTGTCGCACTCGGCTCAATTCGACCGCCGCGCGAATCTGCTGCGCGCAGTCGAGAGTGCAATGGAGGAGGCGGTCGATCAGGCCGAGTCGGTGGTCTTCCCCCCCGAGCGCGAGAACCGCGCTGTCGTAGCACACGCGCATGAGGCTTTGCTGCGAGAGTCGGAAGGCGGAAGCGCTGCGACCTTTCCGCTCGTCAGCGGGGATCAGATTGTCGGCGCCTTGACGCTGGAGCGTGCCCCCGGTTATCGCTTCGATGTACCGACACTCGACATCTGCGAAGCCGTCGTCGCGATTGCCGGACCGATCATCGAATTGAAAAGACAAAATGAGGAAGGACTGCCGGTACATGCCGCCAAGTCCGCCGAGGGGCTTTGGAAAAAATTAGTCGGTCCTGGACATGCCGGGCTGAAGCTCGGTGTAATTGCGCTAGCGGCGGTGGCGGCGTTCATGGCGCT
>JANMXI010000308.1:0-164490 GCA_031394735.1 Pseudomonadota bacterium | reverse complement strand
AACCTTGAGCACGGTGTGAAGATCGATGCGAACACCGCTTCGACCCTGTGGCGCGGGGAGCGCATGGACTACGGGCTGGCGATCGCGAGCTTGATGCTCAAGAGAACTCACGTGCCGCGCGTTTCAGCGGAAACGCGGCGGCTCTAGATGCAGCGACCACCATCCACTTCGATACTAACGCCAGTGATGAACGCCGCCTCATCGGAGGCGAGATACAGGCACGCGTTGGCAACGTCCGCCGGTGAGGAGAATCGCCCCATCGGGATCGTCGCCATGAACTTCGCGCGATTCTCCGGCGTATCGGGGACACCCATGAAATCCTGCATGAGTCCCGTCGGGCCCATGACGGGATTGACACAGTTCACGCGGATTTTTTCAGGAGCGAGTTCGGCCGCCATGGATTTGCTGATCACGACCACCGCCCCCTTCGAACCGTTGTACCAGGTGAGGCCGGGACGCGGGCGCACGGCCGCGGTCGAGGCAACATTAACGAAGGCACCGCCGCCCACTTTACGAAAATGCGGCACGAAGTGCTGAGCGCTTAGGTAAATGCTCTTCACGTTCACGGCATAAATCCGATCGAATTCGCGCTCGTCGACGTCGAGCAGAGGGCGATTGCGATGCGTGGTCCCGGCGTTGTTGATGACTATGTCGAGCGCTCCGAAAGCTTTGAGCGTGGCCTGTAACAGCTTGGCCATGCTGTCGCTGCGCGAGACATCAGTCTCGACGAACTCGGCGACGCCGCCGCTCGCGCTGATTTCGCCCGCCACGCGCTGCCCGGCGGCAACGTTGATATCAGCGATAACGATTTTCGCTCCCTCGAGGGCGAACCGCCTGGCGATGCCTTCACCGAAACCCGATCCAGCGCCGGTCACGATCGCCACTTTGTTTTGCAAACGCATGTCAAACCCCGTGCTTGATGGCAATGGTCTTGAGAGTGGTGAATCCCAACAGCGCTTCGAATCCCTTTTCGCGGCCAAAGCCACTGGACTTCACGCCGCCGAAAGGAAGCTCGACGCCGCCGCCGGCGCCATAGTTATTGATGAATACCTGACCGCAACGCAATTTGCGAGCCATCCGCAGCTGGCGTCCGCCGTCATGGGTCCAGACACCGGCGCACAAGCCGTAGTCGGTGCCATTGGCGAGTTGCACCGCATGTGCCTCGTCATCGAACGCCATGGCTGCGAGTACGGGCCCAAACACTTCGCGTTGCGCCAGCGCATTGTCGGGTGGCACATCCCGCAGCAGTACCGCCTCCTGATAGTACCCACGCGCCGGCGACTCGGCCGCGACGCTGCCGCGCGAAACGACAGCGATGCCGTCGGCCTGCGCTTGCGCCAGCATGGCTCGAACCTGCAGGAATTGCTTTTGATTCACCAACGGACCCATATCCAGATCCATCGACGGCGGGCCTGCGCGCAGAGCTTTGAATCTCAAGGCGAGTTTCTCGAGCACCGTCTCATACAAGGATCGTTCAACCAGCAAACGACTTCCCGCAGAGCACGTCTGACCGCAATTCTGCGCAATCGCATTGACGACGGCAGGCAGCGCCGCGTCCAGATCGGCGTCAGCGAAAATGATTTGCGGCGACTTGCCGCCAAGTTCCAGCACGACCGGGCAATGACGCTCAGCGGCGGCATGACCCACGAGCTTGCCGGTGGCGGTGGAGCCGGTGAAGGACAGATGATCGACGCCGATGTGCGCTGTCAGCGCCGCGCCGGCCTCGTGGCCGTAACCGGTGACGATATTGATCGCGCCCGGCGGGAAGCCGATCTGCGCGGCAATCTCCGCCACCCGCAGCAGCGACAAGCTGCCGTCCTCGGCGGGCTTCACCACACACGCATTGCCGGCGGCGAGCGACGCACCGACGCTGCGACCAAACACCTGCATGGGATAATTCCACGGCACGATATGACCGGTGACGCCGTGCGGCTCACGTAAGGTCAGCACGGTATAACCGCTCTGAAACGGCAGCGTCTCACCGTGCAGCTTGTCGCAAGCGCCGGCATAGAATTCGAAATAGCGCGCCAGCACGACCGCGTCCACCCGCGCGGTCTTCAACGCCTTGCCGGTGTCGCGCGCTTCCAGTTGCGCGAGCGCCTCCTGCTGTTCCAACACTGCCTGCGACAAGCGCATCAACAGCCGAGCGCGCTCCAGCGCCGACAGACGGCCCCAGGGACCGCTGAATTCCGGACCGACGGCAGTACGTGCGGCACGTACTGCAACGTCAATATCCGCAGCAGTGCCGCGCGCGATCTGATCAAACGGCGCGCCGTCGCTGGGGTCGATGACCTCGATGGTTTCACCGCCGGCGCCGGGCACCCATTCGTTACCAATGAAGTGCTGTGCTTTCATTCACTCTTCTCGATAGAACCCGACTCGATGTGCGCGGCAATTGCCTTCCCGACCTCCACCGTCCGCGCCGTCCCGCCCATATCCGGCGTCCGCGGTCCCGTCGCCAGAACAGCCTCGATGGCCGACACGATGGCGCGGGAGGCTTCGGCATGACCCAGATGATCCATCATCAACGCTGCTGACCAGATCTGTCCAATGGGGTTGGCCACTCCGCGGCCGGCAATGTCCGGCGCCGATCCGTGCACGGGCTCGAACAGCGACGGGAATTTGCGTTCAGGATTAAGATTCGCCGACGGCGCGATGCCGATTGTACCGGTACAGGCCGGCCCGAGGTCCGACAAAATGTCGCCGAACAGATTCGATGCCACCACCACATCGAACCAGTCCGGATGCTGCACGAAATGCGCGCACAGGATGTCGATGTGAAACTTGTTGTACTTCACCTGCGGATAGTCGCGCGCAACCTCGACAAGACGCTCGTCCCAGAACGGCATGGTGATGGTGATGCCATTGGACTTGGTCGCGGCGGTCAGCAACTTGCGCGGCCGGCGCTGCGCCAACTCGAAAGCAAACTTCAACACGCGATCGGTGCCGGTTCGTGTGAACACCGACTGCTGCATGGCCATCTCGCGCGCCGTACCCTCGAACATGCGGCCGCCGACGCTGGAATACTCGCCCTCGGTGTTTTCCCGCACCACCACGAAGTCGATGTCGCCGGGCTTGCGATTGGCGAGCGGGCTGGGCACCCCGGGCATGAGTCGTACGGGACGCAGATTCACATACTGATCAAACTCGCGCCGCAGTTTGATGATCAATTCCCAGATCGCGACATGATCCGGCACGCGGTCCGGTGCACCGACGGCGCCGAAAAAAATCGCGTCATGCGCACCGATCTGCTCGCGCCAATCCGGCGCCATCATGCTGCCATGACGCAGGTAATACTCACAGCCCCAATCGAAGTGATCGAGCTTGAACTCAAGCCCGAATCGACGGCTCACCGACTCGAGCACGCGCAACCCTTCGGCCATCACCTCCGGCCCGATACCATCGCCCGCGATGACGGCGATGCGGTGGGTCATGCGGCGGGCGTTCCCGCCGCGGGCGTACCCGTCAACCGGATCAACAATCGGTTCAATCGCTGCACATAATCGATTGGATTCCCAATGCGATCCCCTTCCACCAGCGCAGCCTGTTCATACAACAGGGTCGCGAGCTCACCAAACCGTTCCGCGTCGGCTTCCTGGTCCAGATATTTGACCAGCGCATTCGACACATTCATTTCCAATATGGGCTTGGACGGCGGCATCTTCTGCCCTGTCGCCTCGAGAATGCGGCGCATGGCGGCATCCGGTTCGTGCTCGCCCACCACAAGGCAAGTCGGTGAATCCTTCAAGCGCGTGCCGACGCGCACTTCACTGACCTTGTCGCCCAGCGCATCTTTGACGCGCTTGAGCAGGCCCTTGCTTTCTTTCAGATCAGTCTCGTTTCGCAGCCGGTCAAACTCAGTCTCCAGCTTGCCCAGATTCAGATCGCCGCGCGCAGCATTCTTGAATGGCTTGCCCTCGAACTTGTCGAACTGTTCGGTGATCCACGCATCGATGCGATCGGACAGCAGCAGCACCTCGATGCCGTGCTCCTTGAGCTGTTCGATGTAAGGACTCGAGCGCGCGGCAGCAACGGTATCGGCAATCAGGAAATAGATGTGCTCCTGATCCACCTTCATTCGTTGTACGTAGTCGCCCAAACTGACGATGGGCTCGTCTGCAGCCTCGTGCGTACTTGCAAAGCGCAGCAACGGCAAAATCTTGTCGCGATTGGCGGCATCCTCGGCCACGCCTTCTTTCAATACCGTACCGAATTCTTTCCAGAACGCTGCGTATTTCTCCACATCGTCGGCAGCAAGCTTAGAAAGCATCTCGAGCACGCGCTTGGTCAGACCACCGCGAATCGCCTCAACTTCCGCATCATGTTGCAAAATTTCGCGCGATACGTTCAACGGCAGGTCGCCGGAATCCAGCACACCCTTGACGAAGCGCAGGTACAGCGGCAGGAATTGCTCGGCGTCGTCCATGATGAAAACGCGCTTGACGTACAGCTTCAATCCGCGCGGCGCCTCGCGCTGCCATAAATCGAACGGCGCGCGGCTGGGCACATACAAAAGACTGATGTATTCACGCCGTCCTTCCACCCGGTTGTGACTCCACAGCAAGGGCTCGGAGAAGTCATGCGACAGATGCTGATAGAACTGCTTGTATTCCTCCTCCTTGATCTCCGAGCGCGGCATCGTCCACAGCGCCTGCGCCTGATTGACGGTTTCGTACTCCAACGTCGCTTCGCCGGTCTTCGGCATCAGGATCGGAAAGCCGATATGGTCCGAATAGCGCCGGATCAGGCTGCGTAGTCGAAAGCCATCGGCGAATTCCTTCGCCTCGGGTTTCAGATGCAGAACGATACGCGTGCCACGTGAATCGACGTCGACGGTTTCGACGTCGAACTCACCCTCGCCGCTCGATTCCCAGCGCACGCCGGCCGTCGCCGGATCGCCGGCCTTGCGTGAAAACACCTCGACGCGTTCCGCGACGATGAACGCGGAATAAAAGCCCACCCCGAATTGACCGATGAGCTGGGAGTCCTTTTGCTGGTCCCCGGACAATTGTTGAAAGAAGCTCGCAGTGCCCGACTTCGCGATGGTGCCCAGATGTGCGATGGCCTCCTCGCGGTTCATGCCGGCGCCGTTATCACGCACCGTCACCGTACCGTTGCCGGCCGGGTCGGTCTCGATCCAGATCTTAAGGTCGGCGTCCTCGGCCAGCAATTCCGGCCGGGCAATGGCCTCAAAGCGCAGCCGGTCATTCGCGTCAGAGGCGTTGGATATCAGCTCCCGCAGAAAGATGTCCCGGTTGCTGTACAGGGAGTGGATCATCAGCTTCAGCAGCTGCTTGACCTCGGTTTGGAAACCGTGTTTTTCGACCGTCATAAGATGCCCTTGCCTTCAACCCCCTGGATGGGGGGAAAGATTGTGGCAGATCGGACGGGTTCAAGGCTTAGTGGCTGTCGAAAAACGACTTGGCGGCACTTATGCAAAACGGCGCAACCAGCGTCCCATGGTAGGCATCCAGCACCGCCTGGTCGCCACCATCGCTGGCGCCGCCTAAAACGGCGTTCACGCGCACCGCATCCTTGGCCACGGTAAACCCGGTTTTTATGCCTGTATACGGATCCCCAGCGGGAGAGGCCGAATCCACGTCCAAAACAACCGCAGGGGGTGTCGGGGGATTGGCAGACCAGTAGCTTTGCATCAGCTGCGTGTTGAAGAAAAAAACCGTTGGGTCTGAATTTCCGCCGCACAGCAGGACGGGAGCGGTTGGGACCCAATTGCGTAAGTCGTTGGTCTTCAGATCCTGCCGCAGCTTATTGCTGGGATTGGCGGGCGGCAAGCCGTCGGTCACGGCCGGAAAACCGCCATCTGGCGCCGCCTGAGCATCCTGCAGATACGCCAACCGGTACTCATTGGTGATCAAGAAATCGGCGCCAAAGCCCTGCGCGAATACAGTCGCCAAGGTTGCCGGCTGTGTCGCAGGCGTCAAGGCGGCAAACGCCGGATCAGGCGCCGTGCTGCTGAACAATGCGGCCGACAACTTTCCCTGTGTCTTCAAATCAGGCACTCCCACGGTGTTGGGCAGTAGCGCATCGATGCTAGGCGCATATTGGGAGACGAAAATTTCCCCAGCGCTCGAATACAGGTTTGAATAGGCATGCTGATAGCTGGTCGTCAACAAAGTCAGATTCACCACCGGATTGGCGCTCACCTGCCCTTGGAAAATGGCATCGCCAAACGCGGACAGCGCGTACGGTCCAGACATGGGCGCCGAGGCGGTTACCGTGATGTTCGCGGCCTGCATGGCGCGGTGCGTGGCCATCGCAACATATCCACCCTGGGAATAACCGGTGACGAATAACTTGCCGCCATCGGTGGTCGAGGGTGCAGACGAGATCGGCAACGCGCTGCGGGCCGCGGCCAGTGCATCGATCATGTCCTTGGACTGCTGGTCCGCATTCAAATACGGGTGATAGCCCAATGTCGACGTGTCGTACCCGACGTAATTCGGCGCCACGACAATGTAACCTTGCGCGGCGAACACGGCTGCCAGCAACACGCCTTCGCCATTGTTGCCGGTGCTGATGTCCGCGAGGTTGTAGTTGCGATCGGTGCTGGTGCCATGACCATACAACAAGATCGGCAGTGCGCCGCTGCAGGCCGGATCTGTTCCACTCGGCACCATCAACACACCGGAGCCGGGCGTGAGCGCCGCTGCGGGATCCACGGTTTGATATTTGATTTGCAGCACATCGATGCTGCAACGTGGTGTATAAGCCAACCGCAGCAGCAGTTTTCCCTGATCGCTACCGCCAAGCAGCGCCAGCAAATCGGCGGGGGAAAAGGTGACGACCTTGGCGGGAGGCGATTGCAGCAACTCTCCTCGGGCCGGTATGGCAGGCGCGACGGCGGCGGTTTTATCCTTGCTGCCGCAGGCACTGAGAATCCCCGCACACATCAAAACCGTCAGCCACGTGCCTGTTCGCTTCATCATCCACTCCGCTATGCAGAAATTTCACCGCTGGTATCAGCGGCAGAGTGTGGCGAAGCGCGTCAAAAAATCCTGTAGGACTTCGCCGCGATGTGTATTTGGCTATAGAATTTGCAATTCAATGGCAACCCGCGATACACAAACCAGAATTCTCGATGCCGCGTTGGAACTGTTCAACCAGCATGGCTCGGCCGCCATTTCCACCAATCGCGTCGCAGCCCATTGCGGCATGAGCAAGGGAAATCTGCACTACCACTTCCGCAACAAGCAGGAAATTGTGCGTGCGCTGTTTCAACGCGCGCTGCATGAGATGGACACGGGCTGGTATGGCGATCACCTGGCGCCGACGCTGGAGCACATGGCGGCCATGTTCGTACGCCAGCTTCAGCTCATCCTGAAATACCGGTTCTTCTTTCGAGAACTCGCTGATCTGCTGCGCAACGACCCGCTGCTGCGGCGGCGCTTTGCCGACAATCGCGAGCGCCGGCTCAAGGAGATCGAGCGATTTTTCCTGAGTCTGGGTGAACGCGGCCTGATGAAAATTCCCGAAGACGCGCCACGCCTGCGTTCGATCGTCGATGTGACCTGGATCGTGTCGGAGAATTGGCTCAACTACCTGGACTATCACGACCGGGAAGTCAGCGTCGACGCCATCCTCGAAGGCTACTACGAAATCCTCGAAGTGCTGCGGCCCTATCTGTGCGCCGATCCGCAGCAGATCACCCGCGAGTCCTATCTCACCATCGAAAAGCTGGCCTCAGCGCCGCAGCACCCCGTCCTCGCCACGACGTAAAGGCTTCGCGTAGACGGGCAAAGGCGCGCCGGGCGCCTCCTTGAGCGTCACGCCATACGGCCAGGAAGGCGGCGCAATGGCGATGTAACGCGCCAGTCCGCCGGTACCTCCCTCCGGCTTGGCATACCCGATGACGATCAAGGCGCCCGCCTCCGGCACCTGATCCAGATTCGCCACGCCTTCCGCCTGGGTGAAGTTGTGATGCATCAGCCAGGCTTCGGCCTGAAAATCCGGCGTCATGTCCGTGTCCAGCGGCTCGTGACCATGAAACAGGATGTGCCGTTGCAAGTGCAGAAACTGTAATGCGGGAAGCGTGACGCCCGGAAACGGCCGCTGCGTGAAGCGCACAACATCGTGCCATTTTCTCGACCAGTCGGTGCGGAACATGACCACGGACCCCGGCGGAACAGGCCCATGGCGGGATTCCCAATGTTTGACATCCTCCACGGTGGCCGCATAGCTCGGATCAGCCGCCACCTTCGCCGAAACGTCGATGACCACGAGCGGACGCAGCGCAAAGGTCGCCGGCAATTCACTGATACTCGCGGCGTTTGCACCCCAATGTGCGGGCGGATCCAATTGCGTGCCGACCTGATCCGTCGGCAGATCATAGGCAGTGATGCCGGCGCCCTGTTTCTCATAGGTAAACGGTTCACCCTTCGCGATCAAACCCGGAATAGAGACGGCTGCTCGCGCCGGCCCCACTTTGAGTTCGCCAAAGCCGCTGCCGGCGGGCTGCCCGGGTGCGAAGGCATGCGTCAGGTCGATATACTTCGCGCCCTCAAAGCTGTCGTGGTAAACGCGCCACAAGTCCGCAGCGGGCGCCTTATCAGACTCCGCGCCCGCCACGATTGCCAGCAGGCTGAAGGCGAGGCCCCACAAAGCGCGAATCGGTTTCATGCCTGGACGTTACCCATGCGGACGCATCTCGGCAAGCCACATCGATTAGGGCCAAGGGGCTAAATATCACCTGTAAAAGACACCAAGTAGGGCTAACACTACAGCGGAATATGAACGACGCCGTGATCGCTCAACCCAAACCCTGCCTGATCACGCTCAAGGCGGGCCGCACCTATCATTGGTGCAGTTGCGGGCGCTCGGCCAAGCAACCTTTCTGCGACGGTTCGCACGCCGGCACCGGATTCGAGCCGATGCGCTATGTCGCCACTCAGGACGGCGAAGACGTACTCTTCTGTGGCTGCAAACATACAAAGACGCCGCCCTTCTGCGACGGTGCACATACGAATCTGCCGGGCGGCTCGCCGCTAGACGACGCCGACAGCGAGGCCAACCGAGCAGTCCCGTTAAGTAAAGAAACGGTCGACGGACGCACCCAACTCAACGGCACCTGCTACGTGATCTCGCCCGATGATGCCCAGTGGACGCAACGCGGACCGGCTCGCTACTGCAATCTCGTCAACGGCGAACTGGGAGCGCTGTATCAGACCCAATTCCTGCTCGAAACCAGCGGCACGATGATCGAGGCAGCCGGCTTCGAGAACCGTCACGTCATCCTGTTCGTGGGCAATGGGACGGGCACCGTGACCATTTCCGGTCAACCCTTCGCCGTGCGCGCCACCGACGGTGTCTATATCCGTCCCTTCGAGGCTTTCGCCCTGAGCGCAGCAGCTGGGTCGACCTTGCGCGTGTACGTGCTGGCTTGTCCCTTGGCGCAGCTGCGCTGGTTCGCGACGATGCCGGGCACCTTCGACGGCCAATACCCCAAGCGCGTCGTGTCGGTGGATGCGGCGCAGCGCACCGACATGGGACCGCGCTATTTTCAAGTTCTCGTCGACAAAAAAATCGGCTCGACGATGATCACGCAGTTCATCGGCCACATCCCCAAATCCAAAGCCGCGCCGCATCGTCACTTGTACGAAGAGGCGATCATCGTGCTGTCGGGCGAAGGCTGCATGTGGACCGAGGATCGCAAGGCCAATGTACGCGCGGGCGATGTCATCTTCCTGCCGCGCAAACAGATTCACTCCCTGCAGTCCACAACCGAAGACGGGATGGACGTCGTAGGCGTGATTTATCCTGGGGACAACCCCAGCATCAATTATTACTGACCAGAAAAATCAAGGGGATTCTCGTGAACAATTCAACGAACGGCGGGCCACGCAGCGTCGTGGCTTCGCTGGCCAGCCTCCTCTCCTGCATTCTGTTTCAACCTTCTGCGGTGGCGGCGGATGCGCCCACCGCGGCAACGGCATTGGAAGAAGTCTTGGTGACCGCGAATAAGCGTAGCGAGCAGTCCACGCAAGAAGCACCGGCTGCGATTCAGGCGCTGTCGGGCGATGATCTGCAAAAATCCGGCGCGGTGAGTTTCGCCGATTACGCGGGCCGCATTCCCAGCCTGTCGTATACCGACTTGGGGCCCGGCGACAAGAAATACGTGATCCGCGGCGTCACCTCCAAGGGGCCGGCCACGGTGGGCGTGTACTACGATGAAACCGTGATCACCGCGCAGAACGCCGGCGACGGCGGCGGCCGCAATGCCGACATCGCGCTGTTCGATCTGGATCGCATCGAAGTGCTGAAGGGACCGCAGGGGACCCTGTACGGCGCGAGTTCCATGAGCGGCACGATCCGCTACATCACCAAGAAGCCGGTGTTGAACAAATTCGAGGGCTATGTGGAGACCGAAGTGTCGACGACCTCCTCCGGCGGCACCAACCACAATTTTAACGGTGCCATCAATGTGCCGCTGGTCGATGACCGGCTGGCGCTGCGCGCGACGGGCTGGTATGTGCGAAACGATGGATTCATCGACGATGTGCGAATTCCCGCAGGGCCGGTCAAAAACGCAAACGATGACGTCACTAAAGGCGGTCGAGTTGCCTTGCGCTGGCAAGCCACCGACAACTTGAACATCATTGCCACCGGCACTCAGCAAACGTTGGACTCCGGCGGTTCGGCGCGATTTACGCCGCCCGGCGCGGCGTCGTTTGGCGATGCGGTGAACGGGTACCCGCCGATTCAGGGCGGCGATCTGATCAACACCGACCTGGCGCTGAGCCCTTGGCACGAAAAACTAAAAACCGCAGGCATTACCGCAGAATTGACCGCAGCGAGTGGCGTTTTCACGGCGACCGCCAATCATTTCAATCGCAAGATCGACTACGCATTCGATTCGTCGCCGATTTTGTTCTTCTTCGGCGTGCCGATTCCTGGAGTGACATTGCAGCCGCAGCAACGAACCATCAATTCCGCGGAGTTGCGCTACGCATCGAAATTCGGCGGCCCCGTCAACTTCGTCTCGGGTGCTTTCGTGCAGCACGAAAAGAACGACTTCAGCGTACAGGTCCTCAAAACCAATGCGGCCGGCCTGCCTAACGGTCCGTTTAGTCCACTGGACAGCGACGACGCATTGACCAACCCCAATGGAAACACGTTCTTTGGCCGATTCGACAACAACAAGATCAAGCAATACGCGGCGTTTGGAGAAGTGACGTGGAATGTTACGGAAAAATTTGACGCGCTAGCAGGAGTTAGATATTTCCATGGGAAGCAGGAGGCCATTCAAAATACGACGCACCCATTCGGTGGATTCGGATCCAACATTCCGCAGGGCCCGCAGCGCCCCGACCCTCGTTCGGACACGAAAACGACGTTCAAGTTGAACCTCTCGTACAAGTTCGACCCCAAACTTCTGGTGTACGCCACGGTGTCGCAGGGGTTCAGGGTCGGAGGTACGAATTCTGCCGATCTGCCATTCGTCTCCGGCCAGATTCCAAAAGGATTCGGTCCCGATAAATTGACGAATTATGAACTGGGTGAAAAATCGGAATTCTTCAATGGCAAACTTCGATTGAACGTGGCTGCATACGAAATTCGTTGGTCCGACATACAGTTTCAATTGACCGACGCCACCGGAGCATTCGTATTCACGACGAATGGAGGTCCGTCGAAGGTGGATGGGTTGGAAATCGAAGCCAACGCAGTATTGGCCGAGGGGTTGCTATTCGACTTCGGCGGATCCTATTCCAAGGCGCGACTGACCGGTGATCCGCAGTTGCCCCCGCAGGTTAATCCAGCCGTGGCTCGAGATGGTGATCCGTTGCCAGAGGTTCCGCTGGTGCAGTTCAATGTGGGGCTGACTTACACGGTGCCGTTGTCAGCGGATAGCTCATTGCGATTCAGCGGCGACGTTACACATCGTGGCAGTTCAGACACACAATTCAACAACAGCACAAGATTCAATATTCCACTGGCGTCGTATAACCTGGTCAATCTGCGCGCGGGCCTGGAGTGGAAGAGCTGGCAGTTCACGGTGTTCGTCAAGAACCTCCAGAACCGTCGTGCACAAGTGGATGCGATCTCCTCGGATCAAGATCCGCTGGCGCTCATCACCTCACGGCCGCGAACCGGCGGTCTGGCGGTGAATTACAAGTTCTGATCCACTGCACGGCGTGCAGGAACCGATCACCAAGCAGGAAACGGGGCTCCATCAGGCGTTGAGCAAAGCCCAGGTGGTGATGATCGGCCTGGGTGGTGCCATCGGCACCGGATTGTTCATGGGCAGCGGCATCGCCATCGGCTATGCCGGGCCGGCGGCGGTGCTGAGTTACGCCATCGCCGGTTTCATCGCGGTGGTCATGGTGTTCAGCTTGTCCGAAATGGCCGTGGTGCACCCGGCAGCCGGCTCGTTCGGCGTCTATGCCGAGACCTACCTGAATCCTTGGGCGGGTTTCGTCGTGCGCTACACCTACTGGATGTGCCAGGTCGTAGCCATCGGCGGTGAAGCGGTCGCCGCGGGCATCTACATGACCTATTGGTTCCCGAGCGCGCCGGTGTGGATGTGGTCGATCGGATTCGCCTTCATCCTGCTGTACGTGAACTCCCGCGCCGTCGGCAACTTCGGCACCGTCGAATATTGGTTCGCGCTCATCAAGGTAACCGCCATCGTGCTGTTCATCATATTGGGCGTCGCCAACATCTTCGGTCTCGGTACGCCGGCCGTCGGCTTTCACAATCTGTACCAACTGCCGGGCGGTTTCATGCCGCACGGGTTCGGCGGCGTGTGGATGGCGGTCATCGTCGGCGTGTTCTCCTTCAATGGCATCGAAGTCATTGCTGTCACCTCCGGCGAGGTGCAGAACCCGCGCGAGGCCATTCCTGCAGCGCTGAAGACCATGGCTTTGCGGCTCATTCTGTTTTACGTGCTGGCACTGATCATCGTCGTGACAGTCGTGCCGTGGACCCAAACCGGCGCCAAGGTGGTGGCCCAAAGCCCCTTCGTTCGCGTGTTCGCCAATTCCGGAATAAGGCAGGCCGCCGGCATCATGAATTTCGTCGTCCTGACCGCGGCCCTGTCGAGCATGAACACCAACATCTACGTCTGCTCGCGCATGCTGTTTTCGCTGTCGCGCGGCCACTACGCACCGGCCTTCCTCGGCAAACTCAGTCCCGCCGGGTCGCCCACGCCGGCGGTGCTGCTGTCAGGGGTGTGCATTCTGCTCGCGGCCGCCGTGTCGGTGCTCACGCCGCGCGCCTACAACTATCTATTCGGCGTTGCCCTGTTCGGCGCCATCATCGTGTGGATGATCATTCTCCTCAGTCACTTGAGCTTCCGGCGCCATCACGGCACGCGTGAACTCCCCGTGCGCATGCCGCTGTTTCCCTGGATGCAACTCGCCGGTCTCGGTCTGCTGGCCGCGCTGCTGATCACCATGGCGCTGGATCGTGAATTCTGGAACATCTCTGCCATTGTCGGCGTGCCGTGGCTGGCCTTGCTGACAGCGGCTTATTTTCTGTGGAAGGCAAACTACAAATGACTACTCCCGACTTCAAGGCCCTGCGCCGTGAGTTCCCCGTTCTGTCGCGCAAGACCTATCTGAACAGCGGCTCGTACTGCGCGCTGGCGAACAGCGTAAAGGATGCGTTCAACCAGTACATGGAGGACCGCTTGCTGGTGGGCGCCAACTGGGACGTGTGGGTCATGAAGAATGAGGCGGTGAGAAGCGCGGTGGCGCGCCTGCTGAACGCACAGGCCGACGAAATCGCGGTGACTGCGTCCGCCTCCGCCGGCATCAATTCACTGGCGAGCGCGCTGGATTTCACGGGCACACGCAACAAGGTCGTGATCAGCGATTTTGAATTCCCCACCAACGCGCAGATCTGGCATGCCCAGGAAAAAAGAGGCGCACAGGTGGTGCACGTGCCGCGCGCAGCGGATGGCTACATTCCGTTGGAGCAATTCGACCAGCTCATCGATGAGCGCACGCAAATCGTGGCCGTGACGCAGGTGTGCTTTCGCAACGGCGCCAAGCTCGACATCGCCGGCATCACGCGCATTGCGCACGCACGCGGCGCGAAGATGCTGGTGGACACCTATCAGGCCGCGGGTGGTGTCGACATCGATGTGAACAAGCTGGATGTCGATTTCGCCGTCGGCGGCATGCTCAAATATCTGTTGGGAACCGCCGGCTTGGGTTTCCTATACGTTCGCCGCGAGCTTATCCCCACGCTGCTGCCCACCCACACCGGCTGGTTCGCGCAGGAAAACATCGTCGCCATGGATATCACCGCCAATCGTCCTTCGCCCACGGCGCGTCGCTTCGAGGCCGGCACGCCTGCGGTGGTGAATTGCTATGCCACCGAGGCAGGATTGAAATTCCTGCTGGACGTCGGAGTACCCGCGGTGGAAGCGCGAATCGTGGCGCTGACGCGCCAGTGCATGGAGGCACTGCAGGAAATCGGCTGGCCGGCCATCACGCCGATTCCGGATGAACGGCGTGGCCCGACCGTCGCCATCCCGGCGCGCGATGCCGCGCAACTCACCGCCAAGCTCATGGCGCGCGACATCGTCACTTCCTACCGCGACAACTGCATCCGCGCTTCCTTCCACTTCTACAACAACGCGGACGACGTGGGCACCTTCATCGCGGCGATGCGGGAGTTTCGTTCAACCGATCGAGAATGAACGCGTATTCGAGCGCCGTGTCGTGGAAGGGCTGAAACCGTCCCGACTTGCCTCCGTGTCCCGCCGCCGTATCGACGCTGAACACCAGCGGGTTGGAGTCAGTCTTGGTGGCGCGCAGCTTCGCCACCCATTTCGCCGGCTCGAAATATTGCACCTGGGAGTCCCACAAAGCGGTGGTGACCAGCATGGCCGGGTAGCGTTGTGCGACGACATTGTCATAGGGCGAATAGCTCAGCATGTACTCGTAGAACGAATGTAGTTTCGGATTGCCCCACTCGTCGTACTCGTTGCTGGTGAGCGGAATGCTGTCATCGAGCATGGTGGTCACTGCATCCACGTACGGCACATGCGCAATGATGCCGCGGTAATCCTGTGGCGCCATATTCGCTACGGCGCCCATCAGCAATCCGCCCGCGCTGGCCCCTTCGGCGAACACCTTGTCGCGCGCCGCATAGCCTTTAGTCGTCAAAAAGCGGGTGACGTCGATGAAATCCGTGAAGGTGTTTTTCTTGCGCAACTGCCGGCCGTCTTCATACCACTGCCGGCCCAACTCCTGGCCGCCGCGTACATGCGCGATGGCCACCACAAAGCCGCGATCCAGCAGGCTGACCCAATCGGCGTAAAATTCCGGATCGGTGCAGGCGCCATACGAACCGTACGCGTATTGAAACAGCGGCGCCGTGCCATCGTGTGGCGTGTCCTTGCGCCAGGCCAGGGACACCGGCACCGGTGTGCCGTCGCGTGCAGTGGCGAATACGAATTCCGTGCGGTAGTGAGCCACATCGTAACCGCGAACGACGTCAATTTTCTTCCGCTCCTTCACGCCGCTGACCAGATCCACCTCGTAAGTCGAAGGCGGCGTAATCAGCGAGGAGAATTCATAGCGGATCACCGGGCTGGCCATGTCGGGCGTGGGAATGAGGCGCAGCGCGCCCGCCGCATCCGGTGACTCGATCAGCGTATCGGTGCCGTCCTCCCAGGCTTTTAAACGGAGGCGCAATAGTCCTTTCGCGCGCTCGGTAACCGCCAGCGCGCGATTGGACACCTCGAAGTTTTCGACGAACACCTCGGTACGATGCGGCACGATGTCACGCCAGGTGCGCTTGTCGGTGCTGGTGGCGATGGGCGCTCGCACGATGCGGTAATTCGGCGCCTGCCAATTGGTGCGAATGACGAAATCTCGGCCCATCGATTCGACGTCGTACAACAGATTGGCCGTGCGCGGCAGCACCGGCTTGAAGCGCAAGCCTGGATCCGACGCGCCCGCATAGCGCCATTCACTCTGCTGCGTACTGGACGACTCGATGAACAGATACTGTTCCGAACGGCTCTTGTGTAAGAACACGTAGAAGCTGTGATCCTTCTCTTCGTAGATCACCGGATTGATGCGCCCCGGCGACCCGACGCGATGCTTGCGCACGCGCGTTGACAACAAGGTGACCGGATCTTTTTCCACATACAGAATCGTTCTGCCGTCACCCGCCCAGACGAACTCGGGCTCGGCATTGACCACCGTGTCCTTGAGCATGACGCCACTGCGCAGATCCTGGATGTGCAACGTGTATTGGCGACGTCCGACGATGTCCTGGGTGAAAGCCAGATAACGGTCATCGGGGCTGACCTGGCGGGAACCGATATGAAAGAACGCATGGCCCTTGGACAATGCGTTGCCATCCAGCAGCACTTGCTCAGACGCCTGCAGCGTCATTTTGCGCCGCGCGTACACCGGATAGTCCTGACCCGGCTCATATCGAACGTAGTACCAATAGCCGTGCTCGAAGACCGGGACGGAGGTGTCCGCCGGTGGTTCGCGCGCGATAAGCTCTGCGTACAATTGCTGCTGCAGCCCTGCGCTGCGCGCCATGACCGCGTCGCGATACGCGTTCTCCTGCCGCAGGTACTCGAGCACGTCGGTCGAGGTTCGCGAATCGTCCCGCAGCCAGTAATAGTCATCCTGCCGCGCGCCGTGCGGCGAGAGCACTGAAAACGGACGGCGTTGCGCCACCGGCGGCCGCGCGACCTCTGGCGCCGGGTCCGCTGCGGGTGCCGCGTTGCTCCATAGCGTCAGCAATGCAACGCTGATCGATACGCCAATTCGGTGAATCATCTCAAATACCCTCGCGTGCATTACACTTCTTCCATGCAGGTCAACTTTGATAATAGCTATGTCAGGCTGCCGGCGCGATTTTTCGCGAGGGTCGCGCCCACGCAGGTGCCTGCGCCGCGGCTGATCCACTTGAACGAGGCGCTGGCCGAAGAGCTGGGATTGGACAGCGCGCAATTGCGCAGCGAGGCCGGCATCCAGATGCTGGCCGGCAATTTCATTCCTGCAGGCGCCGAGCCGCTGGCCATGGCCTATGCGGGACATCAATTCGGCAATTGGGTGCCGCAGCTCGGCGATGGCCGAGCCGTGCTGCTGGGCGAGGTCATCGACCGCCATGGCGTGCGCCGCGATATCCAGCTGAAGGGCGCGGGCCGCACGCCGTTTTCCCGCTCAGGCGATGGTCGCGCCGTGCTCGGCCCGGCGCTGCGGGAATATCTGCTCAGCGAGGCGATGGCGGCCTTGAGGGTTCCCACCACGCGTGCGCTTGCCGTGACGTTGACGGGTGAGCAGGTGTTACGCCAGGGCCTGCTGCCGGGCGCGGTGTTCACACGCGTGGCGCGCGGCCATGTTCGCATCGGCACCTTCGAGTTCTTCGCCAATCGTGACGATGTCGACGGCGTCAAAACGTTGGCCGACTACGTGATCGCACGACACCACCCCGATGCCGCCAGTGCACCACAACCCTACCTCGCGTTGCTGCAGGTGGTGATCGCGCGCACGGCGACGCTGATCGCCCGCTGGCAACTGGTCGGATTCATTCACGGGGTGATGAACACCGACAACATGTCCATCGCCGCCGAAACCATCGACTACGGTCCTTGTGCCTTCATGGACACCTATCACCCGGATACCGTCTACAGTTCCATCGATGCCGCCGGCCGCTACGCCTACAGCAATCAGCCGCGCATCGCGCAGTGGAATCTGGCGCGCTTCGCGCAAGCGCTGCTGCCCTTGCTGGCGCCGGACGAATCCGCGGCCATCGAACGGGCGCAGGCCGCGCTGAACGCCTTCGTCGATCGCTACCAGGATGCCTGGTCAAACGGCATGCGTCGCAAGCTGGGATTGTCTCAGGTACTCCCCGGCGACGACGCGCTCGCCCAGGACCTGCTCGACTGCATGACGCAGCAACGCGCGGATTTCACCCTGACCTTTCGACGCCTCGCAGACGGAGGCGGCGAATTGGGCAATGCCGAGTCGCTACGCGGCCTGTTCGCCGACCCGCGGCCCTTTGATGCCTGGCGCCTGCGGTGGCGCGAGCGGCTCGCCACGGAAGGCCTCGACCCGGCTGCCGTGCGCGCGGGCATGCATGCCTGCAACCCGGCCTTTATTCCACGCAATCATCGCATCGAAGAGGTCATCCAGGCGGCGCAGCGGAACGATGACTTCAAGCCCTTCGAGACACTCCTCTCGGTTCTGTCGACGCCCTATGAAGATCGGCCGGAATTTGCGCCCTACGCCTCCCCTCCGAGAGCCCACGAAATCATCCAGGCCACGTTTTGCGGAACGTGAACCATGCACGCAAAGGCTTGGGGAATAGCCCTCTTTGTGATGCATGTCCTGCCCTGCAAACAGCGGTTCTGTAAAGCTGACCGCCTACTTTGTCATGGACGGATCCATGGCCGTCAAAGCCCGCTTCGAACCCTATCTGCAGATCCTGAGTTCGCTCGTTCCGGGCGCTCGGCAGACTGCGATCTATGGCATCGACGGTCAGGCTCTCGCCTGCGCCCCCGCCACCGTCTCCACTGGATTGAAATCCTGTGTCGAGTCGGTGTTTACACAGCTGAGCAAGCAAGGGTCCGTGCATCTTGCGGACGTGCGCCTGCTGGTCGACGGCGCATCCACCTATGTGCTCATCGTGCGCGATGCCAACGCCAAGCCATTGGGACTGCTGGCGCTGCAGTGCGAACCGGCAAAACTGCTATCTGAAACGGCGGACACCGAATCGGTGCGACTGCTGGCGGCCGCGGCACTGTCGCTGCTGGAGCGCGAGTTCACCTCGAGCGCCGCGTCAAAAGCCGCTGCGCCGAGCGACGCCTCGGTCAATATGCAGTGGGCCGCCGATGTCGCCGAGCATGAGTCGACCGATACGCACAGCGGCGTCATCAACGAAGTCATGTTGCGCGCATTGATGCAGCGCTCCAATGCCGCTGCGGCCCTGTTGTATCTGCCCGCCTGCGGGCTCGAAGTCATGATTGCACCGGAAGGAGCCGCCGCACCGGAAGTGGAGCAACTGCGCCGGGTCACCGTGCAGCACATCTTTCCCACCGTGGCCAAATCCGGCGCACCGATGATCGCCAGCAAGATCCGCGAGAGCAGCAACGCGGATCTGGTCCCGTACCGAATCTTGTGCGTGCCGCTGATTCGCGGTTCGATCACCATCGGGGTGATCGCGACCTTCAATCCGCGCAGCGGCAACCCCTTCACGCCGCACGATGAGAACATGTTGCAACGGTTGGCCTCGAGCCTGTTCAAGTCGGTTGAGTCTGCCTACGACGAAGCCACGGGACTGCTCACGCGCCAGGCGTTCGAAGAAAGCGCCGTCCGACGGCTGGAGCAGAATGCGCCGCGCCCGCGCTGCGTCGTCTACGGCGACATGGACCGGCTGCACACGGTGAACGATTTGTTCGGGTTCGCGCGCGGCGACGACATCCTGCGCTCGGTCGCCAACATCTGGCATCGAAGTTCGCTGCCGCAGGGCAGTCTGGTCAGCCGCCTGTCCGGCGATCGCTTCGTTGGATTACTGGAGGGCTTTACGCTGAATCAGGCCAGCAACTGGGCGGAGAAGTTGCGCACCGACATCAGCGCGATTCTGCCGCCGGCCGACTGCACCGGACTGAACGTAACCGCCAGCTTCGGCATCGCCGCCTTGACCTCCGAACACACGCTCAACCATGCGCTCGCCGCATCGGAGACCGCGTGCAAGGCCGCCAAGGATCGCGGCCGCAACCGCGTCGAGCTATTCGCCGACACCGATGCCAGCCTCATGCAGCGGCATGACGACCTGC
Organism: Pseudomonadota bacterium; assembly: GCA_031394735.1. Classification (GTDB taxonomy): domain Bacteria; phylum Pseudomonadota; class Gammaproteobacteria; order Steroidobacterales; family Steroidobacteraceae; genus TMP-86. Next base: position 144,719 of record JANMXI010000308.1, on the reverse strand, counting down.
GCGTCTTTCGCGACCTGGTCGATGCGCTGGATACCGATCGCTTCCAATTGTATGCCCAGCCGCTGCGGCCGCTGGCCGATGCCAACCGCGCCACGCACTATGAAATTCTGATCCGCATGCTCGACCATTCGGGCACCATCGTACTACCGGCGAAATTCCTGTCTGCGGCCACCCGCTACCAATTGTTCTCGCGCCTGGACCAATGGGTGATCAGCAACACGCTGGCCCAACTCAAGCGGCACCGCGACCAATGGCAATCGCATCAGACCACTTTCTGGATCAATCTGTCGGGTCAATCGCTGGCGCAGCCCGAATTCGCCGACTTCGTGTGCGCCGCAGTGCGCGGTGCCGACCTGCCGCGCGGCAGCGTCGGATTCGAGATCACCGAAAATGCCGCGATCGGCAACCTGGATCAGGCGCAGCGCTTCATGACCCGGCTGCGGGAATTGGGCTGCAGCTTCGCGCTCGATGACTTCGGCACCGGTTTGTCGTCTCTCAAATATTTGAAGGATCTGCGCGTGTCGATGCTGAAGATCGACGGCAGCTTCATCCGCGATGTGCTGCGCGACTCGCGCTCGGATTCGCTGGTACGCGCAGTGCTGCGTGTCGCCGCCGAACTGGATCTGGAAACGACGGCCGAGTGCATCGAATCACGCGATGTTGCCAATCACCTGCGCACACTCGGTGTCACCTATGGTCAGGGTTTCGAACTCGGCAGGCCCGGACCGCTGAATGAATTGCTGACCGGCGGGCTGTCCGCCGACAGCGAATCGATGCATGCCACGACCGCAGCGGTGACGGCCACCGGCTGATCGCGATGCGGGGAATGCCCGCAATGTTGCAACTCCAGCAAACGCGCGCGCGGCGCCTTGCGTCCGATGATGCGAATCTGTTCCATCGTACCGTACTCGTCATCTTCGCCTTGAATCGCCAGCACGGGGCAGGTGATGCGCGGCAGGTATTCCTCGATGTTCCAGTCTCGAAACGCCGCGTTCAGCCAGATGTCATTCCAACCCCAGAAAACTGACTCGGGATTCGCGTGATACCGACCGAGCTTTATTTTCAAGTCCGTCGTCAAATACGACTCCCGCGCTGCCGCAATACTCGCAACCGACAAGGGTTCCACCAACACATGCGGCGCCATGGCAATGACGCCGGCCACCGGCCGGCCGGAGCCACCGGCAAAAATCAGCGCGATGGAGCCGCCGTCGCTGTGCCCGAGCAGAAGCGGATGGTCGATGCGCAGTTCGTCCAGCAGCGCCGGCAGAGTCTCCAGCGCTTCGCGGTGCATATAGCGCACGTCTCGCGGCGCGCGCCGTGGTTCAGACTGACCGTAGCCCCAACGTGAATAGACCATCGCCTGGCATCCGGTCGCATCGGCCACCGCTTGCGGAAACGTCTTCCACATCGCCAGCGATCCAAGCCCTTCATGTAGAAACACGATGACCGGGCGGCCCGGGACGTGCTGCCGCGGATCAAGCGACTGATATTCGATGCGCGATCCAAGGATGGTAGTGAACATCGAGGCAGTATATCGAATCAGTCGCCAGCCACAGATTTGTGGCGCATAACGAGACATCAACAATAGTCGCCATGCGAATGACGGTTATTCGAAGGCTGCTGCCATGAGATCCTGTTCGGCTTTGGGATTCCTTAGCGAGGCCGCTTCGGTTCGCCACGAATTAATCACGCCCTTGACTTCTCCCAGTAAAACGAACGCTTCATCTTTCGATATTCCATAGCTCGAAGAGGCATCCATCGCTATTGAGACGTCACACGTTGCCTCCACCTCGTTGATGGCAAGCGTCAACTCATTCCGCTCAACGGAAGGGTTCATATCGTAGGCCGGAGCCAGGGAAATTCCATCCTGAGAAATGAAAAATCCGTGATTGCGTAAATGATCGTCCGTGTTATGAATCAGAATATTGAAAACGACGCGTCGGAAGATTTCCAGGCAATCCCGGTGCGTATCTGCGCCGCGGGATTGCAGCAGCTCTACGAGTTCAGGATAACTCGCCCCCGACTCCCCATCAGTCCGCTGCGTCAGGGTCATGGCTGAAATGAATGCCAGGCGCCGCTCGTTTTTTGTCCGATCGAAGCGCCGCGCCAGGAACGTCGTGTAAGGACTTTCCGCAAATCGCATTCCGCGGGTACGAGGAACATTGATGCCCGCTTTTGCCGCCAGCCGATGCGCAACCAGTTCCCAGGCTCCCACATCAGTTTTATCGTTCCGACTCGGAAACTTAGCGATGTGCAACACTCCCTTTTCGTCTCTAATCGACGCCTTCGGCCGCGCTCCGCCCAAGGAAGTGCCCGGCGCAATCAACTGAGACAACCACCGCTGATAATCCGGATGCTCTTCCTCATCGACATGACGCTCGAAATTAAGACTCGCGATCTGCAGATCCCTCAAAGAGGTAATCGGAGGCGCCGCAAATCGGTCGTCGATATCGACAAATGGTCCGCCCACCTCCAACTGGAACCGCAATGCGCCCAGCCGTGTTTCGTCATGAACGCTTAAGAGATAATCCCATTCGTTGAGTGCGGCAGGCCTCTTGTTGGACTTTCGCGCCCGGATATTTTCACGACGTTGCATCAGCACCCGCCCCCATCGATCGGGGGAGGAATCCAGAAAAATCCCGAAACTTCCCCGATCAGCAACCGGATACTGAGGACCTTCAACAAGGATCAAATCAGGATCGAACGCCAACGCTTCCGCCTGCTGTAACCAGTCAGGACTATATTCGAAGGAGAGAATGCCGCCACGTGCCGCCGACTGATAGTGCAGCAAACCCATCATTTGGGGCTTCTCGAAGTACGAAAGATCTGCGAACACCCGCGCCGTTTTCACCGGGCGATTCATGGAATGGCTTCGTCATCAGCCGATATTTTCAAACGTTTTGGTGCCCGGCGTTTAGGCTCAATCCCAGCATCTTGTAACTTGCGACCCAGGACATCGTTGGCCGCAATCAAGTTCAGATCCTGATCGAGCCGCAAGGCTTGCAGCACTCGCGAATAAATTCCAAGCGCGACGGCGCCCTCACCACTCTCGACGCGCGACAGAGTTTTGCGCGTTATGCCGGCACGCTGCGCTATTGCCTCCGCCGACTGCTTGCGACGCAGCCGCGCGAGTCGAATTCGCACTCCCAAATTGGCCAGGACGCGGCTGAGACGGGGGGTCAGCGGTGGAGACACCTTGGGCATAACGAGTAATATAATACCCTATTTTTTAATTTTTTGGGTAAGTTATGACCCTTTATTTTCGCCTGGGGCGTCATCCAAAGGAGCAAGACCGGCACCGCCCGCCCTACTTGCCGCTTCCATACGTCACGTAATATTTCTTGTAGCCGGTAGTCGTCCAGCGACCCTTCCACCCTTTGGGAATCGTTGCGCCCTCGCCCGCCTTGATCTCGAGCACCGTGCCATCGGCCGAGGTCAACTTGACGCCGCCTTCGAGGAAATACATGAACTCGTCCTCGCCGTAGGATTCGATCGGCACATCGGACGGACCTGCCGAATACAGTCCCGCCGTGAAATGCCCATCGCGGGATTTGAGCATCGGCACATCGGTCGCCGGTCCATCGGGCCCGTTGTCCGTCACCGCAGACTTGCTCTTGAACACGGCGCCGTGCGCGTCCGCCGCCGATACTTTGACGGGCTTGCCGACCGGCGCGGCGGACTTCGGCGCGTCCGCTACGGCGGCGGTCGCGAACAACAACGCCGCTACGGCAGCAATCAGGGGCATTTTCATGGTTTGAATCCTTGGGTTGGGGACGAAGCGAGCCTAGCAATGCAATGATTTCGAAGCAACCCGCACCGGTGTTCTTTAGACTCAGGCTATGAACAATGCCCAGATCGGGTTTTTCATCGTACTGACCGTCATCGCGGTCGTGTTCCAGATCGCCTGGATACGAGCCGCGCGGCGCGCTCCGGGCGGAAATACGCCCCGCCCCATCGACTTCAGTGTCGCCTTCGTCACCTGCTTTCTGGATACGTTGGGCATCGGCTCATTCGCCTCGACCACCGCGCTGTTCAAATTGTTTCACATGGTGCCGGATGAATTGATCCCGGCGACACTGAACATCGGCCTTGCCTGGCCCGCCATCACCGAATCGGTGATCTTCGTGCGCTCGGTGGAAGTCGAGCCGACCCTGTTGGCCAGCGTCATCGGCAGCGCGGTCGTCGGCGCCTGGTTCGGCGCCGGCATCGTGCGGCGACTGCCGCGCCGGCCCATTCAACTGGCCATCGGCATTGCGCTGCTCATCGCGGCCTGCATTTTCATCGCCGTGAACCTCAAGATATTGCCCGGCGGTGGCACCGCGATGGCGTTGGAAGGCTGGCGCTTCGGCGTCGCGGTCGGCGCCAACTTCATCTTCGGTGCGCTGATGACGGTGGGGATCGGCCTGTTCGCGCCTTGCATGATCACGCTGGCATTGCTCGGCATGCATCCGCTCGCCGCGTTCCCGATCATGATGGGAGCCTGCGCGTTGGTGCAGATGGTCGGCGGCATGCGATTCCTGGCAAGCGGTAAATTGATGTTCGGTACGGCGGTGGGCATGGCCGTCGGCGGCTTCTTCGGAGTTCTGGTGGCCGCTTTCATCGTCAAATCGCTGCCGATGGAAGCGCTGCGCTGGCTGGTGGTGTTGGTCGTCGCCTATGCCGCCATCACCATGCTGTATTCCGCGCACCGCGAATCCGCAGCAGCTGCGCCCGCCGCGTGAGCTAAGCGCGTACGCGCAGATTGCGCGGATCGTACATCGGCGTCAGCGACGCCCGCGCGCCGTAACGTTGTCCGCCGATATCGATCTCGTAGCGACCGGCAGTTACGAACGCATCGCTGACCCCGTCCGGATCTGACACGTAGCCCAACGCCACCGTTGCGCCGAGCGTGTGTCCATACATCGCCGAGGTGGTGATGCCAACGCGCTTACCGTCCCGATAAATCGGTTCGTTGTGATACGCGAGCGCCTCCGGGTCCTCCAACAGGAACTGCACCAGCCGGCGTCGCGGTGCTCCGGCGTCGCGCTGCTTCAGCAGCGCCTCCAGCCCGATGAACCCGCCGGGCTTTTTCCAGGCGCAGGTAAACTCCAATCCCGACTGCAGCGGCGAATCGTCCGGGCCGATGTCGTGCGACCAGTCACGGTAGGCTTTTTCCATCCGCAGCGAATTGAGCGCGTGATAGCCACAGTGACGCAGGCCCTGCGATGCGCCGACCGCGATCAGCGCGTCGTAGACCGGCAGCGCGAACGGCGTCGGAATGTAAAGCTCCCAGCCCAACTCGCCCATGTACGTCAGACGTACGGCCAGCACTGTCTGATAGCCGATGCGCACCTCGCGTGCCGTGGCAAAGCCGAAGCCTTGGTTGGAAAAGTCATCATCGGAGAGCGAGGTGAGCAACGCGCGCGACGCAGGACCCTGTAGATTGAGCATGGCGTAGGCGTCGGTCACATCCGTGAGAAGGCAGAACGCGCTATCCGGCGTATGATTGCGGATCCAACTTTGCACATGAGTCTGCGTGAACGCCGCGGTCACGACCCAGAAGCGGTCGTGCGCCAATCGCGTCACTGTGAGATCCGCCTCGATGCCGCCGCCAGGGTTGAGGAATTGCGTGTACACGCAGCGGCCGATCGCGACGTCCAGATTGGCGGTGGCGATGCGATTCAGCACGCTCAATGCATCGCGCCCCTCCACCTGCAATTTGGCGAAAGAGGATTGTTCGAACAGTCCCACGGCCTCGCGCACGGCTCGATGTTCCGCGGCATTGTTCTCAAACCAGTTCTGCCGGCCCCAGGCGTATTCGTACTGCGGCTCCTGGCCCGCATCGGCGTACCAGTTCGGCCGTTCCCATCCGGCGGACTCACCGAAGCAGGCGCCGGCCGCGGCGAGACGGTCATGCAGAACGCTTTTCTTGACGCCGCGCGCGGTTTCCCATTGCCGGAACGGCCAGTGATCCTGGTAGCCGATGCCCAATGACTCGACACTGCGATCGCGCAGATAGCGGCTGTTGTTCTGCCAGGCATGCACGCGCCGGATGTTCACTGACCAGACGTCCATCGGTGCAACGCCGTTGACGATCCACTGCGCCATGACATGACCGACGCCGCCGCCTGACAGAATTCCCAGCGAATTAAAGCCCGCTGCGACGAAGAAATTCTTCAAGGCCGGCGCCTCGCCCATCAGGTAATTGTGATCCGGCGTGAAGGACTCCGGGCCGCAGAACAGCAGTTTGATGCCGGTATCCAGCAGGCAGGGTACGCGGCGCATGGCGCGCTCGATCTCCGGGTACATGCGCTCCCAATTCGGCGGAATGTCACCGAAGGCGAAGTCCTGGGGTATTCCCTGCAGTCCCCACGGTTGCGCCTCACGCTCGAACAGCCCCACCATGATCTTGCCGGCTTCCTCGCGGATATAGGCCGCATTGCCCGGATCGCGCAGGATGGGCAGCAAGGGATGCACGCCGGGCACGGGTTCGGAGATCAGGTAATAGTGTTCTGCCGCCTGCAGCGGCACGTTCACGCCGGCGAGCGCACCGACCTCACGAGCCCACATGCCGGCACAATTCACCACCACCTGCGCGGCGATATCGCCTGCGTCCGTTCTTACACCCGTCACCACTCCTCGCGCCTGCAAAATGCCGGTCACTGGCGTCCGCTCGAGAATGCGCGCACCGCCGGCGCGCGCGCCCTTGGCCAGCGCCATGGTGACGTCGGTCGGATTGACGCGCGCGTCGTTGGGAAAATGGAACGCGGCCGCAAGATCCGACACATTGGCGAGCGGCCACAGGTCCTGCACCTCGCGCGCGCTGATCTCATGACCTTCGACGCCGAAGCAGCCTGCCATCGCAAGCCCTCGGCGCATTTCCAACGCCTTGTCCGCGGTCTGCGCGAGTTGGATGGAACCGCAGTTGATGATGCCGGTCGCCTGCCCGGTTTCGGCTTCGAGGCTGCGGTACAAATCCTGCGAATATTTCGCCAGGCGCGTCTGCGCCTCGGTATCACGCAGTGTCGTCAACAGACCGGCTGCGTGCCACGTCGTCCCGGAGGTCAGTTGATGGCGTTCCAGAAGCACCACATCTCGCCAACCCAGCTTGGTGAGGTGATACGCAATCGAACAGCCGATGACGCCGCCACCGATAATGACGACCTGCGCGGACGCCGGACACGCCGCGGTGCTCATGTCACGCTCATTTGAATTGTTTCCAGTCCTTGAGAATCTCGCGCGCCGCATTGTGACCGGGAACGCCGGACACGCCGCCGCCCGGATGCGTGGACGATGCGCATTGATACAGTCCGCCGACAGGCGTGCGATAGTCAGCCCAATGCGGCGTGGGCCTCTGCCAAAATAACTGATCCGCGGTCAGCTCGCCGTGAAAGATATGCCCCTGCGGCAACCCCACGATGCGCTCCAGATCCGTCGGCACCAGCATTTCCAGATCGATGATCTGCTTGGAAAAGCCCGGCGCCATTTCGTCCATGACATCCAGTGACGATTGGATCAACCGCGGCTTGGCGGTCTCCCAGGATTCATCCTTGAGCGTGTAAGGCGCATGCCCGCCGAACACATTGACAACATGCTTGCCCGGCGGCGCCAGCGTGTCATCCACGATCGTGGGCACCACCGGCGTCAAAAACGGGCGCGCCGATGGCTTGCCGTACTTGGCGTCATCGTAGGCGCGCTCCAGGTAATCGATGCCCGGCGCGATATGCACATAGGTCGGATACGCAAAGCCGGTCTTGGCCGGATCGAAAGCGCGGTACGCGGGAGGCGCCTCCGCCGCGATGTTCATCTTGAAGGCGGTGGAGAAGGTACGGAAGGCGTCCATGTCCGTCAATAATTCCGCCGGCAGATGTTGAGGCGCGACCAGATGCTTGAACAACGTCTTCGCGGTGGCGTTGGAGGCCACGATGCGCGCACTGAACTCGCGTCCGTCGACGGTGCGCACGCCGGTGGCGCGGCCGCCCGACACCAACACTTCCGCAACCGGTGCATCGGTCATGACCTCCATGCCGAAGCGCTGCGCGGATTGCGCGATCGCCGCCGGAATCGCGCCCATGCCACCGCGGATGAAACCCCAGCCGCCGGCGCCCTGATGCTCGCCCATCAGGTGATGCAGGATGACGTAGGCAGTGCCCGGCGAACGTGGGCCCGCGAAGGTGCCGATGGACGCATAGTAGGCGAGCACCGATTTGATGACGTCGCTCTGAAACCAATGCGACAGATAGTCGTACGCGCTCTGACTGAGCAGATCGATGAGCCGATACATCTGCTTGCCCACGCGGCGATACCGCCACAGCAACGCCGCGGATTCCTTGAAGCTGCGCCAGTCACCGCGCGTCGGATCCACCGGCGTCTCGAACAGCAGCTTGCGCACCAGATTCGCGGATTCCTGCAGCTGCCGGTTGAATTCCGGGTAGATGTCCGCGTCGTGCTTGGAGAAGCGCGCAAATTCACTCTGAATCTTCTTTTCGTCGTCACTGAAGACGATGTACTCATCACCGCCCAGGGGGCAGAACAAATCGTTCGCCGCCAGCACCTCCAGGCCAAAGGACCGCAGCTCCAGGTCCGCGATGACCCGCGGATGCAACAGACTCATGACATAGGAGAAGCGCGACCCCCGGAAACCGGGACTGAACTCCTCCGTGACCGAGGCGCCGCCGATGAGATGCCGGCGCTCCAACACCAGGGTCTTCAGCCCAGCCTTGGCCAGATAGGCGCCGCAGACGAGGCCATTGTGTCCGGACCCAACGATGATGGCGTCGTAAGTCGATGTCATCTACTTGCTCCTCAAAACCAGATACGAAAGCCCCCAACCACTTCAGTATCGCTGATACCGAGCCTGTGGTTCCACACCACGCCGGCATAGGGCGCGAATTGACGGCGGATTTCGTAGCGCAGACGCAGCCCCGCTTCGATCTCCGACAGGCCGGAGCGTACGCCGCGCTCAGGATCCGCGCGGGTATACAGATTGACTTCGGCTTCAGGCTGCAGGATCAGTCGCTGTGTCAGCAGCAAGGAGTACTCGACTTTGACACGCGCCGCGGCGCGGCCGCCATCGCCCACATACAGCGCGGACTCGACGCCGACGAATTGCGGCGCGAGGCCCTGAATCCCTACGGATGCCCAGGTACGCGAGGGGCCTTCACCGAGATCTTCGCGCACGCCGGCCTGCAGACTCCACCACGGCGCGACAGAAATCCTCGAGATCCAGAATTCTTCATGGGAGTCACCACATCAAATCAAATCCACAGCAACGTTTCGAGCACACGCGCCGTCGCGTGGCCTGACGAAAACCAATCAAGCAATGCGCGGCTGTGGATTAGATGGGCGGACGAAAAACGGCCGACAGATCCGCGGAATGCGGCTCAGCGGCGTATACAACGGGGAAGAATCCCGTGTTGTGGAATGCAGCGTAGGTGGGCAGCGATGAGATTGCGGAGGCAGCGGCGCAGGAGCAGCCGCCGGCGTCCACCTTGCAGCAGTCAGTGGTGTGGACCGGGAGCGTTTTGCTGCTCATCGTGTCACCGCTTACGCAGTGTTCGGCCTTGGGGGCGGGGGGCGTGACGAGGGCGTGCGCCCACTGGCCCGTGCCCAGGCACAGGACCAACACCCCCATCAACCATGATCGCTTGTGGCGCCGCATCCCAATCAGACTACTAATCCCGGGGTTGGTTCGCAACCGAAAGATCGCAAAACGCGCTATGGCGCCAGTGCCAGGGAATGAACCGCGGTGCCGGGTAGGAACGGTGTCGGAATGCCCTTCGCCCAAGCCTCGAAATCGCCGCGATAAAAGGGCGACAACGGGTGCCCGCTCTGCCCACCCGGCATATGAAAATAGCCGTCCGCTTCATGCCCGGGCGACACGCTGAATCGTTCGGACGCGCCGAAATCCTCGCCCTGCACACGCGGCATGTCGGCATGTCCGCCGGGCACCACGGCCACGCGCATGTCCAGCAAACTCGCCAGCGCCGGCAAAGCACGCGACAGCGGATGCGTGACATGCACGGCGTTGACCTGGCCCCAGGTGCAGGCGGTTAAGGAAGCGCATCCGGAGGCCGGATGTTCGCTCGCCAGCAGCACTTCGAGCAGCAAGGCATCCCAATCCGCGTATTGCGCCGCCAGCAAATGCAACGGACGCTGGCGCACCAATCGCCACAACGGCCCTTCAAAGCCACTGGGAATTTCAAACGCGAAATCCGGCGCCCGCTTGCGAGCCGGTCCGATCAGCATGAAATACACGCGCGCCTCGAGCTGGGCACGAAACGCATGCACCAACCGATAGGCCGCATCCGCAGGCATAGCATGTCCGGTCCACGAGTTGAGTACGCTGCGCGCTTCGTCGTGACGGTGATCGCCGGCGGCACTGCGCTTGTCGACCAGCTCGCGGAGCAGATCGCGCCAGCGCTCCAGAAACACCGAGCGATCGTCGAGCTGCACCTTCAAACTCGCTGCGGGCGTGACGGGGAGCGGCGTGTTCTGTAAATCGGCGTGAATCTGCGCGGCCCGTGCGCCGCGGTCCATGCCGTCATCGCCTATCGCCAAGGCTGCATCGCCGCCGATGACCCGCGCGTTGGCAGACCACAGCAATCCTTCCGCCGGATCCACGATGCGCGGCTGATCGACCGGCGCAAGCCAGCCGCTGAACCCCACTTGCGCGTCGGTGGACAATTGCGGCAGGTCGGCATCGCTTGCGCCACGCAACGGCAATCGCCCGCCGATGGTCCAGGCGATGTGCCCGGCCTTGTCGCCCAGCATGAGATTCTGTCCCGGAATGCCGAAGGACGCCGCCCCCTGCAGCGCCTCGTCCACCGACTGCGCATGCTCCAGCGCACTTAAGTTGAGATTCACCGCGTCGGGATCATGCGCAGTCCACGCCAGGGCATAGCGCTGCCCTTCCCAATCCTTGCCCATCACCGGGCCCCACGGCGTCAGCGCCACGTGCAGCATCGCAGGCAGCCCGCCTTTGACCGCAATGCGTTCGTCAACGTAAGTCAGGCGCTGCGGACCCGCGGCCGTCTGGTAAGCCTCGGCATCGCCGGGCACCGGCACCAGACGAATCACCGACTCGAATTGTCCGTAGCTGTTGGTGAGTCCCCAGGCCACTGATCCGTTGCTGCCCGCCACCACCAATGGCGCACCGGGCAGCGTCACACCGGTCACGTCAATGCCGCGTGCGGAGGTTTGAATCAGTCGCGCGCGGTACCAGATGTTGGGAACGCGAAAACCCAGATGCATGTCGTTCGCCACCAACGCCGCACCGGTGGCCGTGCGCGATCCGGCGACCGCCCAATTGTTGCTGCCGATTCCCCCCAACTGGCGCAGCACCTCGTCGGGCGGAGCAACCGGCAGATCGTGGCGCGAGCGCAAATCAAAGTCGGCGGCGCCCGGCACCACCGGTTCAAGGAGTGGCGAGCCGTCCGCGGCGGCTTCCCACTCCGGCGCGCCGGCATCGAGGAAGCGCGCGGCCGCCACCGGCAATGCCGCGTGCAACAGACCCCGCTGCAATTGTGTACGACCCTGCGGATCCTGCAATTGCAGGAACATGGCATGCACGCTCAGCACCGAGTCTTCGGCGACCCACGGCCGGGGTTGGGTTTGCAGCAGCCAGTATTCAAAGGGACGACTGCGCAGCGACGCAAGGCCCGCGTTCACGCCCGCCACATAGGCATCGAGCAACGCGCGATGCGCAGGATCGAGCGCAGCCACCACGGCGTGCGCCGCCGCGCGAAAGCGATGCAGACGCAGGCGCCGATCCAGCGGCAGCACGCCTGGACCCAGCAGCGCCGACAATTCGCCCGCCGCTGCGCGCCGCAATAGATCCATTTGAAAGAAGCGATCCTGCGCATGCGCGTAACCCAGCGCGCGCGCCAGATCGTTGCGATCGACCGCGGTGAGCGTCGGCACGCCGAGCGCGTCACGTTGTATCGTGACCGGCGCGCTCAGACCGGCCAGTGAAGCGTTTCCGTCCAGGGTCGGCAGGCTGGCGCGAAAGCCCAGCCAGATCAATGCGGCGACCACCACGATCAGGCTGATCACCGACAGTCCGGCAATCGTCAGAACTCGCTTCAAGTCAGTAGACGCCGGATTTCACGGCAGGTTTCACGCCACCCTTGAATGCGGTCAGCAGATCCTTGGCCGCGCGCACCAGCAACGTCGTGTCTGCACCGACCGCGACGAAGGTCGCGCCCATGGCCAGATACTCGTGCGCCCGCTGTTGATTCGATGTGAGTGTGCCGGCCGCCTTGCCGACGTCCTTGACCGTTTGGATTCCCTCGGCCATGGCCTGCAGCACGCTGGGATGTTCCGGCTGACCCAAGAAGCCCATCGAGGCCGCCAGATCCGCGGGCCCGAAGAACACGCCGTCGACGCCCTCCACCGCCGTGATCCCGGCCAGATTGCGCATGCCGGCCACCGATTCCACCTGCAGCAGCAGGCAGATTTGTTCATCGGCACCCGCGAGATACCCGTCCACCTGATTCCAGCGCGACGCACGCGCCAGCGCGCTGCCGACGCCGCGGATGCCGCGCGGCGGATAGCGCACCGCCGCCACCAGGCGCTCCGCCTGCTCGACGCTTTCGACCATCGGAATGAGCAGCGTCTGCGCGCCGATGTCGAGGTATTGCTTGATCAGCGCCACGCTGCCCTGCACCGGCCGCACCACGGGCGATACCGGATACGGCGCGACGGCCTGCAACTGCGACAGTGCAGAGCGCACATCGCTGGGTGCATGCTCAGCTTCCAGCAGCAGCCAGTCGAAGCCGACGCTTGCCAGCAATTCGGTGACGTACGGGTCCACCAGCGCGGCCCACAAGCCGATTTGAGGCTGGCCGGCGAGCAGGGTCTGTTTGAATTTGTTGAGGGTTGTTTGCATGAGAGTGCTATACGAAGCGGAAGGAAATGCTGCCCAGCGGACCGTAGTCGGCATGCAGCACATCGCCGCGCTGCGCAGCGGTGGGTCGCGTGAAAGAACCGGCCAGCACCAGATCGCCGGCCTGCAACTGCTCACCGAAGGGCGCGATCTTGTTGGCGAGCCAGGCCACGCCGGTGGCGGGATGATTCAACACTGCCGCGGCCAGTCCGGTTTCTTCGATGACGGCGTTTTTGTAGAGCATGGCGCCGGTCCAGCGCAGGTCCACCGCATCCGGGCGCACCGGCTTGCCGCCTGTGACCACCCCGGCATTGGCAGCGAAATCCGAGATGGTGTCGAACACCTTGCGCATCTGCTGGGTGTCGCGATCGAACTGCTCGATGCGCGCGTCGATGATTTCCAGCGCCGGAGTCACGTACTCCGTGGCGCGCAGCACATCGAACAGCGTGACGCCCGGACCCTTGAGCGGCTTGCCCAGAATGAAGGCCAGCTCCACTTCGACACGCGGCGCAATGAAACGGTCGATGGCGATGTCGGAGGCGGTCTCGAAGAACATATCGTCCATCAAGGGTGCGTAGTCAGGCTCGGTAATTTGTGAGGCCTGCTGCATGGCACGTGAGGTCAGGCCGATCTTGCGTCCCTTGATGGTGCGGCCATCGGCCATTTCTAATTTCACCCACTCACGCTGGATGGAGTAACCGTCTTCGATGGTCATGCCCGGGTGCAGCTTGGAGAAATGCCGCAACTGCGTGCGCGACTTACGCGCCTGGTAGAGCTGCTTGGCCAAATCGGCGATCACGGATTGCGGCAGCATCGTTAGGGAGCCTTGCTGAAGAGTGGATGGATATTGCTGTGCTTGGCGCCGAACGACTCATCGCCCTCGTCCACCTGCAGCGTCACGCCGATCAGGCGACGCTCGAACACCGGCGCAAGTTCGGCTTTGGCGGTGACCAGCAGGCTCTCACCGGCGCAGGTCCGAACGGCCGCGCTGCGGCCCCGGCCCATGCGCAGATTCAAGTAGATAAACGCATAGTCGCGTTTGCCGTCGGCGACCGCGAAGTGCGGCGCCGGATAGGCGAACACACGTGTGCCGCCGGTGGGAAACACCTGCGCATCGGTTTCATCGCGCAGCTCGAGCATGGTGTCGGCCAGGCGGCGGCACAGCCCGTCCATGTCCACGTCCTTCTCGAGATTGCCGGTGTAGAGAATTACGAGGTGCGGCATTGGATGGTCATGCTGCCGATGGTGCAACCCACGGCGAAAATCGGAATGGGCTGGAAGTAATGCACGGTGCCCTGCCCGCCGGCGGCCGCGGCGAGCGCGATGAAGGTGCGGATCTCGAACCCGCCCTGACCGGCGTCGCGGTAGGTGGCAACATCCGTGTACGACAACAAGGCCTCCTTGTCATTGCGACGCCAACGCTCGAGAAATTCGTGATCCCAGGCTTCGTTGATCTTGCCCGAATCCGGCGTCGCCGGCCAATGCGAGATGCCGCCGGTGGCGACGATGGCGATGCGCTCGGGCACGGAATCTGCCGCTCGCCGCAATGCTTCTCCGAAAGCCCAGGCGCGATGCAACGGCGCAAGCGGCGGACCCTGGCAATTGATGTTGGCGGGAATCACCGCGATATCGTACTGGGGCGTCAGGAAATGCAGCGGCACGCTGATGGCGTGATCGAATTTCCATTCCTCCGCATAGGCCACGTCCACACTGTTCATCACTTCGACGATGATGCGCTTGGACAGCGCCGCATTGCCAGCGATGCGGCGGCGTTCGATTTTCAGCCAGGCCGGATCTTCGATGGGTCCTTCATAGTGGTCCGACATGCCGATGGCGAACGCCGGCATGTTGTTCATGAAGAAATTGCCGAAGTGCTCGGCGCCGATGACGATGAGCGCATCGGGCCGCGCCGCATGCAGGTCCTCGCCCATGCGCCGGAACGCGGCATGGAAGGCATCTTTGACTGCAGGGTCGGCGAGATCCGCGCGCCCGGTGATGCCCGGGGCGTGACTGCAGATGCCTGCGTACACGAGACTCATACGCCGGCCACCTTGTCCTCCATGCCCGTCGTCATGGTGTACACGCCCGCACGCACGGGTCCGTGCCGGGCGATGCCATCGCGCATGGACTGAATATAGACCGGCCAGGGCATGCCTAAAAAGGCGGCAAAATGCATGAGGAGCTGACCGTTGGCACCGAGCACGAAGATCAGCCCGATGTCGCCGTCCGCAATGGCCGATCGTTCCTGCTCATCCAATGGATATTCCTGCAGCAACGTCTCGCGGTCGTCTTTGTAACGAACCTGCGTGCGCGGATCGCGGTTCAGGTCGTAGAGAAACTTTTGCAGACCGTACAGGCTCAACTTACACACCCCAATGCGGAATGTGGTGCGAGCCCATGCTCACGCACACATTCTTCGGTTCCAGAAACACCTCATAACTCCAGGTGCCGCCTTCGCGCCCCGTACCCGAGGCCTTGGTGCCGCCGAAGGGCTGGCGCAGGTCGCGCACGTTCTGGCTATTGACGAAGCACATGCCGGCTTCGATGGCGGCGGCGACGCGATGCGCCTTGCCCAGATTTTCCGTCCAGATATAGCTCGACAGGCCGTAGGCGATGTCATTCGCCTTGACGATGGCGTCCGCCTCGTCCTCGAAGGGAATCAGACAGGCAACGGGTCCGAAGATTTCTTCTTGTGCGATGCGCATGCGATTATCGACATCGGCAAAGACGGTGGGCTTGACGAAGTTGCCTTTCGACAGGGCCGCCGACAGGGTCGGTGCATCCGCGCCACCGCACAGCAAAGTGGCGCCCTCCTTGGTACCGAGTTCGATGTAACCACGCACTTTGGCCAGATGTTGCGGCGAGATCATCGGTCCGATGATGGTGCGCTCGTCCATCGGATCGCCGACGACGATTTTGGCGGCACGCTCCGCGAAGCGCTGCACGAAATCCCTGTAAATCGAGCGCTGAACGAAAATGCGTGAACCGGCCGTACAGCGCTCACCGTTGTTGGAAAAAATCATGAACACGGCCGCATCCAGCGCGCGCGGCAGATCCGCATCAGCGAACACCACGAAGGGGCTCTTGCCGCCGAGCTCCATGGAAAACTTCTTCAAGCCGGCGGCCTTGACGATGCGATTGCCGGTCGCGGTCGAGCCGGTAAAGGAAATCGCGCGCACGTCCGGATGCGCGCACAGCGGTTCGCCGGCCTCGGCGCCGTAGCCGTGCACGATGTTGAGCACACCGGCCGGTACGCCGGCCTGCAAGGCCAGTTCCCCCAATCGCGATGCCGTCAGCGGCGACAGTTCGCTCATCTTCAATACGGCGGTATTGCCCAGGGCGATGCACGGCGCCACTTTCCAGGTGGCCGTCATGAACGGCACATTCCAGGGCGAAATGAGCGCGCACACACCCACGGGCTGGAACAGCGTGTAATTCAAATGCGTGTCGGTGGGATAGGTGTGGCCGTCGGTGCGCGTGCACACTTCGGCGAAGAAATGAAAATTGTCGGCCGCGCGCGGCACCAATTGTTTGCGGGTCTGTGAGATGACCTGGCCCGTGTCCTGGGTTTCGGTGGCGGAGATGTCCGGCACATGCTGCGCGATCAACTCGCCCAGCTTGCGCATGATGCGAGCGCGCTCGCTGGCAGGCTTGCGCGCCCAATCCGGAAAGGCAGCCTTCGCGGCCGCCACTGCGGCGTTGATCTCCTCCGCCCCACCGCGCGCCACTTCCGCCAGCGGCTCTTGCGTCGCCGGGTTGACGCTGACGAAGTAGTCGCGGCCCGCAACGCCTTGGCCGTTGATGAGATGATCGATGCGCATGGATAAGCTCCTAGCGGCCGAACAAATCGTCAGCGACGATGGTGTTGATCAGCCGTCCCAACCCGTCGATTTCACAGACCACTTCATCGCCCGGCGACACATTGACCACGCCCTCGGGCGTGCCGGTCAGGATCACGTCGCCCTCACCTAAGGTCATGAACGAGCTCAAGTATGCGATCAAAAAGGGAATATCGAAAATAAGATCGCGCGTGTTACCGGTCTGCGTGAGTTTGCCGGAAACGAAGGTGCGCAAGCTCAACGCGGCCGGATCGACAACCTCACCGGCCTCGACGAACCAGGGTCCGAGTACGGTGGCGCCGTCGCGATTCTTGGTGCGCAGATTGGGCCGGTACCAATTCTCCAGATAATCGCGCACCGCGTAATCATTCGCGATGCAGTAGCCGGCCACATGCTGCAGGGCGCTCTCGCGTGGCACATTGCGCGCGGTACGACCGATCACCACCGCCAGTTCACATTCGTAATGCATGAACGCCGCATCTCGCGGCCGCCGCGTCTGGCCACGATGTCCAATCAGCGTGCCAGGGCCTTTGAGAAACACCAACGGCTCTTCCTGCGCATTGAAAGCCAGCTCGCGCGCGTGATCGGCGTAGTTCAGCCCCAGCGCGATGATGGTGCCGACCTCGAACGGCGGCAGCCATACCACCGCGTCTTCGCTCAAAATGCGTCCATCGATGAGTCGAATGCCGTCACGGCCATCGTCCAGCGTATGCGGAACGGCTTCGTGGATGGCGCCACCAAAGGCAACCCGGGCGCGCATCAGACCGCCGCCTGAAAGGGATTGGACAGACTGCCCAGACCATCGATCTCGATGCGTACGCGCTGGCCGGCGCGAACGCGCGGCGCCGGTGCGGCCACGCCAGTGGCCAGCACATCGCCGGGCACAAGGGTCATGAACTCGCTGACATCCGCGAGCAGCTTCGCAACCGGGCGGATCAGTCCTGAAGTATTGGCCGAGGCCTTCAAGGAATCGTCGATGAAGATGCGGATGCCCAACGCATCCGGATTCTTGATGAGCGTACGCGGCGTGACGCGCGAACCCAGCGGGCAGAAACCATCGCGCGCTTTCATTCGCACGCTGGGCCTGTAGAAGACCGCATGCGGCACGCTCACATCGTTGACGATGATGAAGCCCGCAACGTGCTCCAGCGCCTGCTCGACACTCACCCGGCAGGCAGTGCGGCCGATGACGAGACCCAGGCAGGCGCCCACCTCCAACTCCTCGCTATCGGCCGGCACGATGACGGGAGCACCCTCTCCGCTGAGTGTATTGCGTGGCTTGATGTAAAGGACGGGAGCCTGCGGCGCCTGCTTGTACGGCGGCTGATTGACGGCATCGCCCAGCGCGCGCAACGCCGACGCATGGTTCAGCAGCGCGCCATACACCGTGCCGGAGAGACGGTAGGGTGCAACGTCGAAAGCAATGGCGGGGTGATGCATACAGCCTTTATCCACGAGCCTAGATTACTAATATATTAGCAATTTAGGCGCCACCGTGGGAGCATGTCAAGCCATGAACAGAAAACCGGCGCCCTTGCCGCGACGCAATCTTCCCTTGCTGCTGCTGCAGGCGCGCGAACACGTCATCGCGCATTTCCGCCCCATTTTGAACGCTGCCGGCGTGACCGAGCAGCAATGGCGCATCATCCGGCTGCTAATCGACTTAGGTCCGCTCGAACCGCGCCAGATCGGCGAGCTGTGCCGCATCTCCAGTCCCAGCCTCGCCGGCGTGCTGATGCGCATGGAACAAATGGGTTATATCAAACGGGCGCGGGTGGATCGGGACCTGCGTCGCGTGAAGGTATCGTTGACCCCGCGCAGCCGCGCCCTCGCCGCCCGGCTGGCGCCGCAGATCGAAGCGACCTATTGTCATCTCGAATCCCTCATAGGGGCTGACTTCAACGAACGCTTCTATCGCACGCTCGATCAATTGATCGAGGCGGTTCGCTAAGGCAACTTTGCGAGGGTGACGAGATCGCTACGGCGCACCGCGCGCGGGACATTCGTCAGAGCGCGGTATACCCACCGTCAATCATGATCTCTGTGCCCGTGATGAAGGATGATTCATCGCTGGCCAGAAACAACGCCAGATCGGCGATCTCGCGCGGCAAACCGATACGCTTGACGGGATTGGCCTGGATCACCGCGTCGATGTAAGCCTGCGGCATGCCCTCGACCATCGCGGTCTTGATCGCACCCGGGCAGAAGCAATTGACGCGAATGCCGCGATCGGCATACTCCACGGCCGTCGTCTTGGTCATCATCCGAACGGCGCCCTTGGAAGCGTTATAGGCCACGAGCTGGGGAAACGCGACCACGCTGGCCATCGATGCCGTGTTGACAATGGCTCCGCCGCCGGCCGCCAGCAGGTAGGGGATCGCGTATTTCATTCCAAGAAAGACGCCGCGCGCGTTGACCGCCATGACACGGTCAAAATCATCTTCCGAGTAATCGGCCGTTGCCGCCATGGCGCCCTGGATGCCGGCGTTGTTGCATAGAATATCCAGCGCGCCGAACTTGGTCTTGGCGAGTTGCAGCATGGCCTGCACGTCCGCGGACTTTGATACATCCCCCTGAAAGGCAACGCAATCGGATCCGATCTGCTGCGCCACCTGGTTCTGGCGTCCCGTGATGTCCACCGCAACGACGCGCGCACCTTCGCGACAGAACCGCTGTGCGATGGCCTCACCCATGCCCTGCCCCGCGCCCGTCACCACTGCCACTTTACCGTCCAGTCTTCCCGCCATGTCCTTCTCTCCTGATTAGTTGCCCGGATGCAGCCGGACGATGATGTTGTTCGCGCTCGGTGTTCCAAATTCCTGGGGATCGCGCTTGCCCACCGGCAGGCTTGCGTAGGTAGTCCACACATCGCCGGTTTGCGGATCGATCTCCACCATCCGGATGTAAGATTCTTTGCGCGGCAGTGGATAGTGGGTCCATTTCCCCGATGCGATGTCCAGGCGGTAAATTCGGTCTGAGTTGGACGTGGCCGCCCAAATGGCGTTGCGCTTCTTGTCCAGCGTGATGCCGTAGGGTGCAGCGCCACGGTCCGGGATCTGATAGCGGCCCAGTTCGCGTCCCGACGCGCCGTCGACCTTGACCACCTGGCCGGCACCGAACAGTGGTATCCACAGCGTGCCGTCTTCGCCGATGGCGAGACGGCGCGGACCCTCGCCGCGCTTGAACGGCAGAATGCGCTCAGCCACATTGTGTTCGGTATCGAAGGACCCCGCATACCCATAGACCTGCGACCACCACACGCGGTTGTTCTTGGCGTCGATCGCGGCGCCGTACAGCAGCGAGTGGAAGGTGGTCTCACCCTCGACCAGCGGCATGCGGTAGGTCTTGATGTCGCCGGAATCGACGTTCACGCCCCACAGCTCGTTCTTGCCCATGTCGGTGATCCAGATGCGCCCCTGCGAATCAGGTTCCACATACCGGTCCGAATTGAAGGCGAAATCATGCGTCACGCCGAACAGCGTGCCGGCGGGCGGCGGATATAGCCGCCATTGCCCGTTCGCGGTGTCGAGCCGCCCGATGTGGAAGCTGTCTTCGAGCGCGGCCCAGATGTGGCCATGCGAATCGGCATTCATCGTGTGTGGTCCCTGTCGCCCCTTGCCGGGTATCGGGAACCATTTGACCGACCCATTCTTCGGGTCCAAGGCCCCGAGCCGGTCCTTGTCGGTCTCGACGAACCACACCTTGTCCGAACCCGGCGTAATGGCCACCTCGCGCGTCCAGCCGAAGGTCGGCAACACGAACTCATCGATCCGCGTGTCCTTGTTGACGCCGTAGTCGCCGAGACGCTCCAGGTCGTCGTAATCGGTGTAGGTGTCGAATACCACCGGATAATTGCGCGCCAGGTTCGGGATGATGATAGCCATGTCCCGCGGCGAGAACAGACTGGTGTCGGGCTGCAGCAGGGCGTTGTAGTACGCGCCACCTTCCTTCAAGCCCCAGCGCAGCTCGCGATTTTCGCCCAGCTGCATGGTCACCAGACGCATGTACTGCACGATGGTTTCCCATCCGGCGACCCGGCCATGCGAAGGCACGGCATTGGGATCAGGCGTTTCGGTTTTTCCCAGCGTGGGGCCGGCCAGATCGTCCGCCGCGCGCTTGACCCAGGCGCCGGAGCGGTCGCCGATCGGCTGATCGGCAAGGCCGGCGGAGAATTTACGAACCCGGCTCGCGCCCAATTGATGGCAATTCGAGCACTGCGTGGTCGTCATTTGATAGGCCATCGACGACGGATCGCCCTTCAACCACGCCGATGGCGGCACTTGAGCGGCAACGTTGGCGATGCGGCGCATCGTGAGGTTCAACGTGACGCCCTGCGTGCTCTTGCGCAGTTCCCGCGCACTCTCACGCCAACCGATGCGAAATGCATCGACATCCAGTCCCGTGGCGCTGCCGCCATCAAACTTGGCTGAATAGCTGCCACTAGCGTCCGAAAACACCGTCACCGAGAACGGCATGCTGTTCTTGCTGGCGATGCGCAACCGCACAAAAGGCAGAGGACTGCCATCGGCGTCGACCACGCGGCCCGACACATCCACGGCGTGCGCCGGCAGCGCTCCGAGCAGCAAGAGAACTGCGCTGCAGCAGGCCCGTCCTAGCCGTTGAATTCCAACATGTGAAGTGGTCAGCCGACTCATGACACCCCCGCAATGAGCACAGCCATGCTCAAGTGATCCATTAATCTACGATACTGTTGATTCCGCAGCACTGTACTCAGAAAGACCTGTCGCTGTCAATAAACACCGGTGTTGATTAGTGGATGGTTCAATCGAGCCGGCCACCGGTGGGTGCACAGCGCACCGCATCCGCCGCTTATCAACATGATCGTTGACAAAGAGTCGACCGCGAGTATATGTTTCGCTCCAGACAACGATGAACAATGGTGCGCGGCCGTCTCCCGGGGGAAAATTCCATGAACCAAAGATTCTTGACTCGTATCGCAGCGCTGATCGGCGGAGCCGCGGTTGCCACCGCCGCTCATTCGATCACCGTCACCGGGGTCGCCGCCGACCCGTCGGGCAAGCCGACCGCCAATGTGTTCGTGACGGCGGAGGATGGAGCCCGGAAGATGGCGATGACGGTGCTCACCGACGCCTCGGGCCGCGACCGGATCGATGACCTGTTCGCCGGCCAATACAATTTACATGCCCGCAAGGCTGGATTAGGCGACAGCCCCGTCGTCCCGCTCGCGCTCAGCGTCGCGGATGCCGCGGTCAACCTGAAACTCGCACCGGACGATGCATTGCATTTATCGACGCCCGGCGCGGCCTGGTTGAATCCCCTGCCCGATTCGCCGATGAAGGCCTCGTTCATCACGCAATGCACGATTTGCCACGATCAAGGCTCACCGCTCGCGCACATCCCGCGCGATACGCAAGGTTGGACCGCCATCATCACGCAGATGCGCAACGTGCACGAGAGCTACGCCTCGCTGGTGAATCCCGACATGGCGCCGCTGGCCAAGTGGCTCGCCGAGCAGGGGTACGGCACCCGCATGGCGCCGTTCAACGCTTTCACCGACAACGCGCACGTCGCAACCACCGCGCGCATCACCGAATACTCCGTAGGTACGATGGACAGTTGGGCGCACGACATCGTGATCGAGCCGTCCACAGGTACGGCCTGGGTAGGTGATTATCTGCAGGATGTGGTCACGGCCATCAATCCGGTCACGGGCGAACAGAAGTCGTATCCCGCACCGTTCAAAGGGGCCGGCATGCACTCCCTCAGTTTCGACCGCGACGGCAAGCTGTGGATCACGCTGCAGTTGGTGGCCAAGGTCGCGCAGTTCAACACCAAGACGGGCGAGTGGCGCATTTACGGCGGCTTCACCGCCGGTTCGCTGAACCACTCGTTTGCGATCGACTCCGAAGGGTTCGTCAAGAAGGATCCTAAGGGACGGCTGTACGTTTCAACCTGGGGTAACGATCAGACCACCCTTCTCGATCCGACCACGGGCGAAGTCAAGGAAATTCGCGTGTCGGGCAAGCATGCCGACAAACCGTATGGCATCGCCGTCGATTCGAAGGGATTGATCTGGTACACGAAGTATTCGGAAAATATGCTGGGCTTCGTCGACCCCACTACGGGTCAAGGCAAGGAATGGCCGCTGGCACACCCCGACAGCGGTCCGCACCGGATGCATATCGACAATGATGACAATCTTTGGATCCCACTTTCAGGCTACGGCACCCTGCTGCGATACAACACGTACACCGGCAGCCAGAAGGAATACGCGCTCCCCGACAAGGACAATTTCACCTACGCCGCGCGTTATGACTCCAAATCGGATCGGGTGTGGATCACCGGCAATGGCGGCAACGCCATCTACGCATTCAATCCTCATACGGAGCGGTTTACGACCTTCCGCATGCCGTCCCCGCTATCCTATGGGCGCATGGTGGCGACCGATTACACGAACGGGGATGTCTGGACGGGCCTTGCGAGCTTTCCCAACAAGCTGTCGCTTCGGGATCACAGCATCGTGGTGCGCATTCATCATGCCCTGGACTTAGTGCGCTGATCAGCGACCTGCGACTGGCGGGAACTGCGCTCGTCGTGCGCGAGCGTGGCGAGCTGCAGGTGCTGATGGTTCGGCGCCAGCAGTCGATGCGCTTTCTGGGCGGCTTCTGGGTGTTCCCTGGCGGAACAGTCGACGCCGCCGAGGCGGCGGGATCTGAGGCGCGTGATGAGGACATTATCCGCGCAGCAGCCGCGGCCGCATGCCGGGAGCTGGTCGAGGAAGCTGGTTTGTCGATTTCTCAACAGGCACTCCTGCACTGGGCTCACTGGATCACACCGACGGCCCTGCGGCGCCGATTCGACACGCATTTCTTTGTTGCCCCTGCATCGGAAGACCAGGAGCCGCGGGTCGGGCTCGCAGAGTCAAGCGAACTGCGATGGGTTCGGCCGGATGTATGGGCATCGGATAACGACGCAGATGCATTTCCGATGACTCCACCAACCCGGATCGTTCTGCGCGAGCTATCCAGTGCGTTGCAGGAGCATGGTACCGTCGCGGCGCTGCTCGAGCGCGAACGCAATCGCCCGATACGACCCGTTCTGCCCAAGCTCACTGACGATGGCGTGGTGGTACTGCCTTGGGATCCGGAATACACCACGGTCAACGGCGGCGGCATTGGTTGGGACGCGAGAGGAATCGCCGAGCGAGCGGCCTGGCCGTCGCGCCATAAGGCCGAGGTGCGCAAGGACACCTAGACTCCTAGCGGGTTTCGAGGCCCGACAGCACCAGGTCGCTGTAGATCCGGCCGATCTCCTCGGCGCTGATAGCCGACTTCTCCGGCCGGAACCAGCGATGCGTCCAGCCGATCGTACCTAACATGCCGTACGCGACGATGCGTGGCGGACCAATGTTGCGCAGAGATTTGTCGGCGTAGCCCTGCTCGATCATCCAGATCATGGCATCTTCGATCTCATGATTGAGCTTGCGCATCTGCTTGGACCAGGCTGAGCGCTTATTGCTCACGTGGCTCAGGTTCTCGCGGATGTAGATGTAGATCAGCGGGTAGCTGTCGCCGTAGGAGATCATCAGCGCCTTGATCATGGCTCGCAGCTTTTCCAGAGGACTGATCTTGCTCGCCTTGATCCGGCTGGCGATTGCGGCATTTTGCTCGACGACCTCGCGAATCACGTGATCGAACAATTCCTCCTTGGAGGAGATGTAGTAGTACAGCGACGCTCGGTCGATGCCCAGTTCAGCGGCCACCGCGCTGATGCTCGCGCCCTTGAACCCCAGACGGTTGAACACCCGTATCGCAGCCTCGGAGATCTCCTTGCGCCGGATCTGGTATGACGCGGTTGCATCCTCCTTTGCCGCCGAACGCCGCCGCCCAATCCCGCTCGCAATCGCCATAGCCATCCGTCCTCATTTCAATAAAAAAGTGCTTAAGCGTATGCGATTGCGCACGACTGCGCTAATGAGATGTCGCTATACCAGCCTCAACACTTCGGCCCGCCGGCAACGTACAACACCTGTCCGGACACGAATCCGGAACGCTCGTCGACGAAAAACGCCACGGCATGCGCGATGTCCTCGGGTTGTCCCACCCGGCCTACGGGTATGTCGGGAATCATCTGTTTTTGCATGTCCTGCGCGGACATTCCCAGCCTCTGCGCTACCTCAGCCGTCATCGCCGTCGCCACGAACCCCGGCGCCACCGCATTGACCGTGATGCCGTAGCGGCCCAGCTCGATGGCCAGCGTCTTGGTGAGGCCCTGAACACCGGCCTTGGCCGCTGAGTAACTCGACAGGCCCGGCGCGCCCAGTGCCCCAGTGCTCGATAAATTGACGATCCGGCCCCGGCCTGCCGCGCGCATGTGGGGCACTACGGCGCGGCTCATGAGAAAAGTGCCGCGCAAGTTGACGTTGAGCATCAGCTCCCAATCTTCAAGCGTCGTCTTTCCCAGAGTCCGGTCGCGCAGTACACCGGCGTTGTTGACCAGCACAACCGGCGGCGCCAGCGACTTGCTCACCGCGCCGACTGCCTCCGCCACCGATGCCTCGTCGACGACATTGGCGCCTATTGCCACTGCACGGCGGCCGCGGGATTCGATCGCACGCACCGTATCGATGCAGGCACTCGCATCGAGATCCAGGACGGCCACATCGAAGCCCTCTTCAGCCAATCGTTGCGCGATGCTGGCGCCGATGCCGCGCGCGGCGCCCGTCACGATGGCGACGCCTTTGGTGCAGGACGAAGGATCGTGGTTCAAGCAAGCCCCAGCGCCGCGACGGCCTTGTCGATCAGCAAAAATTTGCGCACGCGCCCGGACGGCGTCGTCGGCAGATCCTCGACGGCGATGGACAGCACTTTGACGGGCACCTTGAAGCGCGCGAGCCTCGCCGAGCAGTGTTCGACCAGCCGGGCAGGATCCACGGCCATCCCATTACGCAGCACCACAAAGGCCACTCCCACCTCTCCCATGCGCCGATCCGGCACCGGAACGACGTGCGCCTGCGCCACCGCCGGATGGGTGACCAGCACATCCTCGATTTCAGAGGGAATCACCTGCTCGCCACCACAGCGATAGGATTCCTTGCAGCGTCCCACCAGCGTCAAATAACCCTCATCGTCAAGACGGCCGAGGTCGCCGGTCCGCAGCCAGCCGTCGGCGGTAAACGCCTCGGCTGTGGCTTCAGGCTTCTTGTAGTAGCCCCGGGTGACGCCAGGACCCTTGGCCTGCAGTTCACCCGTCTCGCCGCGCGGCAGCTCACGGCCTGTGGCAAGGTCGGCTACGCGGTAGACCACGAGCTTTCCCTCCAGGGAGGGGTCGCCGGCGATGCCCACATCGCGCAAGCGTCCGTTGGTCGATTGCAGCCGCTCGATGGGATCGTCGGGACGGGTGACGGTGCTCGACGCGGTCACTTCGGTCATGCCGTACCCCGTGGTCAGCTCACGCGGCCGCATCAACTCAAAGATCTCACGCCACAGATGCTCCGGCGCCCGGCCACCGGAGGAGATGATCGCCTGCAGAGACGACAAATCAAAATGGCCGCGAGGCAATTCATCGAGGATGGCGAGGGTCATGGTGGGGATGAGCAGCACGTCGTTCGCGCGATGCCGCTCGATGCCACGCAAGGTGGCGACGGCATCGAAACGCAGTTGCGGGACGATGCTGCCCCCGACGAACAACACGGCGAGCAGTCCTTCAACGTAACCGTAAACATGGTACATCGGCAGCGAGAACAGGATGCGCCGCCCCTCCTCGAAGGCGCGTGCATAGGCACTGCCGTAAGCGGCGCGCAGCAGTTGATCGTGCGTCAGCACCACTCCTTTCGGAGGACCGGTCGTTCCGGAGGTGTAAATGATATCGGACGGAGTTGCTGCACCCGGGTGTTCGATTCGCGTGGCGGACTCGACGCCGGTGGCCAACTGCGCGAACGACTGCACGCCGGCGCGCGAGCCGGTTTGCGCAGTCGGGAACACCACCACGCGCTGCAACGCGGGGAAAGCGTCACCGCCACCGTGCTGCTCCCACCCCGGCGACAATTCGTCGAGCATCTGCAGGTAATCGAGCTGCCGGAACCGATCCATGGTGACCAGCAGCACGCTGTCCGATTGCCGCAGCACGTAGCCCAGCTCGTCGCGGCGATTGAGAAAATTGACCGGCACCGCCACTGCGCCGGCGCGCGCAATCGCAAATTTCAGCGCGACGAATTCCGGGTAGTTCGCCATGACCATCGCCACATGGTCGCCGGGCCGCACACCCGCCGCGACAAGACCTGCGGCGATGCGCACCGACTCCTCGTGCATCTCACGATAGGTCCAGCTCCGATCGTCCGTGACGACGAACGGACGATCCGGGAACTCCTCGGCCGCCGCGTCCAGCATCTGGTCCAGCGTGCGCGGCTGCCAGCGTACGAAGCGCCGTTCCAGCCGTCCCTGACGCTCCGCAATGGACTGCAGCATGATGAGTGCGCCTGCACCTACGGCTTGTTGGGCGCGCCGTCCTTCTTGGCCTTGGAGGCAAGGTACGCATCCCAATACGTGCGATGCTCGGTGAAGGGTCGGTCACGCGCGCGTACCGCCGGCCTCACGCCGCCCTCCTTCCAGATCTTGTTGAAGTCATCCATGCTGGGACTGGCGATGCCCATGGCATCGAGGTCGTTCGCCGCCGCCATTCCGGCCGCCATTCCCGTGGCTTCAAACCAGCGATTGGTGCATTCCTTGTGCGAGTAAATGGCATCCAGCGGCACGTTCGCCACGCGTTCCGCGTATGCCCGCGCCACCGCATCCACCTCAACGCGCGGCACCGCCTTGTTCACCAGACCCAGGTCCGCCGCCTCGGCGCCCGTCATGTTGTCGCCGGTCAGCAGCCATTCCTTGGTCTTGCGCATGCCCAGATGCAGCGGCCACATCGCAAAGACATGCAATTCGCCCATGGCGCGCGCTTCGGGCTGGCCCAGGCGTGCATCGTCCGCGCAGAACACGATGTCCAGCACGCCGATCAAATCCAGGCCGCCGGCCACGCAATGTCCGTGGACGACGCCGATGGTTGCCTGACGCAGACGGAACAACCGCATCCAGCGTTCACGCGACAGGTGGAACTCGCGTCGCGACCAGATGGGCGCGCGGCGATGCGGACGTTTCTGCACTTCGTTGATGCCGCCGTCCTTGTCCCACAAATAGGAAAACTCGTTCAGATCGTAGCCGGTGCTGAAATGATTGCCCGCGGCATTGACGATGAGAACGCGCGTCTCATCGTCTTCGTCGAGGTCGTCCATGACCAGATCCAATTCGTCGCGCAGCTTGACTGACAGAGCGTTGCCCTTTTCAGGCCGGTTCAACGTGACCGTGGCAATCCGCCCTTCCTTCTTGTAAATGATGGTTTCGAAATCCATGGGATGCCTCGTTGCGTTTATCGGGATGACATGCCGGCATCGATCACGTGTTCGCTGCCGGTGATATAGGAAGCCTCATCAGAGGCGAGAAATAGAACTAAGTTGGTGACTTCCTGGGGTTCGGCGATCCGCCCCATCGGAATCAACGACAGTCCGTCGCCGCCCTTCTCATCCGTGGCTTCCACCATCATCGGCGTCATGATGAAGCCGGGATGCACGGAGTTCACGCGGATGTTGTTGGGCGCGTATTCCATGGCGGCCGCCTTGGTCAGGCCGCGCACGGCGAATTTGGTGCCGACATACGCCACATTGGGGGCGCCGTAGTTGGCGACGATGCCGGAGATGGAGGAGATGTTGACGATGGAGCCCTTGCCTGCTCGCAGCATCGAAGGAATGACCACGTGCATCCCCAAGAACACCGAGTGTTGATTGACAGCGCAAACCTTCAGGTAGTCGGCTTCCAGGAGTTCGGCCGCCTTGATGCCCAGCGGGCCCAAGATGCCGGCGTTGTTCACCAGCACGTTGACGGTGCCAAACTTGGCTTCGCCCTGCGCGAGGACGCGGCGCCAGTCTTCCAGGCTGGCCACGTCATGCTCGATGAATAGCGCATCGGGTCCGATGTCGGCGGCCACCGCCGCGCCGAGTTTGGTGTTGACGTCGGTCATGATGACCTTGGCGCCTTCGGCCACAAAACCGCGCGCATGCGACTCGCCCATGCCGCGCGCCGCGCCGGTGATCAGTGCAATCTTGCCTTTCAATCGATTCATATCACCCGCCTTCTAATTGACTGTCGCCTGTAGATCGACGTTCATGTTTTCCGGTGTCGTCGCGGCAAATGACGGCCGTTGCTCAAGTCCGAGCATGAATTTAGTCAAGTGCGGATACCGCCCTCGCCAAACCAGCGCATCGATGGGCGGACTCAAGCCTGCCGCCACCGCAAACTCAAAAATCAACGCCGTGGTGCCTACTGCGATATCACCCAGATCGATGGCCGTTGCTGCGCTGGTGTGCCGTCCTGCGTGCAGGCGTTCCAATTCGGCCAACCCCCCCAACACCTTGCGCGTCTGGCGCCCGACCCACGCGGAGCTGGGGTCGGGCCGATGCATTTCGAATATCAGGCTTTGCGCGATTTCCATCAGCCGTTCACCGAGCATCTGGCGCTTCTTCGCGGCGAGTCGCGCATCGACATCCGCCGGCAGCAGCGGCGGCGCAGGAAACCGGCCTTCCAGCCATTCCAGGATGTAGGTCGAATCGTAAATCGCTTCGCCACCCTCATTGAGCAAAATGGGCAGTTGCTGAATCGGGCTGAATTGCGGCGTGCACGTTTCCGGTCCCCACGGAACGTCATAGCGCACGTCGTAACTCAGCCCTTTCTCGATCAGCGCGATCGCAATCTTCCGCCCGAAGGGACTGGGCCGGGCGTTGATCAGCGTGAAGCGCATGGCGTGCTCACTTCCGCCTTTAGAATTTGTAGCGGGCTTCCACCACGACCGTGCGCGGATCACCCGGCACTACGGTGTTGACCGCAAACAGACTGGTGAAGCCGATTCCGCCGACGTAGTAAACCCGATTGAAGGCATTCTTGAGCACCGCGGCCACACCCCAGTGACCCTGCGCGTCCTCCAGTCCCAACCGGAAGTTCGCGACTGCGTAGGAGGGGATCTGCGTTCCTGGATTCAGCGTATTGCCAGTCGAACTGAAATAAGTCGACGTCTGGTCATACAGGTCGGCGCGGAAAGTGGCATGCAGGTTGGCGCTCACCGGCGCGGTCACTTCCGCGTATAGCAGCCCAGACCAGCGCGGCGTATCCGGGTAGGTATCGAACGCCACCGCCGGGTTGCCGAGCACCGACACCAGATTGTCGGTGAATTTGGCGTTGGTGAAATTGACGTTGCCGCCCAGGCTCAGCCACGTCGTGGGATTGATGGCGCCGTCGATCTCGATGCCTTGGATCTTGGCTTTTGGCACGTTCACGGTGATGCCCGCCAGAGCGCCAAAGATCGACACGTAGTTCGCGCGCTGTACGTCCTTCACCCACATGTTGTAGGCGGCGACGTTCACACGCGCGGGCATGCCGCCGATCTCACCCTTGAACTTGGTGCCGATTTCAACGTCGGTCGCGGTTTCCGGCTTGTATTCGCTGCCGCCAGCATTGCCGAAGCCCGCCAACGGCGGAGCAAAGTAGTTGAAACCGCCGCTGCGGAAACTGCGCCGCGAAACCAGGTACAGCAGCACATTGTCATTGAGCTGCTCCTGCACGCCGATCTGCCAGCTGAACTTCTTGAACGTGTCGCTGAGCGGATTGACAAACGTCGCGCCCAGAGGAGGCGGGTTGGCCACGTACTGATCATCCGCCAGGTGCGTGAACGTCACCTTCTCAGACGAATACCGCGCGCCGAGAGTGATGCCGAGGCCCTGAATGCCGGTCTTGTCGCTGATATCCAACGTTCCTTGGCCGTATCCCGCATACGTCTTGTTCTTGGTGATGCCATCGTTGATCTGCACGGTTGCGGGCGCAATGGGCGACAGGTCGAACAAGTCACTCTCAGAACGCGTCTCGTCCTTCTCGTCGGTGAAATACAGGCCGGTGACGTAGGCCAACTTGCCCTGCGCCGCCTTGCCGATCAATTGCACTTCTTCGGACAGCTGCCGCAGTGTGCCGCCACGCCCACCGAAGCCGTTGCTGTCGGCCGGATACGGCGTGCCGTCGAACTCACCGGCATCGTTGCCCTTGCGATGCGTGAAACCGATGATGTTCTTGATCTGGGTATCTTCACCAATGTCGAACATCGTGATATTCGAGGCGGTGAAGGTATTGGCCGTGTGAAAATTCGGCGCATCGGTGCTGACCTTGAAGGGTCCGCGTGCCTGCTGCTTGGCCGTGAACGCCACGATGCCATCCGGATCCGCACCGGGATGCGCGGCGAGGAAGGCATTCCAGCCACCCGCACCCAGCGCGCCATCGAAGAATGCCGGCGAGTACAGGAAATTGTTCGGTACGAACGGGAACCCCGGTCTGTTCTGAGCGAGCGACAGAATGTTGTACACCACACCCGTCATATTGTTGCCGCCGGCATGCGCGTAATCGATGACCAGGTCGTTCCTGATGCCGTCCCGCGGCTTGAGGGTCAGGCTGACGCGTACGTTTTCCTTGCGCACGTCGCCCAGCGTCTGGCCGTTGACCAGGTTCTCCTGGAATCCATCGCGGCGCTGAAAGAAGCCGGCCACGCGCAACAGAACCTTATCGTCGATGATGGGCGCATTGACTGCGGCCTCCACCTGAACATGACTGTAATTGCCACCGCGCACGCTGGCGTAGCCGCCGAACTCATTGGTGGGCTTCGCGGTGGTGAACAGTACCGCGCCGCCGGTGGAGTTGCGGCCGAACAGCGTGCCCTGCGGACCTTTGAGCACCTGCACGGACTGCAAGTCGTAAAAGGCGGTGGAGCCGGAGCCGCCCACCTGCACTTCATTCACGTACGGCAGCACGCTGGGCCGGGAGCTCGTGAAGGCATCGACGGTTTGTCCGCGCAACGAGTAGTTGAGCTGGTTGCTGCCCTGCGATGCCTTGACCGACAGGCCGGGCACTGAATTCTGCAAGTCGGATTCCGTGACGATGGCCTGCCGCGCCAAAGAGTCCGCACTGATGGCCGAAATCGCGACGGGTGTGCGCTCCAGGCTTTCCGAGCGCCGCTGCGCTGTCACGATGATCTCTTCCATGGCTTGATCGGCCGGTGCGGCCTGCGACTGGTCGCCGGAAGCTGCGGTTTGCGCAGCAGCAGTGGAAAACTGAAAAGTGGCCAATAACGCTGCTGCACAAGCCGCGACGCAAATTCGTTTCTTCACAAAACCCCCTTGACTCCCGCTCGCGCGGGAAACGTAAGCTCAAAAAGTTATGACGTTTTCTCTACGACTATTGAGGCTCCGCCGCCCTTCAAAACCGTCGGCAGCGCGCCCAGCTTGGAGCGATTTATAAGCCCATCACCACCACTTGTCAACTATGCTGTTGACTACGGCTACGATATCGTTGATTTATTCCACGATTCTGTTGACTAGGCGCCAATCAGCGCAATATGCTTGGGCTTGAAGTATCCAAGGGGCATGGCATGAAGGTAGTTGACGTCATCGTCGTAGGCGCCGGGTTTGCAGGCCTGCGGGCTCTGCACACACTGCGCGGGCTGGGATACTCGGTGAAGGTCTTGGAGGCCGGAGCAGACGTCGGCGGTGTCTGGTACTTCAACGGCTATCCGGGCGCGCGCTGCGACGTGGAGAGCTTCGATTACTCGTACCGCTTCTCCCCCACACTCGAGCAGGAATGGCGCTGGAGCGAGCGCTACGCGCTGCAACCCGAGATCCTGCGCTACATCCACCACGTGGCAGAGCGCTTCGATCTGCGCCGGGACGTCGAGCTGAACACGCGGATGACCGAGGCGCGCTTTGACGAGGCCGCCTCGCGGTGGACCATCAAGACCCAGGATGACCGCTCCTGGGACGCACAATTTCTCGTCATGTGCGTCGGGCAGCTATCCACACCCAAGCGCGCGGCCTATCCCGGGCAGGACACCTTCCGCGGCGAGGTCTATCACAGCGGCGAATGGCCCAAGCACGCAGTATCGTTCGCCGGCAAACGCGTCGCCATCATCGGCACCGGATCCTCCGGCATGCAAATGACGCCGGTGATCGCGCGGCAGGCGCAGCACTTGAGCGTCTTTCAGCGCACGGCCAACTACAGCATCCCGGCCGCGAACGCTCCGGTGTCCGACGAGGAAGATCGTCAGGTCAAAGCCGGCTACCCGACGAGGCGCGAGCAAGCCAGGAATTCGCCCAGCGGCTTGGGGTTCATTCCCAACAAGCAATCCGCACTGGAGGCATCGCCGGCAGAGCGCGAGGCGGCATACGAAGCGGCATGGAACCGCCTGGGTTTCGGGTTCGCGCTTTCCTACCATGACCTGCTGCTGTCGAAGCCCGCAAACGATACGGCGGCAGATTTCATCCGCCGCAAGATTGCGCTCGCCGTCAACGACCCGGTGGTGCGCGACAAGCTGACGCCCAAGGGCTTTCCGTTCGGCGCCCGTCGGCCATCGGTGGACAGCGGCTATTTCCAAACTTTCAACCGCGACAATGTCGAGCTGGTGGACTTACGCGAAACGCCCATTCAGGAGTTCACACCCGAGGGGCTTCGCACCAGCGACGGCTTGCGCAAATTCGACATCATCATCTTTGCCACCGGCTTCGATGCCTTCACCGGTTCGCTGCTCAAGCCGGACATCCTAGGCCGTGGCAGACTTGCATTGCAGAAGAAGTGGAGCGAGGGCCCCGTGAATCATCTGGGCATCGCGGTGGCTGCCTTTCCCAATCTGTTCATCGTCGTGGGACCGGGAAGCCCGTCACTGCTGAGCAATGTACTGGTGTCGACCGAGGAACAGATCGACTGGCTGGGCGCGCTCCTGCAGCACATGAAATCCGCGCACCTGACTGAATTCGAGGCGACGCCGCGCGCCGAGTCGGAGTGGATCGAGCACGTCAACAAGCGCGCGCAGGAAACGCTTTACCCGTCCACGCCGTCCTTTTACAACGGCGCTGAAGTCGCGGGGAAACCGCGCGTGTTCATGCCCTATTCGGGCGGCGTGCGCGGCTACCGCCGCCTGCTGTACCAGTGCGCGGAAGACGGCTACACGGGCTTTGCGTTGCGACCGGCTCGGTGAGCTTGAGTGCCCGTGCCCGATCCTTGCTTTCAAGCGCTGCTGGCCGATCCTCGTAACGAACTGCGGCCGCCGTCCTCGCGCGTGTCGCTCGCCGACCTCCGCGCGGGCAACAAGGCGTTTCTAACGCAGGCGCCGGCCGCGCCCCTCCATGCTGTCGAACCTGCTGCCACCGCCGCGGCAAATGGAATCGCGCTGCGCCTATACCGACCCTGTGCGGATCCGACCCTTCCCGCCGTTCTGTTCCTGCATGGTGGGGGATTCGTGCTCGGGGATCTGGATACTCATGACGCCATGTGCCGGACCCTTGCGGCGAACTCAGGCGCGATCGTCATCGCAGCGGATTATCGGCGGGCGCCGGAAACACCCTTTCCAGGACCGCTCGAGGATTGCCTTCAGGCGTTGCAATGGATGCGCACCAATGCGAAACGGTTGGGCGTGGACGCGCATCGGATCGGCGTGTGCGGCGACAGCGCGGGCGGCAACCTGGCCATCGCCACGGCGCTGCAGGCCCGCGATCGCCATCAGCCGGTGCAACATCTTGCCCTGCTCTACCCCATGATCGATCCGGCCTGCACCAGCGCGTCGATGCAGGAATTCAACGCAGGATTCCTGCTCACTCCAATTGCGTTGCGATGGTTCTGGAATTCGTATCTGGCAGACCCCGAGAGCGTCAACGACCCTCGTGCGTCGGTCATGCAGGCTGCGCTCGCGGGGCTTCCACCGACGACTCTACTGACGGCCGAATTCGACCCGCTGCGCGACGAAGGGGAGGCATTCGCGGAAAGTCTGCGCGCAGCGGGAGTCAACGTCGCCGCGAAGCGCTACGCGGGAATGATCCACGGCTTTGCGGGCATGCCGCAGTTGACGCCGGCAGCCGCGCTGGCGCTCGAGGACATTGCCGCCGGAATGCGCGCCGCGCTGGCGGCGCCCGCTGGTGCTCAGCGCAAAGTTCCGTAGCCGCCGCAAACCGGGATGATGGCGCCCGTGACGTTCGCCGCCGCTTGCGAGGCAAGATAGATTGCGATGCCGGCCATGTCATCGGCAATACCAAGGCGCCCGGTGGCCGTCTCGCGCACCAACTCGTCGCCCTGCTCCTTGATCATGGTCGCCATCATTCGGCTGGGAAAGGGCCCGGGTGCGATGGCATTCACCAGGATGTGTTCGGGCCCCAAACGTTTGGCCAGGTGGCGAGTCAGGTGATGTACCGCAGCCTTGCTGCTCGAGTAGGCATACGATTCCCATGGCGGTGCAACATCGCCATGAACCGACCCGATGTTGATGATGCGGGCCGGATCCTGAGCCGTGGCTGCGGCGCGCAGTTCCTTCAGCAGCGCCACACTGAGGTTGAATACGCCACGTACGTTGATGCCGATCACCTTGTCCCAGCCGGCATCCGGATATTCCTCGATGGGCGCGCCCCAGGTGGAGCCGGCGGCGTTGACCAGGATGTTGAGCGAGGATTCCTGCGCTCTGAAGGCTTCGCCGATCTTCACGCAACCTTCCTTGGTTCCCACATCACCCGCCAACGGCCGGCATTCACCCGACGCTGAGAGCTCGGCGGCGAGGCGCGTGCAGGCGTCGGCCTTGCGCGAATTGACGTAGGTGCGCGCGCCCGCATGCACCAACGCCGTGGCGATCATCTGGCCTATGCCGCTGGTGGCGCCGGTGACGATTGCCGTTTTCCCCTCGAGGGAAAACAGCCGCATAAGAAAGGATTGATCGGCGTGGGACGACACGGTCATGCAGGCAACTTCCCTTGGTGAAACATTGATCAACGGATATGTTGATACAATGATACACCGGGACGACAGTCTGTCAACACAACCATTGACGTTTGCTCGAGGGCGCCGCCGTGCCTTGAGGCATCAGCGCCGCAGCAGGCTGCGGTACAGGCCGAGGCGGTCGGCGACGACGCGCGCTTTACGCACTTCTCCGGCATGAACGCTCACGATGCCGGCGGCACGCACTGTAATCGGCGACCCCACACGCGACGCCTCGACATCCGCAAATCCGCCGGCATAGGTACCGCGGCAGGTCACATGAAAGGCCACGCGATCTCCGGCACTGAACAGCTCATCGACCTCGGCCGTGACGTCGCCAATCAGTCCGGCCAATTCAGGATCGGCGCCGCCTGCGGTGATTGCGCCGCAGGAGGACGACAGCAGCGCAGTGCCCTTCAGCCAATCGCGGGCGCATTGCTCCGCGGCCGGATTCGCGCCTTCCATCCGGCTGTCCCACGGGGAAGGGTGCGGCGCCTCGATGTGATCGCAAACGCCGCTGCGCAATTGCCGTTTGCGCGCGATATAGTCTTCCTCGGCCCAGCCGCGATACAGATGGCCGTTCTCGATCCGAAACAGGGACACGCCCTGCCATGCCGCGCGGCGCCCGTCGTCGCGCCGCGACGCGCCATGCTCGGTGAAGCGCATGGCAATGGCCTGCTCGCCCAAGACCACGTCGTGCACGGTCACACACAGTCCCGGAAATTGCTCGAACTGCGCAACCATCGCGCCGCGATATTGTTCATCGCGCCCCTCGATGAGGAAGCCACCCACATTCAGTTGGTAGTGAGGCGCCATGACCAACGGCAGCACCTCCCATTCCTGGCAGGTCAGGAACCGCACGGCAAAGCCGCGCAGCAAGGCAGCCAGCGGATCCATCGCCGCGGCGTTGGGCGGCAGACTGCTCAAGGGGCGCCTTGCGCTGACGGCACGATCATCGCCCGCAGCTCGCGCTTCAAGATCTTTCCCGATGCGCTCTTGGGAAGCGTCTGCAGGATGTCAACACTGGTCGGACACTTGAAGTGCGCCAGACGCTCGCGCGTGAACGCAATCAGTTCTGCCGGCGACAACTGTGCGCCTGCCCGCAGCACGACCACGGCTTTCACCGTCTCGCCCCAGCGCGCATGCGGCACGCCGATGACGGCTACTTCGGCTATTCCCCGGTGCTCGCTGATGACATTCTCCACTTCCGCCGGAAACACATTTTCACCGCCGGAGACGATCATGTCCTTGAAACGATCGCGGATGTAGACGTACCCCTGTTCATCCTGATTGGCCGCATCGCCGGTGCGCAGCCAGCCATCGGCGCGCAGCGTGGCGGCCGTTTCCGCAGGCTTGTTCCAATAGCCCTTCATGGTCATTCCGGAGCGGATCCAGATCTCGCCGATGGCGCCCGTCGCGACGGGCTGCGCGGTGGAAGGATCGAACAACCCGAGCTCGACCCAGGGCAGCGGCAAGCCACAGGAGCGCAGGCGGCCCGCGTGTTCACCGCCCGGATCGTGATCCTCGGGCTGCAGTGTCACCACGGTGCCCGCGGTCTCGGTCATGCCATAGGCGTGATTGAAACCGCAGCCGAACACCTCGATAGCGCGGGACAACAAGGTCTCGCTGATCGGCGCAGCGCCATAAATGATTCTCGCAAGGCTCTTCAGGCCCATCGCCTCCACACCCTCGACCGCCAGCAGTGACTGGATGACCGTGGGTACGAAGAAGGCATGCGTGACGCCATAGCGACGGATCGCCTCGAGCACCGGTTGCGGGACGGGTTGCTGCATCAGCACGGTGTGACCCCCCTGGCTGAGCGCCATCATGCCGTAGCCCAATCCGCCGATGTGAAACAGCGGCATCGCCACGAGATTCACGCTCTGCACAGTGAATCCCCAGATCTCCCGCGCGATTCGCTCCGTGTACGACAAGTTGCGATGCGAAATCTCAACGCCTTTAGGCAGACCGGTGGTACCCGAGGTGTACAGCAGCAGCAAGGTTGTCTCGGGCGACGCCGGACACATCGGATCTAATGCAGCGCATCGATCCCGCCAGCCATCGTAGTGGGTGTCGGCATCCAGATGACGACCGGCCTGCCCAAACCGCTCTGGAACGAGCGGCGCCTGTTCAGTGCCCGCAATCACCAGCGCCGGTTGTGCGTCGGTGAGAATGCCGGTGATCTCCCGCAGCGAGAGGCGCCAATTAATCGGCACCAGGATGGCGCCCATCTTGGCGCAGCCGAAGGTCAACTCGTAGAACAACGGGGAATTGCGCGCGATGACGGCGACCCTGTCGCCGGCGTTGACGCCGGACGCCAGCAGCGCCTGCGCGACTCGATTGCTGCGCGCATCGAGTTCCTTAAAACTTAAGGTAAGGCCTTCGAACGACAGACAGGGCGCGTCGGGACGCGCGGCCGCCTGTCTGCGCAGCAACTGGGCGAGACAGAAACTCACCCCCTCCTCCCCGCACTTTGCGGCGCCCGCACGCATGACTAGTAGCTCTTTGGCAACCCAAGGCTGTGCAGGGCCACATGGTTCAAGATCATCTCGCGGCTCACCGGCGCCGTCTTGTGCAGCCGGGCGATGAACCACAGATCCGCCAGGCCATACTCATGCGCCAAGCCATTGCCGCCGTGCACCTGAATCGCCTGATCCAGCGCTTTGAGCGAGGTCTCCGCCGCGAGGAATTTCGCCATGTTGGCGGCTTCCGCCGCGTCCTGTCCCAGATCGTAAAGCTGCGCCGCGCGAGCGGTCAAAAGACGCGCGGACTGCACGCCGATGAAACTTTCCGCGAGTGGGTGCGCCACGCCCTGATGCGCACCGATCGGTGTGCTCCACACCTTGCGGCTGGCGGCGTATTCCGCAGCCTTCGCCAGCGCAAAGCGCGCGATGCCGTTGTTGATGGCGGCAGCGGACACGCGCTCCGGATTCAGGCCGACGAACACCTGCCGCAGCCCCGCCCCTCGCTGACCGATCAATGCCTCTTCCGGGACTTTCACGTTGTCGAAGAACACCGTAAATTGCTTTTCCGGCGATTTCAATGCGGCATCGATCGGGTGATACGTGATGCCGGCTGACTTGGTCGACAGCACGAACAGCGACAACGGCGCGCGGCCACGCTCGTCCGGCTCACCATCCCGCGCCACCACCAACACGGCGTCGGACTCATCGATGGCCGAGGTCCAGTACTTGGCACCGTTCAACACCCAGCCGCTTCCTTCCCGCCGCGCGGCCGTCTTGATGCGATGGGTATTGGAACCGGCATCCGGCTCGGTGATGGCGAAGCACATCTTGCGCGTGCCGCCCGACAGCGCGGGCAGCCAGTCCTTTTTCATCTGCTCGGTACCATGCGCGGTCAGGATGGGGGCGACAATCGACATGATCACCAGCGACAGCAAGGGACAGCCCTGCGCCGCGGTCTCCTCGATGACGATGTTGAGGTCACCCAGCCCCCCGCCACTGCCGCCGTATTCTTCGGCGACGCAGGCGCCGAGAAACCCGGCATCGGCCAATGCCTTCCAGAGTTCGCGTGGCTGCTCGCCGCGCGCGACAACATCCTGAAAGTAGCGGCGTCCAAACCGCCCGGCGAGCTTCGCTACACTGTCGCGCAACTCTGCGTGATGTTCGGCAGTGTCGACCAGATTCGAAGAAAACATGGGATGTACGCTCATCACTCTTCCTTTTAAGGCCAGGCGAAAAAGCCCTGACCGCTTTTTTGACCAAA
The DNA here is from genome assembly GCA_031394735.1 of Pseudomonadota bacterium. GTDB lineage: Bacteria > Pseudomonadota > Gammaproteobacteria > Steroidobacterales > Steroidobacteraceae > TMP-86. Next base: position 105,444 of record JANMXI010000308.1, on the reverse strand, counting down.
TTCCTTGCGAGCCACTTTGTCGATCAATATTTGCGGCGGCGCATACCGTGAACCGTAAGTTGCTTCCAGTACCCGGGCGATATCCAATCGCACATCGAGGCCCACGATGTCGCTGAGCCGCAGCGGTCCCACCGGATGCTGGAAGGCGAGAACGGCGGCGCGATCGATGTCCTCGGCGCTGGCGACGCCGCCTTCGAGCATGCGCATCGCCTCAAGGCTCGCAATCAGATCCAGGCGGCTGGTGGCGAACCCGGGAATGTCGCGCACGACCAGCGATTCCTTGCCGATGCTGGCGACGAAGCGCCGAGCCTGATCGAGCGCGGCCTCCGAAGTGGCGGCGCCGCGTATCAACTCCACCAGCTTGAACGACCATACGGGGTTGAAGAAATGCGTGCCGAGGAAGCGCTCCGGTGCAGGCAACACGGCTGCCAGACGATCGATGGACAGCGCACTGGTGTTGGTGCCGATCAGCGCCGGGTTCAGTGCGGCGATCTGCTTCAGCACTTGATGTTTGAGTTCGACGCGCTCGGACACTGTTTCGATGGCAAGGTCCAAGCCGGACGCCAGTTCGGGCACGGCGCGAACACGCCGAATGCGCTCGAGCAGACCGCGGGCGTCCGTCTCACTCAACTTGCCGCGCTTGACCGCTCCCGTTGCAGCGCCTTGCAAGGCGCTGGCCATGGCCGCGGCACGTTGTTCATCGGGTTCGACGACCGTGACCGAGTGTCCGGCGAATGCCGACACATATGCGATCCCCGTTCCCATCGTTCCGCCGCCCACCACTGCTATTGTTTGCATTTGATTCTCCTCAACTCCAAGCGCTGTCAGCGGCCCTGCCAGCGCGGTTCGCGCTTTTCCGTGAAGGCGAGCGCACCTTCGCGCGCGTCTTCTGATGCCACGATGGCCTCGACCAGCGGCGCCTGCTTTGCCCACACTTCGTGCGGCGCCCAGGCGGCGGATTCCGTGACGATGCGCTTGCTCATGATCACCGCGAGCGGGCCATTGCGCGTGATGCGCGCCGCGAGTTCTTCCGCCGCTGCGAGCGCACCGCCGCTGGGCGTCAGCCGGTTCACGAGACCCCAGCGGTGCGCCACCGGCGCCTCCAGACGGTCACCGGTCAGCGCGTATTCCAAGGCGATGGACGCCGGGATGCGGCGCGGCAGCCGCACCAGTCCACCGGAGCCCGCCACCAGTCCACGCTGCACCTCAGGCAACCCAAAGAAGGAATTTTCCGCCGCAACGATTAGGTCACAGGCCAATGCCAGTTCACAGCCACCGGCAACTGCGAAGCCCTCCACGGCCGCGATCAGCGGCTTGCGCGGCGGCGCCTCGGTCAATCCGCCGAATCCGCGACCAGGCAATTCGGGACGCTCTCCTGCGAGGAAGGCGCGCAAGTCCATTCCTGAGCTGAAGAATCCACCACGGCCGGTGAGGATGCCCACTCGCAAGGCAGGATCCTGATCCAGGCGGTCGAGCGCCGCCGCAATGCCGAGCGAAACCGAGCGATTCACCGCATTGCGCCGCTCAGGACGATTGATCGCAATGATAAGCGTTGCGCCGGATTGCTCCACCTGCACGTCGGCGGTCATGCCGGCACCCTCTGTGACTGCGAGGACGCACCGTCGCGACGTGGCGTCAACTCGAATTCACTGAGGTTGGCCTGCTCGGACATCTGCCAATAGTCCACGATTCGAAACGGATTGTTCACGACGACGCGACCCTTGGAGTTACGGTAATAAGTGTCCATGCCCGGGTGCGTCCACACCATTTTTTCATGCGTGCTGTCCACCTTGGCGCTGTAGGCGTCGTGTATGTCACGTCGCACGTCGATGGCCGCAATGTCGCGCGCAAACATCTGCCGCAGCGCCGACATGACGTAGTGCATCTGCCGTTCGACGATGGTGATCAGGCTGCCGCCATGGCCGAACTGGGTATTGGGCCCATACAGACAGAAGAAATTTGGGTACCCGGGTACGACGGTGCCGAGATACGCGCGCGCATCGTCTCCGTCCCAGTCGCGGTGAAGTTCACGGCCTTCGCGGCCAAACACTCGCATGGGTGCCAGAAAGTTCACCACGTCAAAACCGGTCGCCCAGATCAGCACGTCCGCCTCGTGCTCCGTCCCATCGCTGGCGACGACCCGGTCGGGCAACACGCGGGTGACGGCCCCCGTCACCAGATGAACGTGAGGACGCGTCAGGGTTCGAAACCAACCATTATCCAACAGCATGCGCTTGCCGAACGGTGGATAGCCCGGCACCACCTGCGGCAGCAGATGCCGCGCAGCGCCGATTTCAGATTCAATGTAGGCGGTCAGACCACGGCGATGCGAGTCGTTGATCGCGTTGACCGAGCGCGCCGGGTCCTTCCACAGTGGGTCCTTCTGCAACGCGGGGTATTGCTTGTCGTTGAACGCCCAACTCAGACGCAGACGGTACCAAAGCCGATACAGAGGCATCTCACGCAACAACCATTGCAACGCGGACGGCACCGGCTGTTTGAATTTAGCGAACGGCGCCGCCCACTGCGGCGAGCGCTGGATGACGGTCAACGATGCGACCTCGTCCGCGATCGCCGGCACGACCTGCATGGCACTGGCGCCATTGCCGATGACCACGACACGGCGACCCTTGAGATCCACGCCCGCTACCGGCCAGCGGGCCGTGTGCAGACTGGGCCCGCGGAACTCCGCCAGTCCCGGTACGTTGGGAAACCGCGGCTTGTTGAATGCGCCCACCGCGCTGATCAGGATGTTGGCGCGCAGCGCCTGCTTCTTGCCATCCTGCGTGACTAAGCTTGCCACCCATTCGTCGGTCACCTCGTCGTAACGCGCTTCGGTCACTTCGACGCCGAAGCGGATATGGGGCTCGATGGCAAAATCCTTGGCCACCTTCTCGAGGTACGCGTGAATCTCCCCGCCCGCCGCGAAGAAGCGCGACCAATCATGCGGGGCAAAGGAAAACGAGTACAAATAACTCGGCACATCGCAGGCCGCACCCGGGTAGCGGTTTTCGAGCCAGACACCCCCAAGACGGGAGTGACGCTCGACGATGGTGTATGGAATGCCCGCGCGCGCGAGGTTGATGGCAGCGCATAGTCCGGAGATGCCGGCGCCGATGATCAGCGCCCTGACTCCCGGGACGGCAGCAGCGGCATCGCCGCCGGGTGCGGGGAGGGTATCATCCGATTCGGCCAGACCCAGTTCATGCCGGATCATGCCGGCGTACTCCGGTGGGATAGTTTCACCCAGCGAGATTCCCAGCATCTGAACCAGCAACTCATCGGATGGATTGGCCAACCCCAAAGGCTGGCCTGCAAACCAATCGCGCAGCGCATCAAGAGCGGCACGACGGATCTCCGCCTGAACATCCGCGTCCAGGCCACCGCTGTCGTTATCATCAAGGCCGCGGGTTCGCGTCGGAATATATCGGCCCTGGACCCAATGGATCTGGCCGGTCAGATGGACGAGCAGGCATGCCAGCGTGGGGATGTTGGCAAGTTCAACGGCTGCCTGCAGATCGGCGGAATGCGCGGCGAGGCCTGCTTTTTCCTTGTTCACCGAACACCTTCCCCCGGAGTTCCGAAGCTTTTCAACTATACCGTTGACAGCAGCTTCGCAGACCCGGATACTTCTTGTCAACATATTCGTTGATTGCGCGGCAGTGGTGATTTCCGACGACGAGCGATACAGTGGCGGGAGCGGAGGATTGCCGTGACGACATTACTACTGATACTGCACGGGCTCGCCGGTGTCGCTTTGCTGGGGGCGCTGACCCATCAAACCACGTCCATGCTTCGCAGTCGGGCACACCGCGGCAGCGGATTCATCAGCCGGTACTCCGCAGTCAACCAGTCTACGTTCACGATTGCAGTAACCTCGCTCTATGTGGTGCAGGTCTTGCTGGGGGCGCTGGTGTATCCCGCGTATCGGCTGGACGTCAGGATTCCTTTCGAAGAAATGTCGATGGGATGGGCTGTCGGGTTGTTCGAACTGAAGGAGCATTTCGCCGGCATCGGACTCGGACTGCTGCCATTTTACTTTGTCACGTGGCAGACACCGTCCGCCGCCGAGTATCGCCGGGATCGAATCGCAATCACGATCATCCTGGCATTCATCGTCTGGTGGGATTTTCTGGTTGGCCATGTGTTGAACAACATCAGGGGCCTGGGATGAACGTCAGATTTTCCGCGTCGGTGTTTCTGATCGTGTTCTGTTGTGCGTATCTGCTGGCGTTTGCGCTGGACTATCCCTTATTTCGCTACTACCCGATGCACGGCAATCTAAGTTGGGGGAAGCCGCCATTAGCCGATGCCGGCCCCGCCATGGCCTGGTATGGGCTGCTCGCGAATGCCGCCATCGCATCGACCGTGTTGGCGATTTGCGTTCCCGACAAAATCATTGACAAGTTGTTCAGAAACTACTTGTGGCTCTTTCCGTGCGTCGCCATGCTGGGCAGCGTGTTTCTGTTGCGGAAATTCTTCGCATGACAACCGCGAGCCATTCTCGCCTCGCCTGTGTGTTCGCCGTGGCCGCGTCGATGGGCCTGCACGTCGTCCACGCGCAGTACGCTTACAATCCGGCAAACGCGGACGAATTGCCCGGCATCCGCTATTTCGGATCGGCCAAGGATGACAAGGGCGCCCTGTTGCCGGGCGCGTCGATCATGGTTGCCAACCCACAGGTCAGCTTCCTGTTCGTCACGGATGAGCAAGGACGATTTCGCGTCAATGTACCGCTCAACATGGTGCCGGAGAAAGTGACGCTGAAGTGCTTCAAGACTGGGTTTCAACTGGTGCGGTTGAACAAGCGATTGGGACCCGCAGCGCCGAAGCAGACCGTGCAGGTCGATTGCGTGCTGCGCGCAACTGCCTCCCCCTAGCTGTCGCTCGGCCCGCCATGAACTCCGGCCGGCACACGATGGAGAGTCTTTTGATTGCCATTTTTGTTGCCTGCTGTCTGGCCGGCGCCACCGCCGTTGCATCGAGCAACGCAGAGCAACTGGATTCATTCAAGCGTCACGGAGATTTGGTCTCGCAACGGCGTCATCTGTGGACCGTTCTCATCGACATGACCAACGCGAGCGTTGCCTATGGGACAGCGCCCTTTGCGTCATGGTATGGGCAGGACGCCGTGTTTCATCGTGGTGCCAACGACGACGCAGCGCCGCCACTTACTCGGCGTGGCCTGTCGCGCATGCGCATGGTCGCCGACGACGCGCACACGGCCGGCGCCCCGTCATTGCAATCAGCCGATGCGCCGATCTTGACGTACACGCTCTACAACGCCGCCGCGCACGATCATATTCGACGGCATCAGCTCCATCTGCGAACAGAGCTGGATAGATTAAGGAGATCCGGCGCAGCAGACCGTTCCGTCGCCGGTAACCGCTCCGTTTCCGACTTTCCGGCAGATGCCATCGTCATCAAGACGGCCTGGTGGCCGGTGGCGCGCAATCTACCGACCCCCCTGCCCGTCTGGGATGCCGGCCGCAATCCGCCGCGGAGCGGCGGCAACGACTACCTGAGTTGGAGACGGGTGGTCGCCGTCGACCCGACCAAGACGCGTAATTCAGCAGGCCAGGTTGCAGTCGATTTTGCAGGGCAGTCATATCCCGCCGCGCGCCGGGTGAGTCTGAATGACTTCTACAACCTACGCGTCGATGAGGAGATGGCGCTCGAATTTCGCAAGGATCCCGCCGTCAACAAGGCCGCATTGCTGGTCTTGGGAAGGTCCCTCGAAGCCGGGGATCATCTGGTGCTGGTCGGCGCCAACCTTGCGACCAAGGAAATAAACGACTGGGTGTGGGGAACACTGTGGTGGCACGACCAGGCAGGTACCGGCCCATTCGCTGCAGACCGGCCATCGGTGGTTCGTCCGCCATGGACGAACTATCTGGTGCAGGTTGCTTTCGACGCGGAAACGCCGAAAACGTCAGATGGCGCGCCGCACGTCTGCTTCAACCCGTGGTTGGAGGGTCGATTTCCCGACGGCGGGCAAGGCGGCGGCACCGCCAGCAACTGTCTGGCCTGCCATCGCCGCGCCAGTTACCCGGCCGTGGCTTTCCTGCCGGTGACCCGCGGCGCTCCCAACCTGCACAGTGACCCCGCCTATGCGCAGGATCGGCTTCGCACCAATTTCATCTGGGCCATCGCCCTGCATGCCAGACAATAAGGACACCATGAAGAATCACGCCGTAGCCGCCATCACCTTGACCAGTTTCCTGCTTCCCTTCGCCGGCGATGCATCATCAGAAAGTCCGGCCACCCCGCCCGGGGTGTATTCGTTCGGCTTTGACGATCTCATGACCATGCTGGTGGCACCGCGACACTTGAAGCTTCATCTGTCGGGAACAGGGAGCAACTGGGAACTGGCTGCCGCCGAGGCACGCAACCTTCGCGCTGCCCTCGCGCGAATCTCGCAGACTTTTCCCAAGTACCTCGGCATCGGCGTTGCAGAGGCGGCCTCCACCCTCTTTGAACCCAAGTTGAAGGCCGTGGAGACTGCCATCGCGGCAGCCGATTCCAAAAAATTTGTAGCTGCCTACGCGGAGATGACCGACGCATGCAATGCCTGCCATGTCTACATGGAGCGTCCGTATGTGGTGATCAAGGTTCCTGGTGCGGCGACAGCGTCGGCCTATCCAAATCAAGAATTTCTCGCCACGCCATAGGATATGTTAGGTTGATGATGCAGGGGAAATAACTAAAGTCTTCTCAAACGGGGCCGCTATTTCGGTCTTGAAGCACGCCACGCTCACTCCCGTCCACTCGCTCGGCGCAAGTTGCCGGGCGCTGCTGTGCGCCGCCGCTGTGCTGCTGGCAGGCAGCGCTCACGCAGCGCAATCGCGAATGCAAATGGGCGTCAATGCGACGGTGCTTGCCGTGGCACGCGTGCAAGTGACCTCCGCACCCGCCGACATCCAGATCTCCGCCGACGATCTGCGCCGCGGCTATGTCGATGTGCTGCAGCCGACCTCGCTCGTGATCAACAGCAATTCACCCGACGGCTTTGCATTGGATCTCATGACGCTGAGCCCCATGGTCTCCGCGCTCATCGTCAACGGATTGGAATCGGATCAGGTGCTGGGCGCCGAAGGTGGCACGCTCATCCAGCGCTGGCAACGACCGCAGGCGATGCGGGTGATGTTGCGGTTCCGCCTGCTGCTGGCGCCCGGTCTTAACGCAGGCCGCTACGGTTGGCCGGTCAAAGTGGGCATTCGCCCGCTCTAGCGACTAGTAAGTCACCGTCACTAGAATCGTGTCGACGTAGCTGCCGGGCGCGACGTCCTGCTGCGCCGGCACCCTGCCATACATCGTGCCGGTGGCGGTGCCCGTACCGCCCGCGAACACAGTGAAGGGTCCGGCGGTGCCCGCAAAGGATCCCCCGCTGCCATCGCCCATGATCTGGGCATAGGCCGTACTCCAGTAAATGTTGTAGTTGAGCGAGTTGCTGCCGGCGAGCATTTTTCGGTTCGCATAGGAGCCGCTCATGCCTGCACTCAAGGTGACCCCCACCGTGACATTCGTCGATCCGCTGCCGCTACCGCTGCACACCACGCGCAAAGTACCGGTCGAGGCCGCGCTCACGGTGTTCAGAGGGTTGTAGGTGCCGAAGGCGATGCTGGAGGCGGAGGCCGTGCAGTTCACCGTGACCGCAGCCTGTGCCGGCGGCGCGACGCACACGGCCACCAACGCAAGCAGCGAAACGAGAAGTCGGATCATGTCGAGTCCAGTGTAGCGCTTGTGGCGCGTGCGCACCGCACCGTTCCCAGATCCGGGAGGGGTTCGTTGGTCACCGGCGGCTCGATGTGAAATTCGCAGCGCGACTGCGACCAGGTCGCCTCGCCGCCGGAGCCATGATCGTAGTCCGTGACATAGACCATGCCGTCCATTACCACCGGGAAGGCATGGCCGTTGAGCTTGACGCTCGCGCCTGCGGGCACAACCGAACCGTCGTCGGTCACCAGCCGGAAGGTGGCGCTGCGCACGCGTTGCACCGGAAAGCGCGCCACCACGCCGCTGCGATACGGCGGCGCCATGATCGTGCTGCTGGAGGCGATCGAGGTGTCGAGCGGCAACTCCTCGGGAAGGATGCTGATGCGATTGGCCTCGTACGGGCGCAGGTTGAACAGCAGCGCCTTGCCGTTCGAATCCGTGTGCGTGGTCAACTGGTTCTCCACATACACGGGAACATTGGGAAGCCCGGCAACATCCACCACTGCGAAGCTCCCCGTCACGGATCGCGTCGCCGCCAGCTTGCCGTCGAGGAAGGTCATTGCACCGCTGAGATAAGCGCTGCGGCCACTGATGCCGCTGTTGCGCGCGACTTCCATTTCCAGATCCGCAGCGCCGAATTGCTGGCGCCAGTTGGCATCGTAATTGCCGCGCGTCGAGGCGCTCAGACGGTAGCCGCTGCCCTCGCCGATCGGCGGGCTCTGCGTCAGCGATCCGATCATTTCATTCGCCGAGGCGCCTTCGCCGCTGCCGCCCAAGGTCGACAAGGTCGCGGCCTGGCGGGTGCCGAAGGGCAGCACGTAGATGAGGTAGGCGCTGGTCGAGGCGCTGTCGGATCGGACGCGGGTCAGCGTGAGATTGAGCATGCCTGCATGACCGAAGGTGACGCTGTGAGTCAGGCTGAGCGTCTGCTGCGACGGGGCACTGCGATAGCTCTGATGCACATAGGCTAGCGACAATGAACCTGCGCGACCCAGCCCGATGCCCGTCTGCAGCAGGCTGCGACGCTGGAAGCGCATGTTGAGATTGAACGGATCGCCGACCTGCGCGAAACCGTCGCTTGCGAACAAGGTATTGGCGATGAGACTCATGCGCCGGCCGCGGTGTTCAAATCCGACGCCGGTGAGCGTGCCGGAGCCGTCGTCGGAGCCGCCACCGGCAACCGTGAGATTGATGGCACCCAGTTTGCCCACGCCGATCACCGCGTTGATACCGGCGGCATGCGCATCGTGCGCCAGGTATTCGGCATGGCCTTCCAGCGTCAGCAGATCGTTGATGCCACGGCGATAGCTGCCCTCCGCGAGGAACGCGCCGTAATGATTGCTCGCCAGTGCGTAGTCTTCGCGCACGCTGCCCAGATTGAGCGAATATTGCGTCAGGCCCGCGGCCAGCAGGTTGGCGCTGGAATAGAAGGACTGCGTGACCACCTGCTCCCGGCCCAGTGCATCGCGCACCACCACGCTGACATCGCCGGTACCCGAGACGCTGGGCAGACGGTCGATGATGAAGGGGCCCGGCGGCAGCTGACTGCTCGACACCAGTTGATTGTTGACGAAGACATCCACCGTCGACGGCACCGTCGCCGTGCCGCCGGTGGACAGCAAGGGTGAGGTGAGCAGGTCGGGACGCAGACTGAAGTTTTTGCTGAAACGGATGCCGGCGAAGCGCACGGCGTTGCCCCAGCTGCCCGAGTCGCTGATGGTGTCGCCGATGTTCAAGGTCTTGAGCGAATCGGGAAAATCGCGCGTGAACGTCGTATCCAGCCGCGTCATGTCGCGATTGATCGAGTTGTCACGGACCACCGACGTGTTGGTCAACACACCCATGGCAGCGAACATGCCGAGTTCGGTGTAAGCGCCGCTGCTGTGCTGCCCGTCGATCTGCTGCGAGGAAAGTTGGTAGTTGAGAAAAGCACCCGGCGATGCGGGCGTCAATGCCGGACCGGTGCGCTCGCCCGCATTCAGGCGGGTGAGTTCGAACGACTGCGCCGGGACGACGATGACGGCGCGTTGCAATGCCTCGTCGATGCTGACGGTGGTGCCGGCGATGTCCGCGGGTGCGTAGTACGTCAGACCCTGGTGCAACAGCGGCTTGGCGGTCGGCACATGCAGCCGCAAGCGTGCGAACTCGGACGCCTCCAGGTACAAAGCGTTGTTCGGACCGCGCAGTACGACCAGCGTGTCGCCCTTGCCCTGTCCACTCAGCGCCACTTCCAGCACTGCTTCCACGAGGCCGTCAGCGGCAGATTGCGAGTTCGTCGCCTGCGCCGCCGAGAGCAGCATGCCGAGCATCAGCGCGCCAGAATATGTCTGCAAGGCCCTCGAGATTTTTCCGGCGCGACCCCGTGGCAGGAACATGGTCGCCGCAATTACAGACTGTTGACGGCGACGTCGGCGGAAAACTCGCCTTGATCGCTGCGGCCATGAATGCGAATCGGTCCTTGATGAGTGGCATCCGCCGGCGGCGTGAGCACCCAGCTCATGCGGCTGCCCGGCAGCACGTACTTGGACGTGATGCCGCGGATCTTGCTGCCCGCATCCGCGAGCTGCACTTCAAAATCGGTCACCTGAAGATGGGCATTGCCGCGATTCGTCGCGGCGACCTCCAGCTTGCCGTCCGGCAGCCAGCGCGCCTCCCAGACGACATCGGCCACGGGTTTGCCGGCGGCCGGCGCGATGAACACGGGAACGCTGAGGCGCAGCGCCACCCGCAATCCCATGAACTGGGTGGCGGCGGTCTGCGGCACCTCTTGAAAGACGATGCGGTAGCTCAGTTCGCGCGCCGCATCCGGCTGCTGACGCAGCGCCACTCGCACGATCTGTTCGGATTTTGGCCCTATCTGCAACACCGGAGGCGTCGCCAGAATGTCGCGTGTCTCATCGAGCTGGTCTTCACCTTTCTCCTGCGACCAGCGCACCACGAGTACCTGAACCACCACCGGTTCGTCTTCGACATTGGCCAAGGTCAACACTTCCGTGTGATGACCGCCACTCAAATTCGCTCGAATCGGCGCGATGTTGAAGGTGCTGGCGGCAACCGGAAAGGTCGCCGCCAGCAAAGAGGCAAACGCAACGGTCAGGCTCTGCAGCCTGACCGAGCGCAATGATTTCCATGCCTTCGACATCGATGCGTTACTGCGATCGATCAATAGGTCACGGTGACCAGGATCGTGTCGCTGTAGTTGCCGGGCACCGCAGCCTGATTGGCCGCACTGTCAGGCAACTGACCGAACACCGTCACGGTGTTGGTGGTCGCAACGCCCGCGCCGGTGCCAGGAATGGTTCCCGTCGCCGCAGTGCCGTCGCCGAAGACCGTCGTTGCCGCCAACGTGGTGTACAGGTTGTACTGCAGTGTGTTGGCGCCCGAGGCCATCAAACGCTGCGCCAGCGTACCGCCCGTGGTCGAGCCGGCGTTCAGCGAAACGGTGTACGGCGTGTTCTTCGTGCACTTGACGCTGATGTTGCTGGTGCCCGTCAGAGCGCCCGCACCCGGTGTGTAATTGCCGAACGCCAACGTTGCCGCCGTCGCCGAACACGTGGACTGCACGACAGCGGTCACGTTGAAGTTCGCGGTGGTGGTCAGGGCGTTAGCAACGCCGGCGGACATGACGCCCGCCGTCAGGGTTGCCAGTAGAATCTTACGCATGGAATCTCCTCAAATTGATCGTAATAAGTGGCCAATACACGGTGAAAACACCGGTTCAGCGCCTATTCTTGCGACATAAGCCGCAGGCGTTGTGACCCTGGTCTCAATTTGAGGAGATCGGGCTAAAGTTTGGCAGCAATCTGCCGGGCCCCTCTCAATTTTCGCATCTCGCGAGCGAGCGATCAGTCGAACAAGATGACCTGCCGGACCGCGGCGCCGTCGGCGAGCGCATCGAAGGCGGCATTGATGTCCTCGAGCCGCAGATGCGAGGAAACCAGTTTGTCCACCGGCAATCGTCCGGCCAGAAACCAGTCGATGTAGCGGGGAATGTCGCGCTTCGGATCGCAGCTTCCCAGATAGCTGCCCTTGATGGTGCGCTCTTCGGCCACGATGCTCAGGTGTGGAACGCTGAATTGCGCCTGCGGGTGCGACAATCCGGCACTCACCGTCATGCCGCCACGACGCGTAATTTTGTAAGCCAGGTCCATGGCCTTGACCGAGCCTGCCATCTCCAAGGCATAGTCCACGCCGCCGCGCGTCACTTCCCGAATCGCTTGCGCGCAATCCGGGTCGGTTGCGTCGAAGACATGCGTGGCGCCCAACTCCAGCGCGAGGCGCAGCTTGTCCTTGGAGATGTCCACGGCGATCAGCACGCCGGCATCCAGCGCCCGCGCACCCAGCAATGCCGCGAGTCCGACACCGCCCAGACCGATGACGGCAGCGCGCGCACCGGCGCGCATCTGCGCCGTGTTGACCACCGCGCCGACGCCGGTGATGACGGCGCATCCGAATACGGCGGCCTGATCGAACGGCAATGAGGTATCCACGCGCACCAGCGACTGGCGCGCCACGACGGCATGCTCGGCAAACGCCGATACGCCCAGGTGATGGTGCAGATCCTGACCGTCGCGATGCAGTCGGCGGGCACCCTGCAGCAGCGTGCCGGCGGTATTGCTGGCTGCGCCCGGCTCGCACAGGGCCGGACGGCCGACGCTGCAGGGTTCGCAGTGCCCGCAACTGGGTACGAACGCGGTGACGACATGATCGCCCACGTTCAGATCGTCGACGCCCTCGCCCAAAGCCTCCACCACACCGGCGCCCTCGTGACCGAGAGCCATTGGCAACGGCCGCGGCCGCACGCCATCGATCACCGACAGATCCGAATGGCATAAGCCGGCTGCGCGCATCGACACCAACACCTCACCCGGACCCGGACGATCGAGCGTGACATCTGCGATGATGAGCGGCCTGGAGGTGGCGTAAGGCCTGGGCAGTCCGGCAGTTTGGAGAATGGCGGCGCGCGTGTGCATGTGGTTGCGCACGGTACTGCTAATATATTTTCAGATCAATGAGTCACAGGGGAGCCGATTGACGATGAGACATTTCGACCGGGCCGCCGTTGCCGCCGCGTTGCCGCCCGAGGCGCTCATCGAAACGCTGCGCGAGGCCTTCCGTCACGAGGTTCACGCACCGCCACGCGAGCGCCATGCGCTGAACACTTCCGAGGACCGGTCCTTGTTGCTGATGCCCGCCTGGGATTCCACCCATGCCTTCGGCGTCAAACTGGTCAGCGTCTATTCGCAGAATGCGGCCCGTGGGCTTCCCGCCGTCAACGCGTGCTATGTCCTGTTCGACGGCGATGACGGCTCCGTACGCGCCGTCCTGGACGGCACCGAGTTGACGTTGCGCAGAACCGGCGCGGCGTCCGCGCTCGCCAGCAGCTATTTATCCCGGCCCGACAGCCGTCGGCTGCTGATGGTGGGCACCGGTGCACTCGCGCCGCATCTGGTCCGCAGCCATTGTAGTGTGCGCCCCATTGATTCCATCCGCATCTGGGGCCGTTCGCCCGTCCGCGCTCGTGACGCGGTACGCGAACTCGGCGGAATTGCCGACCGCATCGAGGCCACCGATGACCTGCGATCCGCAGTGCAATGGGCCGACATCATCAGCTGTGCGACCCTGGCGACCGATCCGCTGGTTCTCGGCGACTGGCTGCTGCCCGGCCAGCACCTGGACCTGGTGGGTTCATTCACGACGGGCATGCGCGAGGCCGACGCGCACGCGCTGCAGCGGGCAAAGGTGTTTGTCGACATGCGCGCGAACGCAATGGCGGATGCCGGCGAACTCATCCAGGCGCTCGAGTCCGGCATTCTGCGGCCCTCGGACATTCTGGCCGATCTGCCGGAATTGACTCGCGGCACGCATGCCGGTCGCAGCTCAACGCTCGACATCACGCTGTTCAAAAGTGTCGGGCATGCACTGGAAGATCTGGCGGCGGCGCAACTGGTGATGGCGTCGGAACCGGGTATGATCCGCGCATGAAAAAACTCCTGCTGGTCGATTTTGAAAATGTTCCCAAAGTCGATCTGTCGGCCCTGCCCGCCGATGTTACCGTGCCCTTCTTTTTCGGCGCCTCGCAACGAACCGTGCCCACCGCCTTTCTGAAGGAAGCGTTGAAGTTGGGCGAACGCTTCGTGCCCATCGACATCGAAGGCCAGGGCAAGAACGCCCTGGATTTTCACATTGCTTTCTATCTGGGCGAATACCTGCAGGCGGCTCCGGGCGCCGAATGCGTCATCCTCTCGCGCGACAAAGGCTTCGACCCGCTGGTCAAGCATCTTCTCGGCCGCGGCTTCAAAGTACGCCGTGTTGGCGCCATCGGCGATGCCTTCATCGCGCCTGTGCCGGTGGCTGCATCGGTGCGCGCGCGCGCCCCTCGTGCCGCGTCCACCGCCGCACCGGCGCGGTCAAGAGCCGCCAAGAAGGCCGCTCCTGCCGCCACGAGCTTGACCGACCTGGAGCGCGCCAAAACGCAGTTACGGAAAATGCCGTCCAAGAATCTGCCGCGCCGACGCAAGCGACTGGCTGCGATGCTGGCCTCGTATTTTGCGCAGAAGCTGGATGCAGGCAATATCGACAAGCTGATCGATGCGCTGATCGACGAAGGCGCCGTGCAAGAATCGGCCGGGTCGCTGAACTACCCCAAGCCTTAGCTTTACCGTATCAAGGCCATTGCGGCGGACGTTTCTGCAGAAACGCGTCAATGCCTTCGGCCGCGTCCGCCAGACCCATCTGGCAAGCCATGCTGCCACCGGCCAGGTCGTAGGCCGGCTTCACGCCCATCTCGATCTGCGAATAGAACGTTTTCTTGCCCAGGGCGATGACCCGAGGGCTGCGCGCCGCGATGCGGTCCGCATAGTGATCGACCACGGCATCCAATTGATAGGCCGGTACGGCGCGATTGATCAGTCCCCAGTCGGCTGCTTCCTGCGCGCTGAACATCTCGCCGGTAAGCAGCATTTCCATGGCGCGCTTACGGCCGATATTGCGCGCGACACCGACCGCCGGCGTGGAGCAGAAGACGCCAATGTTCACGCCAGGCAACGCGAACGTAGCCGAGTCCGCCGCCACTGCCAGATCGCACATCGAGACGAGCTGACATCCGGCCGCCGTGGCGATGCCGTGAACGCGCGCGATGACCGGTTGCGGCATTTCGGTGATGCGGACCATCATCTGATTGCAGGCATCGAACATTGTCTGCTGCCAGTTCCGATCATCCGAATGCGCACGCATCTCTTTCAGATCATGGCCGGCGCAGAATCCCTTGCCCTGCCCGGCGAGCACCACCACCCGCACGCCGGCGTCCTGCGCGATCTCCCGTAACACGGCGTCCAGCGCGCGGATCATGTCGAGAGACAGCGGGTTGAAGCGACTGCCGCGATTCAATGTCAGGCGGGCCACCGCGCCGTCGCGAGTCTGCAGGATATAAGGAATTGGCTCTGCGGTTTCAGTGACCGCCAAGTTTATGCTCATCGCCCGTACCCCCCGATTTGAATGGCGCGTGTCTGTCTCCGCCATTGCAGCCCAGCGGGACGCAAGTTTCAAGCCCCCAGCAGCTCGAAGCGCAGCACTTTCGCGGGTAACGCGTTCATATAGCCCTCGATTTCAACGGATGCAATCCGTATTCTGGCGCCACATGCTCAAATGGTTGCCTGCCTTTTTTCTCATTGTCGTCGGCGTAGCGCACGGCGCCGAGCCACCAACCCTGCTGTGGAGCGAGCGCGGTCGGCCAACGCAACAAGCGCTTGAGCTGGTTGCGATCCTGCGCACCGCCGACACGTTCGGCTTGCGGCCCGGCGACTATGACGCGGATGTCATCGCCACGACACTCGACCGACTCTCGCGCACTGTCGCCACTGCGCAAGACTGGCTGGAATTCGACCAGCGGCTGTCGGGCGCTGCAATGCGCCTGGTGACACACCTGCATGCCGGCCGGGTCGATCCGCGTGCCGCCGGCTTTGAATTGCCCGAAGAGAAGGCGGCGCTCGACCTGCCTGCGCTGCTTCGCAAGCTGGCCTCTGCCACTCACGTCAAAGACGAGATCGGTGCTGTCGAACCAGCGTTTTATCACTACGCACTTCTCAAAGCGGCGCTGGCGCGCTATCGATCGCTCGCGCAGGATGACTCGCTGACTCAATTGCCCGACGTCGGCCAACGCACGCTTCGGCTCGGCGATCCGTACCAAGGCGCACCCGCGTTGCGCCGCTTGCTGACCGCGCTGGGCGATCTGCCCGTCGCGCCGTCGCTGCCGCCGGAACTGCAGCAACGACTGGACCCGCAGCTCATTGACGCCTTAAAGAAATTTCAGGCGCGCCACGGACTGGCGCCGGAGGGCTCTCTGGGCAGCCAGACTTACGCCGCGTTGACGACACCTTTGGCGCAGCGAGAGCGCCAGATCGAATTGACGCTGGAGCGGTGGCGCTGGCTGCCGCCGTTCGCAACACCGCCCATCGTGGTCAACATTCCGCAATTCCGCTTGTTCGCGTTTCGAACGGTGGCGGATCGCGTCGCGGATATCATGCAAATGGATGTGATCGTCGGGCAAACCTATCCGCGCATGCGCACGCCGATTTTCATCGGCGAAATGAAGCGCGTGATTTTCAGGCCCTATTGGGATGTGCCGCGAAGCATCACACTGAACGAAATGCTGCCGCATATTCGCTCCAATCCCGCCTACTTACAGCGCGAGAATCTGGAAATCGTGCGCGGCGAGAGCGACGCGGGCGAAGTGTTGGCACCTACGCCGGCGACGATCGCCGAGTTGGCCGCAGGAAAAGTGCGGTTGCGCCAGCGTCCCGGCAACGACAATGCGCTCGGCCTCGTCAAGTTCCTGTTTCCCAATGTTCACAACGTCTACATGCATTCAACGCCGGCTCATCAGTTGTTCGCGCGTCCGCGCCGCGCCTTCAGCCATGGCTGCATCCGGGTCAGCGACCCTAGCGCATTGGCGGCGTTCGTACTCAAAAACTCCGCCACGCCGTGGGACGAGGCGCGCATCGCGGCCGCCCTGCAGGGTCCCGCGTCGACTCGCGTGGAGTTGCAAACGCCCATCCGCGTGATGATCCTGTATGCGACGGCGCAGGCCACGGAGGCGGGCCCGATCGAATTCTTCGGCGATCTTTACGGACACGACCGGCGTCTGGAGGGATTGCTGGGTCTGGCACCGGTTCACGGTACAAATGCCCTGCGCTAAGCTATGCTCAGCCGACCATCCGGAAGCAACCGCGCCGATGACCCAGCGTGAACAAACTCCAGTAAATCTCGGCTCCGAGGGCCGGCGGCGCTTTTTACAAAAGGCGGGCGCTGTTTGCGCCGTTGCCGGCGCATTCGCAGCGATGCCTGCCCTGGCGGCCGCCGACCTTCAACCCCGCCGCCTGCGGTTTGTGCATACGCACACGGGGGAAACCCTCACCACCACCTATTTCGACGGCAACGACTATGACGCGGCCGCCCTGCTCGAGGTCAACCATCTGATGCGCGACTTCCGCACCGGGGAAGTTCAGCCAATGGATCCGCCCTTGCTGGACATTCTGTGGAATCTGCAGGCGTTGGCGGATCGCGATTCGACCTTTGAAATTATCGGTGGTTATCGGTCTCCGATGACCAACGCGATGCTGCACCAGCGCTCCACTGGTGTCGCCGAACACAGCCAACATTTGCTCGGCAAGGCCATCGACCTGCGCATCACCGGCTACCCCACCCTCCGGCTTGGCGAGCATGCGCGGTCGCTGGCGCGCGGCGGCGTCGGTTATTACGCGGCATCAGATTTCGTACACGTGGACACCGGACGCGTTCGCTTCTGGTAGAACGCGGCCGCCAGCCTTCCGGACCGACTTCCAGGATCCGCGCATTTCTCAAGGTTCTAGGCCCGGGGGTCATCACCGGTGCGGCCGATGACGACCCTTCGGGTATCGCGACCTACTCCCAAACCGGCGCTCAGTTCGGTTTCGGAATGTTGTGGACGGCGCTGTATCAAATCCCCTTGTTGATTGCCGTACAAGAGTGCTGCGCACGCATCGGCGCAGTGACGGGTCAAGGCCTTGCGCGGGTCATCAGCCAGCACTATCCGCGCAGAATCGTGATCGCCATCGTCATGCTGGTGGTCGTCGCCAACACGCTCAACATCGGTGCCGACATCGGTGCAGTCGCGGCTGCGGCACGGCTGGTCGTCGATGCACCTTTCTGGCTGTTCGCCATGTTGACTGCCGTCATCGTGGTGACGTTGGAAGTGCTCGTCACCTATCAGACGTATGCAAAATTCTTGAAGTGGCTGGCGCTGGCGTTGCTGTCCTACCCGGCGACCGCCTTCATGATCGGTCAGAACTGGAGCGAGATCTGGTGGGCGACCCTCGTGCCGCATATCGAATTCACCTTCGGGTTCCTGTTCATCATTACCGGCGTCTTCGGCACATCGATCTCTCCCTACATGTTTTTCTGGCAGGCCTCCCAGGAAGTCGAGGAGGTGAATGCGCTGCAAGTGCCGGTCGATTCGCAGGGGCGACCGCGCCTGCCGGCGCATTTCATCCGCGACATGCGCATCGATACCAGCGTCGGCATGGTGTTCTCCGAGCTTGCCCAATGGTTCATCATCATCACCACCGGATCGGTGCTGTTCAGCCACGGCATCACCAACATCACCTCGGCAGCCGATGCCGCCAAGGCGCTCGAACCACTGGTGCAGTCCTTTCCGAATGCCGGCCAGGTTGCGCGCAATCTGTTTGCCGTCGGCATCATCGGCCTGGGTCTGTTGGGAATACCGGTGCTCGCGGGATCCGCCGCCTACGCGCTCGCGGAAGCCTTCGACTGGAAGGAGGGGCTGTCGCTGAAGTTCGCGCAAGCGCGCGGCTTTTATGGAGTGATCATCGCGGCGACCGCGGTTGGCCTGACCCTCAACTTCATCGGCATCGATCCCTTCAAAGCACTGGTGTTCACCGCCGTATTCAACGGTGTTGCCGCCGTGCCGCTGCTATTCGTCATCGCCCGACTCAATTCCAGCAACACGGTGTTGGGGGAGCGGCGGGGTGGAAGACTGTCGCGGTCCCTGGTCTGGTTGACCTTCGGATTGATGGGCCTTAGCGCTGCCGCCCTTCTGGTGACCTTGATTCTTCGGCGCTAGTTCGTACCTAGGACTATATGGACTTATCCCTAGCGCCGATGGGGGGTTCCTTATATCGGGATTTACCGACACTCCCTAGCATGCATCCGCATGAACAAAATGCAGAGTGCGACGGACTCCGCCCAGGGAATCCCTGTGGTCTACAACGACAAGGTGGTGCGCCAGTTTGCGATCATGACCGTGATCTGGGGCATCGTCGGCATGACCGTCGGTGTCCTCATCGCCGCGCAGTTGCTCTGGCCCGCGCTGAATTTTGACCTCCCCTGGCTGAGCTATGGCCGGCTGCGGCCCCTGCACACCAACGCGGTGATCTTCGCCTTCGGCGGCTGCGCGCTGTTCGCCAGTTCCTACCACATCGTGCAGCGCACCTGCCATGTGCGGCTGATCTCCGACAAACTCGCAGCATTCACCTTCTGGGGATGGCAGGTGGTCATTCTCGCCGCAGCCATCACCCTGCCTTTAGGGATAACTCAGGGCAAGGAATACGCCGAATTGGAATGGCCGATCGATCTGCTGATCGCGGTGGTGTGGGTGGTCTACGGCATCGTGTTCTTCGGCACGCTCGCCATCCGCAAGGTCAAGCACATCTATGTCGCGAACTGGTTCTTTGCCGCCTACGTCATCACCATCGCGGTGCTGCACATCATCAACAATCTGGCGATTCCCGTCTCCGCGACCAAGTCCTACATCATCTACGCCGGTGTAGTCGATGCGATGGTGCAGTGGTGGTACGGACACAATGCGGTGGGCTTCTTCCTGACCGCGGCATTTCTGGGAATGATGTATTACTTCGTTCCCAAGCAGGCCGGACGACCGATCTACTCGTACCGCCTGTCGATCGTGCACTTCTGGGCGCTGATCTCGATCTACATGTGGGCCGGCCCGCACCACTTGCACTACACCTCGCTCCCCGATTGGGCGCAGTCATTGGGGATGGTGTTTTCGCTGATCCTGCTCGCGCCCTCGTGGGGCGGCATGATCAACGGCATCATGACCCTGTCGGGCGCCTGGCATAAGCTGCGCACCGACCCGATCCTGAAGTTCATGATCGTGTCGCTGTCTTTTTACGGCATGGCGACCTTCGAAGGTCCGATGATGTCCATCAAGACCGTCAATGCCCTGTCGCATTACACGGACTGGACCATCGGTCATGTGCACTCGGGCGCACTCGGCTGGGTGGCCTTCATGACCATCGGCACGATGTACGCGCTCATCCCCAAACTGCACGGTCGTCAGCAGATGTGGAGCATCCGCCTCATCGACGTGCATTTCTGGATCGCGACCATCGGCGTCGTGCTGTACGTGGCGGCCATGTGGATCGCCGGCGTGATGCAAGGCCTGATGTGGCGCGAATTCAATGCGGACGGCACCCTCACCTATACCTTCGTGGAGGCGTTGAAAGCCACGCACCCCTTCTATGCGGTGCGACTGCTCGGCGGCGTGCTGTTCCTCACCGGCATGCTGGTCATGCTGTTCAACGTCATCAAGACTATCGCAGCCCCGCGTGCCAAAGCCGTGCCGTTCGCGGTTGCCGCCGTTTGAGAATTGGTGGAGCTTCAAGCCGATGAATCATGAAATCGTCGAAAAGAATGCCTGGCTGATGGGGACCCTGATCGCCATCGTCATCAGCATAGGCGGCCTGGTGGAGATCGTACCCTTGTACACCCAGGCATCGGTGGTCAAACCATCGCCGGGCATCAAACCCTACGGCGCGTTGGAACTGGCGGGCCGGGACGTGTATGTGCGTGAGGGTTGCTACAACTGCCACTCGCAGATGGTGCGGCCGCTGCGCGCGGAGACCGAGCGCTATGGACACTACTCGCTGGCGGGCGAAGCCGTGTATGACCATCCCTTTCAATTCGGTTCCAAGCGCACGGGACCGGACCTGGCCCGCGTCGGCGGCCGCTATTCGGATCAATGGCAGCGCATCCATCTGCACAATCCGCGCGACGTGGTGCCGGAGTCCAACATGCCGGGCTTCCCCTGGCTGGAGAAGAATGCACTGGACGGCGTCGACGTGAGCAACAAAATGCGCGCGCTCATGCACATCGGCGTGCCGTACACGGACGCAGAAATCAAGGGTGCGCCATCGGTGGTGAACGGACACACCGAGTTGGATGCGCTGGTGGTTTATATGCAGGGCCTGCAATTTCACGGCGAGGCAAAGCCATGATCGGCATCGTCCGCGGCAGCATCACCCTGATTTTGATGCTGCTGTTCATAGCGCTCACCGTGTGGGCATGGAGCGGCCGGCGCAAGGCGGAGTTCAATGCGGCCGCGCAGTTGCCCCTGGAGGATGAAGCGAACGAGGCGTCGAGGAACACCCCATCATGAATTCTGGCATCGCACTATTCATCACCGTCGCCGTCGTGGTGAACATACTCGCCGCCATCTGGCTGATCTGGTGGACGGCGCGCGGTTCCAAGGTGACAAATCCCCAGGAAACCACGCACGTCTGGGACGAAGATCTCACCGAGTACAACAACCCGCTGCCGCGCTGGTGGCTGTGGCTGTTCATCATCACCATCGTCTTTGGATTTGTGTATCTTGCGCTGTACCCCGGCCTGGGCAACTTCAAAGGCACCCGGAACTGGACTCAGGTGTCGCAATGGCAGGCCGAAACCCAGGCGGCGAGCGACGCACTGGAACAGCGCTTTGCGGCGTTCAAAGGCAAAAGCCTTGCCGACTTATCCAAGAACGCCGACGCCATGAGCACGGCGCGCAATCTGTTTGCGCTGAACTGCTCAACCTGTCACGGATCGGATGCGCGCGGCGCGAAAGGCTTTCCCAATCTCACCGACCAGGATTGGCTGTGGGGTGGTAACGAAGAGGCCATCTATCAAACCGTGTCCGAGGGACGCAACGGCATGATGCCGGCTTGGGGGCAAGTGCTGGGCAAGGACGGCACCGACAACGTGCTCGCCTACGTGCTCACGCTCAGCGGCAAACAGGCACCGTCGGCCAACTCGGACGCCGGAAAGACGCAGTTCGAGACCCTCTGCGCCGCCTGCCACGGCGCGGACGGCAAGGGCAATCTGGCGCTCGGCTCACCCAATCTCACCGACAAGGTCTGGCTGCACGGCGGCTCCGCGACCGACCTCCGCGAATCAATCGCCAAGGGACGCACCAATCACATGCCGCCGCATCTGGAGCGCCTGGACGAAACCAAAGTCAAATTGCTGGCGGCCTACGTGCTGTCGCTGTCGCGACCGAGTCATGACGCCAGCCCCTAAAAAATCCTGGGGCGCGATTCGAAGACGCAAACGCCTCTGGCAGGACATCGGCATCATCGTCTGGGCGTCCTTCCTTGCCGCCTGCATCGAGACCATGACCTTCTTCGCCTACTTCGATCCGGCGATGCTGGGCATCCACGAGATCCCACCCGAATGGGTTGCCAATCGGCTGGCCGGCTACAGCTTCGGGTTTTTCCTGTTTTGGGCGTTCACGTTTTGCGCCTCGGTGTTGACGGCCTACCTGATCCATTCGCATCCACGCCGGCTTCGCTCGCAAGCAGACCGGGACGCACGTTGATGAGCGTCGAACCGGATTCTGCCGCGCAGAGTTTTTACGCGCCTCAGCAAAAAGTGTATCCACGCGAAGTCAGCGGTCGGTTCGCACGGTCGCGGGTGCTCGCCGTCTGGGTGTTGCTCGGATTGTTCTATCTTCTCCCCTGGATGCAATGGTCGGGGCGCCAGGCATTGCTGTTCGACCTGCCGGCGCGCAAGTTCTACATCTTTGGGCTCACATTTTTCCCGCAGGACTTCTTCCTGCTGACCTGGCTGCTGATCATTGCCGCCCTGTCGCTGTTTTTCTTCACGGCATTGGCGGGTCGGCTTTGGTGCGGGTTCGCCTGCCCACAAACCGTCTGGACCGAGGCGTTCTTATGGATGGAGCGTCTGACCGAAGGCAAGCGTGCGCAACGCATGAAGCTTGACCTTGCGCCGTGGGGTGCCGTGAAGATTTTTCGGAAAATTTCCAAGCAGGTGTTGTGGCTGAGCTTTGCCGCCTACACCGGGTTCACCTTCGTCGGATTCTTCGTGCCGATTCACGCCCTCGCCGCCGGCATCGCTTCTGCGACGTTAAGTTCCTGGGAGTATTTCTGGGTGGGATTCTATGGCATTGCGACCTATGGCAACGCCGGGTTTCTGCGCGAACAGGTCTGCAAATATATGTGCCCCTATGCGCGCTTTCAGAGCGCCATGTTCGACCGCAATACCTTGGTCATTTCTTATGACGCGACGCGCGGCGAACCCCGCGGCGCGCGTGGTCGCGGCGTCGACTATAAAGCGCAAGGGTTGGGCGACTGCGTCGATTGCACGCTCTGCGTACAAGCCTGCCCGACCGGCATCGATATCCGCAAAGGACTGCAGTACGAATGCATTGCCTGCGCTGCCTGTATCGACGCCTGCGACACGGTGATGGACAAGGTGGGCAGCCCACGCGGGTTGGTGCGCTATTCGACCCAAGCGGAAATGGATGGCGCGCCGCGCCACGTGTTGCGGCCGAGAATCATCGTTTATGCCGTCGGTCTGCTGTCGCTGATGGCGGGGTTCATCTACGTGGTGAGTGTGCGTTCGCCGCTGGAGCTGGACGTTCTACGCGATCGCAATACGCTGTTTCGCGAACTCGACGACGGCCGCATCGAGAACGTGTTCAGCGTGCGCATCATCAACAAGGATCAACGAGCGCACGAGTTCAAATTGACGACCGAAGGCCTGCCCGGCGCGCAGGTCGACAGCGAGTTTCCACTACAGGCCGTCGCCGCCGAGGAAGTGAAGACCGTCGTCATTCGCGTGCGCAGCGCGCAAGGTGCGTCGCGTGAGCACGGCGGTCATGATTTCATCCTGCTTGCGCAGAGCACGGACCAGACCGCGCTGACGGCCAGAAGTCGCGCACGATTCTTCTTCAGCCCTTGATCGCAGGAACTCAATGAGCGCACAAATTACCTGTCTCGCCTGGTACCGCTACCCGATCATGTGGCTGGTGATTGCACCGCCCCTGTTGTCCGTGATTGCCGGCATGATCACCGCCTGCCTTATCCTCCAGCATCCAGACCCGGACATCCGAAACCCACGCGCGATGAACGCCATCGTCATCCACGGCCACGCCTCGGGCTCTGTGGTCCCGCCGGCGGAGTAACTGCGATGCTGGATGCCACTGCGGAGTGTTTCCACTGCGGCGAACCCTTCGCCGGCCGCACGGTCCTGTGGACACGGCTGCGGAATGCCGACGTGCAGGTCTGTTGTCCGGGCTGTCGCGCGGCGGCTCAACTCATCGCCGACCTGGGACTGGAGGATTTCTACACCTTCCGTACGGCACCCTCTTCCCGTCCGCCGGATCTGACCGACGAATGGCTTGCCTACGACACCCCGGCCGTCGCCGACAGCCTCACCCGCATCGTGACCGGCGGCCGATCCATCGTGCTGCTGATCGACGGATTGACCTGCGCCGCCTGCAGTTGGCTGCTGACGCGGGTGCTGCAAAAAATTCAGGGCGTCGAGCGCGCCAGCGTCAACACGGCAACCGGACGCGCGCAGATTGTCTGGGATGAACAGCAGGTGCCGCTCTCAAAGCTGCTGCGCACGATCGCGGAACTGGGCTACCGCGCCAACCCCGTGACCGCCGACACCACGCAGGCACAACTCACCGACGAGCGGCACACCCTCCTCAAGCGGCTCGCGGTGGCCGGTCTTGGCATGATGCAGGTGATGATGTTCGCCGTGGCGATGTATGCCGGCGAACTGCAGGGCATGGAGATCGACATTCGTGCCTATCTGCGGCTGGTCAGCCTGTTGGTGTGCACACCGGTCATGCTGTATGCGGGCTGGCCGTTCTTTTCCGGCGCGGCCAAGGCGCTGCGCATGCGCAGCATCACCATGGACGTGCCGGTCAGTCTGGGACTCCTGCTGGCCTATTTTTCCAGCGTGTTCAACACCTGGCGTCAGGTGGGCGACGTGTATTTCGATTCGGTCACCATGTTCATTTTCTTTCTCACGGTGGCGCGCTACGTGGAAATGATTGCGCGGCACAAAAGCGCCGGCGTGACGGATTCACTCAGCCGTCTGCTTCCCATCACCGCACACCGCGTCGTTCGCGACGAGTCGGGCGACCTGTTGGCCGATGTCGCCGTTTCACAGCTCAAGGTCGGCGACGTTTTGAGGGTGCGCGCCGGCGAGATCGTGCCCGCCGATGGTGATCTGCTCGACGTCAGCACTCGGATTGACGAATCGATGCTGACCGGTGAATCGCTGCCTGTGTCGCGCAACCCAGGCGATCGCCTGGCCGCCGGCACCATCAATGTCGATGCACCGTTTCAACTACGGGTAGTCGCCGTCGGCGCAGCCACGACTCTGGCCAGTATCGTGGCGTTGTTGAACCGAGCACAATCCGAACGGCCGCGCATCACGCTCGCCGCCGACCGTACTGCCAGCCGCTTCCTCGCCAAGGTGCTGGTTGGCGCCGCTGTGGTCTGCGCGATGTGGATCGCGGTCGACCCCAACCGCGCTTTTGGCGCGACATTGGCAGTGCTGGTCGTGGCCTGCCCCTGCGCCCTGTCGCTCGCCACACTGACAGCCGTCGCCAGTGCCAATGCAGCGCTGGCGCGTCGTGGCGTGCTGGTCACGCATGCGGATGCCATCGAAGCCTTAAGCAAGGTCAGCCGGGTGGTGTTCGACAAGACCGGCACGCTGACCACCGGCGCCATCCGCATCGTCGGTTGTGAAACCTTGGGAGCATTGAACCAGGACCAATGTCTGAAGATCGCCACCGCGCTCGAGTCCGCATCGGAACACCCGATCGCGAGAGCCTTCGCGGCCTCCGGCCTCGCCGGTGACAGTGCCACCGCGGTCCATGTCGTCATCGGCGAAGGTGTGGAAGGTATCGTGCGCGGTGCGTGCTATCGCATCGGCCGCGCGCGCTTTGTCGCAACGGGATTCGACGCGGACGAGAACTACGAGGCGGCAATTCTGCTCGGCGATGCCAGCGGCCCGCTCGCCGCCTTCACAATGGGCGATGAGTCGCGGCCTGAGTCCGCGCGCGCAATCGCCGCGCTGGGGGCGCAGGGGCTTGGCATCGAAATACTCAGCGGCGATGCGCCGGCAAGTGTGGCGCGCGTGGCGCAGCACTGCGGCGTCGACCAGTATGCGGCGCGCCAATCACCGGCCGATAAACTGGAACGGGTGCGCACTCTCACCGCCCGGGGGGAATTCGTTGCGATGGTCGGCGATGGAATCAATGACGCACCTGTATTGGGCGGTTCCGGCGTCTCCATCGCCATGAGCCGCGGCTCGGCGCTCACATTGGCCAGCGCCGATCTGATCCTCGTGGGCGATTCACTGCAAGCGCTGCCGCAGGCGTTCGAGTTGGCGCGGCGTGCGCAACGCGTGATCAAGCAGAATCTGACCTGGGCTGCCGGCTACAACCTCACGGCGATGCCGCTGGCGGCGATGGGCTGGGTGCCGCCGTGGCTGGCCGCCATCGGCATGTCACTGAGTTCGATCTTCGTGGTGTTGAATTCGATGCGGCTGATGCGTGAAGCGCCGGCGCAGCAGAAGGAGCATTTCGCGTGAATATCATTCTGGTGTTGATTCCGGTGACCCTGCTGCTAGTGGGCATCTCCGCCTGGGGCTTTTTCTGGGCCGTGGGGTCCGGACAATTCGATGAACTCGATACGCCGGCCTGGGACATTCTCAGTGACGACGACACGGACACGCGGAAATCCGACGTATGATTCATTCCATGGCGGCCGCAGCACCCTTAGGTCTTGCCGCTGCATTCGCTGCCGGCGTCGCCGGCAGCGTGCATTGCCTGGCCATGTGCGGCGGGCTCTCGGGCGCGTTGGGGATGCGCGCGCGCAAGCTCGGCGCAAGTCCGGCGCGCACCTTCCTGCACAATATCTCCTACCAAATCGGCAGGGTCGGCAGCTACGCCCTCGCCGGCGCGCTTTGCGGCAGCTTCGGCGAACTGCTCGCTACCCTCCTGGACTTGTCGAGTCTGACCCGGGGTTTGCGGGTGGTGGCGGGGCTGCTGCTGATCGCAATCTCGCTGCGGGTTCTGGTTGGCTGGCGGCTGTTCGGCGGCCTGGAGCGAGTCGGCGCGAAGCTCTGGATGCGGCTGTCGCCGCTGGCCCGCTCAATCGAGCAGAATCATCTGGGCGGTTCGCTGTTGCTAGGCGCGCTGTGGGGCTGGCTGCCCTGCGGCATGGTGTATTCGATGCTGCTGTTCGCAGCGCTGTCCGGCAGCGCTTTGCAGGGCGCGGCGACGATGGTGCTGTTCGGCGTTGGGACCTGGCCCGCCATGTTGGGCGGCAGCCTGCTGAGCGCGCAAGTCTGGCGGTTTAGCGCGGCGCGCGGATTCCACACGGTCGCCGGCGCCCTGCTGCTGGCCTTCGGCGTGCTGACGGTGATCGCACCGCTGCAGCACGCTCACCATTGAACGGGTAACCGCGGTTTCAGCGCTGATCGTTCAGCGTCAGATGCATCTTCACCAGATGTGCTACCGAGCGCGCCGCCATCTTTTCCATAACCTTGGCGCGGTGAATCTCCACGGTACGCTCACTAAGCCCCAGGTCGATGGCGATCACCTTGTTGGCGCCGCCGTCCACGACCATGTCCATCACCTGCCGTTCGCGCGGTGTCAACGAATCCAGCCGGCGCTGCACTTCGGCGCGACGCGCCACGGTTTTGCGATTCTCCGCGTCGAGCTGCAACGCGTGGTTGATGCGATCGAGCAGATCTTGATCGCGGAAAGGCTTTTGGATGAACTCAAAGGCGCCTTCCTTCATCGCCTGCACCGCCATCGGCACATCGCCATGGCCGGTGATGAAAATGACCGGCAGCATGGAGCCGGTGCGATTCAGATGCTGCTGCAATTCCAGACCACTCATTTCCGGCATGCGGATGTCCAGCACCAGAGCGCCGGGTTCGTCCGGCTTGTAGCGCTGCAAGAAATCCTGTGCACTGGAAAACACGGCGGTGGTGTAGCCGACGGTGCTCAGAAGTGTGCTGAGAGCAGCGCGCATTCCGTCATCATCATCGACGACAAAGACCGTGGGTCCGGTTCGCGGCGGATCTTTTGGGGTGGCCATCAACGCTCCGATTCCATGGCGGCGGCCGGCAATCGAAACCAAAATCGGCTGCCTCCGGCGGGAAGATTCTCGAAGCCGATTGTACCCTCGTGAGCCTCCACAATCGCCCGGCAGGAAGCAAGGCCCAGTCCCGTGCCACCGCGCTTGGTGGTGAAGAAGGGCCGGAACACCTGGCTTTGATGCTCGGGAGCCACGCCCGCACCCGAGTCGGTGACGCTGGTCTGCACGGCATAGCGGTCGCCGGCCACATCGATGCGCACCTGCGGCGCACCTGCACTCTGTTCACCGGCATCACAGGCATTTTGTACCAGCGCAAACAGCACATGCTGAATCCGCAGGCGATCCAGGAGCAGCGGCGGCAGCGGCGAGTCAGCATGCAATTGCAACTGACCGCGATGTCTCGAGGCCAGCATCTGCAGAACCGGCTGCAGTTCGGTCACCACCTCGCCCATCTGGCAGCGCATGCGCGAGGATTCGCCCGGATCGAACATGCGTCGAATCCGGTGAATGCCCTCGCCGGCGGACAGCGCTTCGTGATTGATCTGCCGGAAAACCTCCACGGCACGAACCACCAGCGGCTCGTCGCGGTCGAGCATGCGTTCGCCGGCCTGCGAAAAGGTCGCGATGGCGCCCAGCGGCTGATTGAGCTCATGCGCAATGCCGCTGGCGAGTTCCTCGAGCGCAGAAATCCGCGCGATTTCCATTAACCGCTTGAAAATGACGTCGGTGCCGACGGAGTCGGGCATGCTTTGGCTCAATGTCCACCTGTTCAGCTTTCAGAATCCCGCAACGCCGCGTCAGCCTGCCAGAAAGTCGCGCT
Organism: Pseudomonadota bacterium; assembly: GCA_031394735.1. Taxonomy (GTDB): domain Bacteria; phylum Pseudomonadota; class Gammaproteobacteria; order Steroidobacterales; family Steroidobacteraceae; genus TMP-86. The sequence continues at coordinate 76,704 of JANMXI010000308.1, read as the reverse complement.
CCCTACAGCTGCGAATTTCCCGCATGCGGCTGCGCCTGTCCCTTAGCGGCAGGCGAATCGTGATAGTCTGATCTCACCCACCGATCATGAATGACCTCGCCGCGATTTCGCAGCATCTGCTGCAATTTTCTCCGGACGCCCTCATTGTGGTGGATTCGAGAGGCGTCATTCAATTCGCCAACGAAACGGTCACCGCGCTGTTCGGCTACCGCCCAGGCAATCTGACCGGGCAGAAAATGGAAATCCTGGTTCCGGAGCGCTTCCGCATCCGCCACGGCGCCCATATGGCCGTCTATGCCCGCGACCCGACCAATCGCGAAATGGGGGCGCGGCTCAACGACTTGTTCGCGCGACGTGCCGACGGCAGCGAGTTCCCGGCCGGGATCCGCCTGGCCGCGTTCCGCGCCGGTGACAGCACCTTCGTCGCTGCAGCCATTCGCGACATGACCGAGCGGCGGGCAATCAGCGACGCGCTGGTCGCCGCACGCGAAGAAGCCGACCGGGCCAACCGCGCCAAATCCCGTTTCCTGGCCACGGCCAGCCATGACCTTCGTCAGCCCTTGCAGACCATCCGCCTGCTCAACGCCTCGCTGCAAAAAATCACGCAGCAATCCCCGGAAGTGAACGACCTGTTGCATCGGCAGGAGCAGGCCATCGACAGCGCGACGCGAATGCTCAACACCTTGCTCGACATCAACCGCATGGAATCCGGCGCCATCGAGCCGAGGATCGCACAGGTCAGCGTGGCCGACGTGTTCGAGGATCTCGCGCAAGAATTCTCTGCTTCCGCCGAGTCCAAGGGACTGACACTGGAATTCGGCGCCGCGCCCTTCGTGCTGGGCACCGATCGCATGCTGTTCACGCAACTGTTGCAGAACCTCATCGGCAATGCCATCAAGTACACGACCCAAGGCGGGGTAAGAGTCACACTGAGCATGGACGCGGACGCCGCAGCGCTCAAGGTGGAAGACACCGGCATCGGTATTCCGGCCGATAAGCTCGACCGCATCTTCGATGAGTATTACCAGGTGGACACCGATGGCACCAAACGCCTCGGCGTCGGGCTGGGGCTCGCCATCGTGCGCGAGGCGTCGCGACTGCTGGGCTATTCGGTCGCCGTATCCTCGCGCCTCGGCGAGGGCACGCGCGTGCGCGTGCACATTCCGCGACGGCAAGTCGCGCCCGACATCGGCAGACCCGCACTTGCGGCAAGCATCGGCGACAACAGTACCGGACAGCAACCGCGATCGCGGCTGGTGTTGTTGGAGGACAACGACTCGGTGCGCGTCGCGACCGAATTGTTTCTCTCATTGGAAGGTTATGAAATACAGAGCGCGGGATCGGTCGCCGACGCCGAAGGCATGCTGGCCGCCATGCAGCCCGGCGATGTGCTGATCACCGACTATCACCTGGATGGCTCCTTGACCGGTCTCGACGTCTTACGGCAACTACGAGAACGACACGGGCGACAGGTGCCGGCCGTTCTGCTCAGCGGCGATCTGCAATCCATCCTGCGCGTGGTGAAATCCGATATTCCGCGGTGTCGCTTCATGAGCAAGCCTGTCGACACCAAAGCATTGCTGGCGGCAATCGCGGAACTGGGCGAAAATTGATGTCTTCATCGCACAAGGTCCCGGACATCATGGCTTCGATCCGCAACTGTCTTCCCGGCGCAATGCTTGTCAGCCTCGCTGTGTGCGCGGCGTGGGCGCCCACAACGCGCGCATCGGAGGAGTCTGTCGATCAGGCGACACAGGCGGCGATGTCGCTGGATGCACACCCCAAGCGCGGCGCCGCTGTTTACGCGAAATATTGCACGCAATGTCACGGTGCGCAGGCACTCGGCAACGCATCGCGCAGCATTCCGGCGCTTGCGGGCCAGCGCTTCGCCTATCTGGTCCGGCAACTGGCGAACTTCGCTGGCGCCGAACGTGACAGCAGCGCCATGCACAAGGTCGTCTCCCAGCAAGTCTTGCAAAAGCCGCAGTCCTGGGTCGATATCGCGGCGTATCTGAACAATGCGCCGCTCATCGGTGCCGCGCAGAACGGCGATGGCAAACACTTAAGCCTCGGTGAGGCCATTTTTCATGAGCAGTGCGCCACCTGTCATTCGCACGATGCGCGCGGTGACGCCGACGGCTTCGTACCCTCATTGCGTTCGCAGCACTACGCGTATCTCGTCGCACAGATTCACGGTCTGGCCGCCGGCCGTCGACACAATGTCGATGAGAATCTGATGCGCTTCTTCAAAAGCCTGGAGGACGGCGACATTGCCGCCGTGGCGGATTACCTGTCGCGACTGCAGGGTCCGGGATCGGACCGCAAGAAGATGCGCACTGATGGGGTCGTGGTCGACTAACTTCGCGGTTCAGTCCGTGGTCAGGGTCCGGGACAGCCCTTGATTTCCAGGCGAACGATGCGGTTCGCCTCCGGTGCGATTTCGCCTTGCAGATCGGCGGGGTTCAACAGGCCTTCGGTGGATTTCAGATCGATGTCGACCCAGAAGACATTGCCGGCGCGCTTGCGGTCGGACACGATCGGCTGCATGCCGATACTCTGCGCCAGGGCCACGCGGGTCTGCGCGCGCTTCGGTTCGCTGAACAGGCCCAACGAAATGACCGGCGATTCGTCCGGACCCGGCATTTCCAGCGCATCCTCGACGCCGGCCTTCTTCAGCGCGGTCAGCAGCAGATCCACCCCTTCGCGGCTTTGCGGTCTCGGGATGTACACCCATACGCCCGCCCACACCTCGCCCTCCGCCACCCGCTGCCGCGGACCGTAGCCGCGCGCCCGCAACGATGTGGCAGAGCGCGTTGCCTCCGCGACATCGCGAAACGGCCCGATGCTGATGCAGCGCTTCACGTTGGTCAGCAGGGAAGCGCTCTGATCATCGCTTTGCGCGACGCCGGCGGCGGGGACCCCGCGACCGTTCACGCCCTCGGCGCTGCCCTGATTCAGCACTTCGGCCGACGCGCCATGGGCACGCTGCGGTACCTCGGAGGCCAGTTTGATGCTGGACTCCGCAGCGCGAGCCGGCGCCACCGGCGGTTCGGATATTTCGCGCGTCCACAGAAAGAACCCGATATTGCCCAGCACCAGCGCCAGGACACAGGCCTTGAGCAAAGTCATACGTCCGCCTGCAGTCGCAACGAGGCTTCACCGGAAACAAATTTGCGCACCTGTCCGCCACTGTCGAGCAGCAGGCCGCCGTCGACGTCGATGCCGGCGGCCGTGCCGGAACAATCGTCGGTTCCGAGCAGCACCCGCACGGGCCGGTTGCGCAAGGCATCCAGCGCTGACCATTCCTCACGGAACGGCGCAAAGCCGTCGCTCGCAAACTGCTGCAGGACAGCCAGCATTTCGTCAATCACTGCGCCGGCCAACGCATTGCGCGAAAGTTTCGCCGGGCAGGCCTGTGCCAGACCCGCGGCCGCGACGCCACCGCGTTGCAGGATATCCAATGTGGCTGCAGTCGGATGCACATTCAAGCCCACGCCGATGACGACGAACGCAGGCCCGCCGGCCTCCGACCTCATTTCGATCAAGATGCCGCCGAGCTTGCGATCGTGAAACCAGAGATCGTTCGGCCACTTCAGACTAATGTGCTGCGCACCGAGCCGCGTTGCCGCGCGTGCCACCGCCACACCCACCGCCAGACTCAGCGCTGACAAATCTTTCGGCGTATCTGCAAAACTCCAGCTCAATGACAGGGCCAATCCTTCACCAAAAGAACTGAACCATTGCCGCCCCCGCCGCCCGCGACCTTGAGTCTGCAACTCGGTGAGACAGGCAAAGGCGGTTCCCGGCGGTGGATGGGCGCCTTCGAGCAGCAGCGTGTTGGTGGAGTCGACTTCGAAATGCACCTGCAACTGCGCCAGCAGCCCGGTGTGTCCGACGCTGATCTGTTCCTCGATGCGACTGGCATCGAGCAATTCAACCGGTGCGATGAGGCTATAGCCTTCCCGCGCCTGCGCCTGCACGCCGATGCCGTGACCGCGCAGCCGCTCGATGCACTTCCACACCGCCGTGCGGCTCACCTGCAGATGCGCGGCCAGGCGTTCGCCGGAATGTACGCCGCCATCGGCCAGCAATTGCAGCAAGTCGCGCGCGCTCATGGTGAGCGTGGCCGCAGCAACCACACCTTGCGCGCGCGATTTTCAGTTCCCGCCAGCATACGCTGCAGGTTGCCACGATGCGTGTAGAGGATGAACGTGGCGGTGAGAATGCTGAACAACAGGAAGGGCAGATCGTCAGGGGTGCGAATCCAGACGCTGAGAATGAGCACCAGTCCCGCCACCATGCTGGCGAGGCCGACGAAGCCCGTGAGCACGAGCACCAGGACCCAGGCGCACAGCAGCGGGATCAAGGCCCAGGGGTGCAGCGTGGTCACCACGCCCAGCACCGTCGCCACGCCCTTGCCGCCGCGGAAGTCGAACCACAAGGGATATACGTGACCGACGATCACGGCGCCTGCGCAACACATTTGCAGCCATTCACGCCCGACATGCGGGTCGATGCCGACGCCGAGAATATCCAACGGTGGCAGAACGGCCACGGCGATCACGCCTTTGAGGATGTCGATCAGCAACACCACGATGCCAAAAGCCTTGCCCTGCGTGCGCAGCGCATTGGTGCCGCCCGCATTGCCACTGCCCATGGTGCGAATGTCCACCTTGCGCAAGCGCCCGATGACGAGGCTGCCAATGATGGCGCCGACGAAATACGCCAGCAGCGTCTTGATGCCCAGTTCCAACATGTGCGCGAAGTTTATGCCATTTTCAAGCGTGCGCCCGCGGCAAATGGATCTCGGCCAGCATGCAGCGCACGCTGCCGCCACCGATCCGTTCGATGGTGGGAATCCGCGCCGCGACGATGCTGCCGTGTGCTTCCAGTACACGCCGCTGCGCGGCGTCCAGGTGCTCCCAGGCGAGCGCCGAGATTGCGATCACCGGCCCCTTGCGCGAATCCAACTCCAGCAGGTTGCCGGCGAAGCATTGCATCTGGGCCATCGAGATGTCGACCAGTTCGTGCCCGGTATCGCGCAGCAGGGCCATGACGCTGGCTCGACTCTCAGGTGAGGGTATCGACTCCGCGCACAGCACCGCGAACGACTTGCCCACCGACATGACCACATTGGTGTGATACACGGGCGAGCCCTCCCTTCCCAGCGCCTCGAAGCTGACCACGCGATAGTCCAACACTTGCGCAAAATCGGCGAGCGCATCCAGCTGCGTTCGGGAACTGGAGCAGGCGTAGGCCAGGCGGCCCGGCCGGTCCAGGACGAGGCTCCCCGTGCCTTCGAGAAACTTCTGCTGCGCTTCATGCGCCGTGAGGTCGATGGTACGCAGGATGCGGAAATTGCCCTTCCGCGCCACTTGGAGAATCAGGTCCTCGCGTCGCTCCAACCGCCGGTTCGGCGCCTCCATCGGGTACAGCACGACCGTGCCATCGGCATGGAAACTCACCCAGTTGTTGGGGAACACGGCATCCGGCTTGATCGGCTGCACGGTATCCGCGCCCACGATGACCCGCACACCGGCGTCCTGCAGCGTGCCGGCCAAGGCGTCGAACTCGCGCACAGCAGCAGCCGAAGAAGACGAGGCGAGAGCAGCGGAATCAGCGTTTTGAAACACGTTGGAGCCCGCGGTCTGCGCATTGAAGCCAAAGTTCGCCGGCCGGACCATCAACACGGACGCACAGGTTTGCGCCTCGGCGCTCATCCCGGCTGCGCCGTCACCAGGATATGTTCGCGTTGCGACACCACCACCCCGCCCGGCTTTTCCAGGGTGACGGCAAACAGTTTGACCCGACCGACAGGCAATGCGGCGCGGATGGGCACCAGCACTTCGGTGGCGCCGGCCGGCACGTCGAAGACGCCGCCGTCCACCGGATAACGTTCGTCGCGCTCGGCATCGAAAATCCATAGCTGATACTGATGCACCGCCGGGTCATTGCGCGTCATGCCGACAAAACGCATGACGCCGCTCTGAGTCGACGGGTTCCACACCAGATCGCCGCGGATGCCGCCGGCATTGGGATCCGCCGTCGTCGTCCAGTTGATGCGGACCGAATCGGCACGCGCCAGCAATTGTGCGCGCAGCGACTGCGGTTCAGTCGCCGGCCGTGGCTGCTGGCCACGATTCCAGACGAACAGGGCTAACAACAGGCAGGCCGCAGCGGCCCACCACCCGGTATTCGCGGCAGCGCGCCGCGGAACAGGCGTCGGCACCGACGCATTCGTCGTGGCAAGCTGGCGAGCGCTTTCCAGGAGGAGTCGCTGCCGCACACTGTCGGGCAGGTCCTGCAGCGGATGCAGACCCGTCATGGCAACCGCCGCCGCCGCGCGCTCGAAACGCTGCAGTTCACCCTGCACCGGCATGCCGCTGGCGTTCAAGGCCGCCTCTTCCTCGGTGGACAAGCCTTCGACGGCTTTCTTGATGAGGAGGTCGATCACGGCCTCGTTGGGCTGCATGGGATCGTTCATACGCCAACCCCCTGGGATAGGCCGTCGGCGCCGAGGTTCATCGCTTCCCGCACTTTGATCAAGCCGCGGCGCATGAAGGTCTTGACCGTTCCCAGCGGCAGCTTCAGGCGGCTGGCGATTTCAGACTGGCTCAGTCCGTGCAGCAGACTCAGTTCCAACACCTGCCGCTGTTCGGGGCGCAGTTGCGCAACTGCGCGGGCCGCCTGCTCGGCTTCCGCCGACACTTCCGCCGAGTCACCGGGGGCGCCCTCCGCCAGACTCATGAGGGTTTCGTCGGAGACCGTCGGAGGCTCGGTATTGAGCTTGCGCAGCCGGTCGATCAGGCGCCGCCGCGCAATCATCGCCACGAACATTTTTGGCGACCCAGACGCCGGATCAAAGCGGGCCGAACTGCGCCAAAGGTCTGTAAAAATGTCCTGGGTGGCGTCTTCGGCGTCGGCTGCGGTGCGCGACAGCCGCCGCGCCAGACCCCACACCAGGGGGCCGAATTCGTCAATGCATTGGTTCATGGCGCCGGGGTCGCCGCGCGCGATGCGCTCGAATAACGAAGGGCTCGTCAATGCCGTTGATACCTCAATGCCGATTCAACAAGGTATCATTGAAATCATGCCAGGGAGCGAGTGAATTCATTGCAGATTCTTCGTCCAGTCACGCTCGTGAGCGCCTGTTGTCTGCTGTCCCTCGCCGCTTTCGGCGCAGGATCCAAAGCGGATCAGTATCCCGTGGATCAGAACGCGGTGATCATGGCGGCCAAGCGCCTGGCCGCCGCGCCGTTCGCGCCCACCTCCGGCACTCTTCCGGCCGGACTGGACACGCTGCGTGCCGATCAATACCGTGACATTCATTTCGCTGACACGGCATCCATCTGGCGCACTGACCCGCTGCATTTTCGACTCGGTCTGTTGCCGGCGGGGTTCTATTTCAAATCTCCCGTGACCATCTCTCTGGTGGACAAGGGCGTCTCGCATTCCGTTGCGACCGCGCCGGACATGTTCGAACTCGGGCCCAGTGTACCCACCCAGTTCAGCCGGACCGCATTGCCGTTGTCGGGCTTCAGTTTGAGCGCCAAACCTGCCAGCAGCCGCAAGGTGTGGGACGAATTCATTCGCTTTCAGGGGGCTTCGTATTTCAGAGCGCTTGCCGAGGGTCAGATCTACGGCCTGTCGGCTCGCGGATTGGCAGTGAACACCGCCGAACCCGTCGGCGAGGAATTTCCGGCGTTCACTCAGTTCTGGATCGAAAAGCCGCTGCCCAATGTCACCAGCATCGTCGTGCATGCACTGCTCGACAGTCCGTCGGTATCCGGCGCCTATCGCTTTACGATACAGCCGGGTTCCGACACCATCGTGGACGTGGATGCGACTCTGTTCGCGCGCACGCCGCTGCGCGCGTTGGGCATTGCGCCGTTGACCTCGATGTTTCTGTATGACGAAACCGATCGCCTGCGCCGCGATGATTACCGCACCGAAGTACATGACTCGGACGGCCTGCAAATCACCACCGCTTCCGGCGAACCCCTGTGGCGACCGCTGGCCAATCCTGCGCAGCTGCAGATTTCCGCCTTCACCACCGAGGCCCCGCAGGGCTTCGGGCTGGTGCAGCGCTCGCGCTCGCCGCAGGATTTTCAAGATCTGTATTCCCAGTACGAGCGCCGCCCCAGCGTCTGGGTCGAACCCAAGTCCGATTGGGGTCCGGGTGCGGTCGAGTTGGTGGAAATACCCAGCTCGCGCGAGACCAATGACAACATCACCGCGTTCTGGCGGCCCACCGATGTGGTGGTGCCGGGCAAGCCCTGGCATTTCGCCTATCGTCTGACCTGGACCGCTCAACCCAAATCTCCCAAAGGCATGGGCCGGGTTCTGGCCACGCGCGTCGGCAACAGCAGCGTCGGCAATCGCCGGGTTTACATGATCGACTTCACCGGCGCCGGCGAAAAGGTGGAGGGTCTGCGCCTGGATCTGGGCGCCTCGGCCGGCAAGATCTCCAACTTAAGCATCGCCAGCAATCCGTCGATCCACGGCTTTCGCGTCGGATTCGAACTAGCCCCCAACAACGCGGATGTCATCGAGCTTCGCTTACGGGTGCTGCTCAACGACAAACCGGTGACCGAGACATGGCTGTACCGCTGGACCGCGAGTTGAACTCGGCGCTGATGCTGGACCTGGGTGAGGCCGCGGGCGGCATGCCGCCGCTTGCGCCGTTGCGAATGCCGGCCCAGAACTTTCACTACCCGGTGCCGCACGTGAACCGCTGGCGCACCGCACCGTCGGTGCTCTTCGCGCGCCTGCTGCTGATGACGATCACCCTCGGCATCACCGCCTACGGATCGTACGAAATGCTGTACGCGGTGCGCTTTGCGAACATGACGTTCCTGCAGGGCTTGATGATCGTGTTCTTCGTCATCACGCTGAATTGGATCGGCTTTGCGGCCGGCACCGCGCTGGTCGGACTGATCAAACCGCGCGAACCGAATCCGCCGGCGGATTTTTCCACGGCCGATGCCTGCACCGCGCTGATCATGCCGATTTACAACGAGGACCCGACCACGGTCGTCGCCGCCTTGCAGGCTATGGCCGAGTCGCTGCACGAACGTGGCGGCGAGGAACGATTTGAAATGGTGCTGCTGTCGGATTCGACCAGCGCCGATGCCTGGGTGCGCGAATCGCTGGCATTGGCGCGGCTGCGTGCCGCCGTGCCGTTCATGCCGGTGTGGTACCGCCGGCGCTGGCAGAACATCGCGCGTAAGTCCGGCAATGTCGAAGACTTCGTCGAGCGCTGGGGCGAGCGCTACGACTACATGATCGTCCTGGATGCCGACAGCCTGATCGATACCAACACGTTGACCGGCCTGGTGCGCAAGATGCACGCCGATCCGGCGATGGGCATATTGCAAAGCTCGCCGTATCTCATTCATGCCACCACGCTGTTTGGCAGACTGCAGCAATTCGCCTCGCGCGTGTACGGCCCGGTGGTGACGCGCGGCCTCGCCGCCTGGTCTGGCGATAGCGGCAACTACTGGGGCCACAACGCCATCATCCGCGTACAGGCGTTTGCGCAATCCTGCGGGTTACCCGCCCTGCCCGGACGCAAGCCGTTCGGCGGCTTCATCCTGTCGCACGATTTCGTCGAAGCGGCATTGATCCGACGCGCCGGGTGGAAGGTGCATCTGGCCACCGATCTGCAGGGCTCTTATGAAGAGTGTCCGCCGACGCTGACGGATCTTGCGGTACGCGACCGCCGCTGGGCACAGGGCAATCTGCAGCACAGCAAAATCATCGGCGCGGCGGGTTTTAGCTGGGTGAGCCGCCTGCATCTGGTGGTGGGCATCATGAGCTACATCTCCTCGCCATTGTGGCTGGTCCTGCTCGGCGTAGGCTTTGCGCTGGCGCTGCAATCGCACTTGATCCGCCCCGAATATTTCACCGCAGACTTTCAATTGTTTCCGACCTGGCCGCGCTTCGACGCGCAGTTGATGATGAATCTGTTTCTGTTCAGCATGTTCGTGCTGCTGATCCCCAAGACCATCGGACTGCTGCGTGCCATCGTCAACGGACCGATCCGCCGCGCCACCTACGGCATCGTCGGGTTGTTGTTCAGCTGCATCGTCGAACTGGTCCTCTCCGCGTTGTATGCACCCATTCTCATGCTGACGCAGAGCACCCACGTGTTCGAGATCCTGATGGGGCGCGATTCGGGATGGAATGCCCAGCGCCGCCATGCGGGCGAGAGCGGTTGGGGCGACGCGTGGCACTCGTATCGCAAGGCGACCCTGATCGGCTGCGTGACCGCCGTCATTGCCTGGTTCCTGTCGCCCTCGCTGCTGGCGTGGATGTCACCGGCACTTCTCGGCCTGCTGCTGTCGGTGCCGCTGTCGCGCGCCAGCGGCAGCCGCACGCTGGCGCGCATGTTCGGCAAGCTCGGCATCCTGCGAACCCCTGAGGAAGCCCAGGTGCCGCCGCTGGTGGCGCGCAAATACCAATTGGTCGAGCAGGCTGAAACCCTGCCCGAAGATGGACTGCAGTACCTGGCCCGCCATCGTGAAGCGCGGGTGGCGCATATCCAGAGCAACATGGCGCGGCCCAGCGATCCACGCGGCAAGCCGGACCCCCACGCGCTGACCGCCGAACAGAAAATCAGCGATGCCTCCCATCTGGACGAACTGCTCGGCTGGCTCACGCCGCAGGAGCGCGTTCACATCGCAGGCTCCGGCACCTTGCTGCATCAGCTGGCCGGCCTGCCCGACTTGCCCAAGCCTCCCCCCATCTAGCGACGAGAAGAGATTGCCACGATGACCCCATTCCGATATTCGACCTTCGCCTTGATCGCAAGTGTGGCGCTGCTGCCGTGCATGGCCGTGATAGCGGCGACCACGCCTGCCGCCACGCCGGCGTCGGTGCCCGCGCCGGCTGCCACACCGGCTGCCCAACTCACGCACCCAGGAATGACCGCACAGGCTTTCGACTATGCGCTGCTCAAAGGTCAGGCGCGCTGGCTCGCCAGCAATGCGTATCAGCCGCCCAAAAACACCCTGCCCGATTCGCTGGCGAAATTGAGCTACGATCAATATCAGAACATCCGCTCGCGCGCAGACCACGCGCTATGGGCAGACGACCTCCTGGAATTCCGGATTCAGTTTTTCCATACCGGCCGCAGCTTCTCCGAAAGCGTGCGCATGTATGAGGTGCAGAACGGACAGGCCCGCGAGATCACCTACGACCCGGCCATGTTCGATTACGACCGCAGCGGACTGGAACCGCAATCCCTGCGCGGCATCGGCGGATTCGCGGGTTTTCGCATTCAATCCACGACGAACTGGAAGGCCGACATTTCCGCCTTCCTCGGCGCCAGCTATTTTCGCGCCGTCGGCGACACCCGCCAGTACGGCTTGTCAGCGCGCGGCGTCGCCGTCGACACGGCGTTGAACCGGCCGGAAGAGTTTCCGCGCTTCATCGCGTTCTGGTTCGAGAAACCCGCCAAGGGCTCCGGCATGGTCACGCTCTATGCGCTGATGGATTCCCCCAGTCTCACCGGCGCCTACCGTTTCGTCATCAATCCGGGCGCCACGCAGATCATGGACGTGGATGCGGCCCTGTATCCGCGCAAGCCGATCGAACGACTGGGCATCGCGCCTCTGACCAGCATGTTCCAGAATGGCGAGAACGACCGCCGCGTCGCCAATGACTGGCGACCCGAGATCCATGACTCCGACGGCTTGTCGATGTGGACTGGCAATGGCGAGTGGATCTGGCGGCCGCTGATGAATCCGTCTCAACTGCGCGTCAACTCGTTCTTCGATGACAATCCGCGCGGCTTCGGTCTGCTGCTGCGCGACCGCGTGTGGGACCACTATCAGGACGACAATGTCTACTACGACCGACGACCCAGCCTGTGGGTGGAACCGCGAACCGGCCCAAATGGCGGCTGGGGCAAGGGCGCCGTTCAATTGGTGGAGATCCCCACCATCGATGAGACCTTCGACAACATTGTGGCGTACTGGAATCCGAAGGAACCGCTGAAGGCGGGACAGGAGTTGCTGTTCGGCTACAAATTATACTGGGGCACGCAGATGCCGTTCACGCCACCGCTGGCGCAGGTGGTGGCGACGCGCACCGGCATCGGCGGCACCGTCGGACAAAAGCGCAAATATTTTTCCTGGCACTTCACGGTGGATTTCGCCGGCGGCGACCTGCCCGGTCTGTCGCGCGATGCCGATGTGGACGCGATCATCACCACGTCGCGCGGCACGCTGGAACATGTCACCGCACATTTGGTGCCCGAATTCGGCGGCTATCGCGCCTTGTTCGACGTCAAGCTCACCGATGACAGTCTCGAGCCGCTGGATTTACGCGCCTTCCTGCGCATCCGCGGGCGTCCGCTTACCGAAACGTGGATCTATCAATGGGTGCCGCCCACGCTCAAGGAGCGCAAGGCGGCGATGCAATAGACACCCGGCGCATCGCCCGGCGCGCGCTAAAGAGCGTCGGGCGGTCGAAGCGGAAACCAGACCGCTACGCTCGTGCCGCGTCCCGAGGCCGGCGTGGAGATCTGCAACTCGGCACCGTGCGCGGCCACGATCTCACGCACGATCGCCAGCCCCAGGCCGCTGCCTTCACCCGGCGTTCCGTCAATACGGTGAAAGCGCTCCAGCACGCGTGAGCGTTCCGCCTCGGGGATGCCGATGCCGTTATCCTCCACTTCGATGACGGCGACGTTGCCGCCGGTGACATGCAGGGTGACGGCACCGCCGTCGGCCGTGTACTTGACCGCATTGTCGAGCAGGTTGCGGATCAGTTCGCGCAGCAACAACGCATCGCCCGACACCGTGACCTCTTCGATCTCAAACCCCAGGTCGATGTTACGTGCATGCGCACGCGGCACCCATTCCTGCACCAGTTCCTCGCACACCTCATGCAGATCAACCGCCTTCATCAAGGTACGGTTGTGATCCGCCGGCTCCGCACGCGCCAGCGTCAACAACTGATTGGCCAGATGCGCCGCCTTGCCGATGGCTCGCCGCAGTTGCGCCACCTCGCCGCGTACGCCTTCCGGCAACGGCGCGCGGCTCAGCAATTCGACCTGCGTCAGCATGGCGGCGAGCGGCGTTCGCAACTGGTGCGCGGCATTGGCGATGAAGCGCTGCTGAATGCCGATGGCCTCGCGCAGACGGCCCAGCATGTCATTGATCGCATCGATCAACGGCCGCGTCTCCTCGGGCGACAGATGTTCAGGCACGGGGCGCAGATCACGGTGTGAACGCGCGGCGATCTCCTGCCGCAGCCGGTTCAATGGCGCCAACCCGCGCGCCACACCGAACCAGATCAGCACGATGGTGGCGAGTGCGATCAGGCTGCTGGGGAGCAGATCGGCAAGCAGGACCTCGCGAATGAGTTGGTCGCGCTTGCGCATGGTTTCAGCAATCTGCACCATGGCCGGAGTGCCGCGGGGCGGTGTGAGCTGAATCGGCAGCGCCGCGACGCGCATGCGCTGGCCGCGAAACGTCGAATCATAAAAGCGCGGCTGCGAAGAACCAGCCGGCGGCGCCGGCAGATCGGCGTCACCTGCAACCGGCTCGCCGCGCGGTCCGGTGATGCGAAAGAACAGCTCATCGTTGGAATCGATCAACAGCACCTGCTGCGCGACCCGCGGCAGGTCGAATTCGACGTGGCCATTCTTCCACGCCAGATGCGACCCCATGGCCAGCGCCGGATCGAGCAGTGCACGATCATAGGCCAGCGTTGCGACGTGCAGAGCGACAAAGTACGCGACACTGGCGCTGATCGCGATCAAAGTCAGAAGCGCCGGCACCAGCCACGCGAGCAACCGCAGCCGGATGTTGTTGCCGGCGTTCAATGAGCAGCGCCCGGTCCTTCCATGAGATAACCAAAGCCGCGCACCGCGCGGATCTGCGGGCCGTGCGGACCCAGCTTGCGGCGCAGACGCGAAATGTGCACTTCCACCGTATTGGGCATCACGTCGCGTTCGGTGTTGCCGACTGCATGCGTGATGCGCTTTTTCGAGATGACCTGCCCCAGTTGTCGCAGCAGCACCTCGAGAATCGACCATTCACGCGAAGTCAGCATCAGCTCTTCGGCGCCGAGATAGGCGCGCAGCGCAACCGTGTCCATGCGCAGGTCGCCGCACACCAACTGCGGTGTGCGAGCCACCTCGGCGCGCCGGATCAAGGCACGCACACGCGCCTCGAACTCTCCCAGCACAAAGGGCTTCACCAGATAATCGTCCGCTCCCAGATCGAGTCCATGAATGCGGTCCTCGACAGAATCGCGCGCGGTGAGCACCAGCACAGGGAGCTTGCTGCCACGCTCACGCAGCCGACGCAGCACCTCGAAGCCATCGATCCCCGGTAATCCCACATCGAGCACGAGCAGGTCATAGGCCTCGGCCTTCAAAAACGCATCGGCTTTCTCGCCGTGAGAAATCCGGTCAACCGCATAGCCCGGCATCGCCAGTGAACGCAGCAGTCCATCGGAGAGCAGTTCGTTGTCTTCCACCAGAAGTATTCGCATAGATGCCATTTGACAGCATTGCGGCGCAGGTGACGCGCTGCGACGCACCGCGACAACATTAATTTTTTGCAATGATCCTGCCGCCTGGCAGTCGTCGTGTCTGACGAATTGCTGACGAAATTGGCTGTTTTTACAGCGATAAAAGACACTCGCCGTACCGATTGATCGGGGAGTCCGATGGCGTCAAAACATATACAAGCGGGCCATGGCTGAGAAACTCATGCTGCACATCGTACGTCCCGAGACGGCTGTTCCGCCGCCGGGAGTCACGTTCACGCTCTCCTGCGTCGTCCCCGTGTACAACGAATCCGCAGGGATTGCTGCGTTTCTGCGCGCGCTGGAAGCAGCCGTCGCGCCGCTGACGGCGGATATCGAGCTGGTGGTCGTCAACGATGGCAGCAGCGATGATTCAGGCGAACGGATTCAGCAGCTCCAACTGGGTTCGCGCCTTCGCTATGTCGAACTTTCGCGTAATTTTGGCAAGGAGATTGCGATTCAGGCGGGATTGGACGTGGCAGGCGGGGACTGCGTGGTCATTCTGGATGCGGATTTCCAACATCCGGTGGACCTCATCGCCTCCATGGTGGCGCGCTGGCGGGCAGGCATTCAAATGGTCTACGCCGTGAAGCGCAGCCGTGAGGGCGAAAGCCGCCTGAAACGCATGGCCGTGTCGGGATTCTACCGGCTGCTGTCCGGCGAGCGGCGCAATCCGATGATACCGCGCGATGCCGGAGATTTCCGCTTGATGGACCGCAAGGTCGTCAGCGCGTTGCGAGCGCTGCCTGAACGAGACCGATTTATGAAGGGGCTATACGCCTGGGTGGGCTTTAAATCCGAGGCCATCGACTTCACGCCCGGCATTCGCACCAACGGACACAGCAAGTTCCGGCCTCTGCAGCTGATTTCACTGGCAGCGACCGGCATCACCTCGTTTTCGAATCTGCCGCTGCGATGGGTGGCCGCTGCCGGCGTGCTGATTTCCTCAGGGTCGATGGTGATGGCCGGATGGCTGGTCATCGAGAGGGTGTTCTTTGGCCAGCCCATCGCGGGATTCGCCACGGTGGCCGCATCCATTTTCTTTTTCTCAGGCGTGCAATTGCTGGCGCTCGGCATCGTCGGTGAATATGTCGGCCGCATCTTCAACGAAGTGAAGCAACGTCCACGCTATCTGGTCGCCGAGGACCTGCAATGGGGCGGCGCGGAACAGTCGGCGTCGCTGACCTTGCAAAAATCCCGCAATGGGTGATCACCCTGAACCGCGCAGCGTCGTGCTGTGTGCGGATGACTTTGGCGCGAACGGACGCTCCTCGCGCGCCATCATTGATCTCGCGCGCAGCGGCGCGATCAGCGCCGCGAGCGTTCTGGTGCACGCGCCCTACGCCGCCAGCTACGGCGCGCTTCTGACTTCGAATGCACCGCATTTGTCGGTTGGATTGCATCTGGACCTGACGGAGTTTGCGCCGGTTGGCATCCGCAGCAGCCTGCATCGATGGCTGACTCGGGGATTCCTGTTACGTCGCGTGGATCAGGGCAGCGTACTCGCCGAGATCCGCTCCCAGCTCACGCGCTTCGAAGACCTGCTGGGTGGCGCGCCGGCATTCGTAGACGGACATTGCCATATTCATCAGATACCAGGCGTTCGTGAACCGCTGTTGACAGAACTGACCGGACGCTACGGCTCCGCAGTAGCGGTGCGATCGACCCGCTCCTCGCTGCCGACCAACCTCAAGTCCCGGTTCATTCAGGAACTGGGCGGCCGCACGTTGCATGCGCAGATCACGCAATCCGCCATGCATTGCAACAGCGATTTCGCGGGCGCCTACGATTTCAAGACGACGCCGGCGTACGAGACGCTGATGCAACTCTGGTTGGAGAAGCTGCAAGATGGCGGCATGATCATGTGCCACCCGGAACTGCCGGTAAGCTCCGGCAAACCACGCACGGCGCGCGAGGCCGAATATTGCTACCTCGCCTCCTCTGCCTGGCGTGAGCAACGGCTCCGCAGCAACGTGAGGCTGCAGGCCTTCACCGGCACATGATGCTGGACGGTGCCTGCCTCGGCGTGAAGCGGTGGCGCCGCATCGATCTGGCATCGTGCGCATTCGTTCTGATATTCCTGATGTTCTGGTCTGCCGTGCCGCTGGTGTTGCGGCAGGAGCCGCCGATCGACAATCTCGAGCAGCTCAACTGGGCGTTGCACCCAGCACTGGGCTATTCGAAACACCCGCCCCTGCCCACGTTGATCCTGTGGGTATGCGCTCAAGTCGCTCCCTCAGGCCTGGCGCTGACCTATCTGCTCGGCGCCGCGCAGGTGCTGTTCACCATGATCACGGCCTGCTGGCTGGGAACCGCCACGCTGGACGCAAAACGCGGCTGGCTCGGCGCGCTGCTCATCAGCGCCATCAGCTACCACACGCTGCGCATGCACTTTTACAATCACAACACCGCGCTGCTGTGCGCCAATGCGGCGGCCATGCTGTGCACCTGGAAGGCAGCGCAGGATCGCGATTGGAAATGGTGGACGGCGCTCGGGTCGTGTTGGGCCGCAGGGATGCTGTCAAAATATCAAATGGCCGTCCCCATCCTTTGCAATCTGGTCTTTCTGGGTTGGGCGCTGCGCCACTCACGCACGGCGTTGCTGCGTGGCGTGACGCTCGCAGCGTTGGTGTCACTGGCGCTGCTGGTGCCGCACATCGTGTGGCTGGTTCAGAATCACTTCCCGACTTTCACCTACGCATCAAATTCGTTAGGCGCAGCGCTTCCGCCCGCCGCTCGCGCCGACAGCCTGCTGCGCTTTTTCGCCAGCCAAACTTTGCGCGTGATGCCGGCGATAGTGCTGCTGGTGGTGATGCACAGACTGGCGCGACGGCAGATGCCGGCACCGCAATCATTGCCGCCGCAGCCAGCGCTGGCGGCCCCGTTCTGGAGCATCCACGCCATCGGCCCGCTGGCCTTGATGTCGCTCATGAGCGTGGTCGGCGGCGTGGATCTGGAAATGCACTGGGGTACGGCCTTTTTGTGGGCATTGCCCCTGTGGTATCTGTCCACGGCGCCCGGCAGACAGGTGATGCTGCTGCCGCGCAGGCAATTGCTGGTGATGATCGCGCTCGGTCAGTCCTTGCTGATGAGCGGCAAGCTGCTGTTTCCAGAGCTCTAGCGCGGTAACCAGGCCCGCAGCAATTCGATGGCCCGCTCCACCTGCGGACTCGAGATGGCGAACGACAAGCGGATGCAATGTCGTCCGTCGACGGGGTCGAAGTCGATGCCCGGCGCCGCCGCAATACCGGTGTCGTTCAGCAGGCGCTTGCAAAAGGCGAGGCTGTCGTCGGTCAGATGCCCGACGTTCAAATACAGATAGAACGCGCCATCTGGGGCTGAAAGACCCTTGAATCCAAGCGCCGGCAATTCAGCCAGCAGGCGCGCGCGATTGTGCGCATAGATGGCAACGGCTGCGCGCAGCTCGGCCAGATCGTCAAATGCGGCCAGCGCTGCGTGCTGCGAAATCGACGGTGGCGTCAAAAAGAAGTTGAGCAGGTGCGTGCTCACGTGCGCAACGCAATCCTCGGGCAGAACCAGCCAGCCGAGCCGCCACCCAGTCATGCGATACAGTTTCGAAAAACTGTTGACTACAATGACCTCCGGATCGACCTCTAGGGCGCACACCGCGGGCGCACTGTAGGTGATGGCGTGGTAGATCTCATCGGAAATCAAGCGCGTCCCACGTTTGCGGCAGACCGCAGCCACGGCCGCGAGTTGTTCGCGCGATAACATCGCGCCGGTGGGATTGTTGGGACTCGCCAACACCAATCCGTGCAGGTCGCCCGGCACCTCGCGCAGCATGTCGGCAGTGAGTCGATAGTGCGTCTGTGGACCACAATCTATTTCCACGGACTCCCGGCCCAGGGCGCGCAGTGAATTGCGATAGGCCGGGTAGCCTGGACGCAGCAGGCCGACGCGATCACCCGCCGCAAACAGGGCCGTGAAGAGCGCAATCAGTCCGGCGCTGGCGCCCGCCGTGAGCAGAATCCGTTCCGGCGCAACCACGACGCCGTAGTCCTCGAGGTAATGACGCGCAATGCGCTCACGCAATTGCGGCGAATTCCAATACACCTGCCGCTCATGGTCGAGCGCATGATGGGCGGCGGCGATGGCGGCCGGAGAGGCGCCGAGACTGGGCTCGCCGAAGTGCATAGGAATGATTTCGCGTCCTGCCTGCGACAGGTGTCCCGCCTGCCACGCGATGTCGCCGGTATGAAACGAGGGAATCTCAACGCCACGCATGCGCACAGGGTCGCGAATCAATCGCGCTTGAGTGCGAAATCGATGATGTCGAGACCTTCGCTGATGAGGGCGTCGGAAGCGGTCAGCGGCACGAGAATGCGAATCGTGTTGGCGTACACGCCGCAGGTGAGCAGGATCAGGCCACGCTGCAACGCACGCGCGGTGACCCGTTTGGCGGCATCCGCATCCGGATCGTGTGCGCCGGTTTGCTTCACGAGGTCAAAGGCCAGCATGCCACCGCGGCCCCGCAGCGCCGCAATAGGCAGCAGATCGGCGCGTCCGACGAACCCCTGAAGCCGCGATTGCATGGCGGCGCCAAGGGCGATGGAGCGATCGAGCAACTTTTCACGTTCGAAGACATCGAGGACAGCGAGTCCCGCGGCACAGGCCAGAGGATTGCCGGCATACGTGCCGCCCAATCCGCCGGGCCCCGGCGCGTCCATGACCTCGGCGCGGCCTATGACGCCGGCCAGTGGCATGCCGCCGGCCAGGGATTTCGCGATGGTGATCATGTCGGGTTTGACGCCCGAGTATTCGATGGCGAACATCTTGCCGGTGCGCCCGAAGCCGGATTGCACTTCATCGGCGATCAACAGGATGCCGTGGGTGTCGCACAACTTGCGCAGCGCCTGCAGCAGTTCATCCGGCGCGACATGAAATCCACCCTCGCCCTGCACGGGCTCGATGATGATGGCCGCGACACTGCTCGGCGCGACATCGGACTTGAACAGGAACTCCAGCGCCTTGAGCGAGTCCTTGACGGTGACGCCGTAATGCTCGACCGGAAACGGCACGTGAAAAACTTCCGCCGGCATCGGGCCGAAGGCCTGCTTGTAAGGCGCCACTTTGCCGGTCAGCGCCATGGTCATCATGGTGCGGCCATGAAACGCGCCGCTGAAGGCGATGATGGCCGAGCGCCCGGTCGCAGCACGTGCGATCTTGACCGCGTTCTCGCAGGCTTCTGCGCCGGTGGACACGAACATGGTTTTGGCGGGCCCCGCGATCGGCGCAAGTTTATTCAAACGCTCGGCGAGCGCGACGTAGGGCTCATACAGCACGACCTGAAAGGCGGTGTGAATGCACTTATCCAACTGTGCCTTGATTGCGGCGACGACGTCAGGGTGACGGTGGCCGGAATTCAACACGCCAATGCCGCCGCCAAAGTCGATGTAACGCCGGCCTTCGACGTCCCAAATTTCCGCATTTTCCGCACGCTCGGCGAACACGGTGGTGGCGTGGGAAATTCCGCTGGGCACGGCGGCGCGGCGGCGTTCGAAGAGTTCTGAATTGGTAGCCATGGGCGTAGTCTACTGGCCTTGCAACCCTGTAGTCACGCGGAACTCAAGCCTTCAGCCGATACCCCGTCTTGAAAATCACGCCGATAGCGATCAGGCAGGCCGCCATGAACAGCAAGGTCATCCCCAAGCTCAAGGGAACACTGACATCCGAAATCCCGTAAAAGCTCCAGCGGAAACCGCTGACCAGATACACCACCGGATTGAACAGCGTGATCTTCTGCCACACCGGCGGCAGCATGCTGATGGAATAGAAGCTGCCCCCAAGAAACGTCAGCGGCGTCACCACCATGATCGGCACGATCTGCAGTTTCTCCCACCCCGTCGCCCAGATGCCGATCATGAAACCGAACAGACTGAAGGTGACCGAGGTCAGCAGCAGGAAGGTCAGCATCCAGACCGGGTGCAAAATCTGGAACGGCACAAACACGCGCGCTGTGATCAGGATGATCAACCCCAGCAACACGGACTTGGTGGCGGCCGCGCCCACATAGCCCAGCAGAATCTCGATGTAGGAGATCGGCGCCGACAGTACTTCGTAGATCGTTCCGGAATACTTTGGCATGAAGATGCCGAACGAGGCATTGGCGATGCTTTCGGTCAACACCGACAGCATGATCAATCCGGGCACGATGAACGCACCGTAGCTGACGCCCTCGATCTGCGCCATGCGCGCGCCGATGGCGGCGCCGAACACCACGAAGTACAGCGACGTGGAGATGACCGGCGAGAGGATGCTCTGCACCAGCGTACGTAGCCAGCGAGCCAACTCGAAACGGTAGATGGTACGGATGGCGTAGCCGTTCAAGTGTCACCTCGCACCAGACTGACGAAGATGTCCTCGAGCGAACTCTCCGTCGTTTTCAGATCCTTGAAATCGATGCCCTGCTCGTTGAGCTGGCGCAGCAGACGCGCAATGCCGGAAGTCTCACGCTGCGCATCAAAGGTGTAGATCAGTTCGGTGCCGTCCGCGGCCAGTTCCAATCCCAACTCGGCCAACGAGGCCGGAATGCGCTCCAGCCGGCTCTGCAGATGCAGCGTCAACTGCCGTTTGCCGAGCTTGTGCATCAGTGCAGTTTTATCCTCCACCAAAATGATCTCGCCCTTGTTGATGACGCCGACGCGGTCGGCCATCTCCTCGGCTTCTTCGATGTAATGCGTGGTCAGGATGATGGTGACGCCGCTGGCGCGCAGGCCGCGCACCATTTCCCACATATCGCGCCGCAATTCCACGTCGACGCCGGCGGTGGGCTCATCCAGAAACAGAATCTGCGGTTCATGCGCCAGCGCCTTGGCGATCATCACGCGGCGCTTCATGCCGCCGGAGAGCGCATTGATCTTGCTGTCCTTCTTGCTCCACAGAGACAGATCGCGCAATACCTTTTCAAGATAGGCCTCATCAGGCGCCTTGCCGAACAAGCCGCGGCTGAAGTGCACGCTCGCCCATACGGTCTCGAAGGCTTCCGCAGTGAGTTCCTGCGGCACGAGTCCGATCTTGGCGCGTGCCCGGCGGTAATCCTTGACGATGTCGTGGCCGTCGGCGAGCACGCTGCCGGTGCTGGCGTTCACCAATCCGCAGACGATGCTGATCAACGTGGTCTTGCCGGCGCCGTTCGGACCCAGCAAGGCGAAAATCTCGCCGCGTCGAATTTCCAGATCGACGCCTTTGAGCGCCTGAAACCCGGACGCGTAGGTCTTGGTGAGATTGGAGATGGAAACGATCGCCGACACGCTGGAATCAGACCCTTGAAAAAATAACTTGATATGATCATACCATCGGCGAAGATGGCTGACCCGCGACACTTTGACCGCGCATAAAACAGTCGCGCATTTGCACGCCAATATCCTGGAAGGATCGATCAACCGATGATCAAGCACCTCGCTAATTCTGCCGCTCTCGTCATGGCCTGTTCGCTGCTTGCAATTGGCATCGCACGCGCCGGGACCGACGGATCCAGCGCCTACCGCAGCACCGACTTTACCGCCGTACGCAAATACGACGCGCACGTTCACGCGAACACCGCCGACCCTGCCTTTCTGGCACAGGCCAAAGAAGACGGCTTTGAATTGCTGTCCATCAATGTCGACTATCCGGATTTCCCGTCGATCGATGAGCAGGCTCGCATCGCGGTGACTTTGCGCAAGAGCAACCCCAGGCGCTTTCACTATGCCACCACGTTCTCAATGCACGACTGGGGCACGCCCGGGTGGGCGCAGGGTGTCGATACGCGGATTGACCACGCGGTGAGCAACGGCGCGGTCGGCGTGAAGATCTGGAAGAATGTGGGCCTGGTCGAGAAGAACGCAGCCGGCGAACTCATCATGCTCGACGATCCGGGCCTTGATCCTGTCATTGCACACATCACATCCCTGGGCATCCCCTTGATCGATCACCAAGGCGAGCCCTTCAATTGCTGGCTGCCGCTGGAACAGATGACCAACGACAATGACCGGGACTATTTTCGCGAGCATCCGCAGTACCACATGTTTCTGCATCCGGAGCAGCCCCGCTACGAAACGCTGATGAGCGCGCGCGATCGGTTCGTCACGCATCACCCAGAGCTGCGCTTCGTGGGAGCGCATATGGCGAGCCTGGAATTCGATGTCGCGCGGCTGGCCTCGTTCCTCGATGCCCACCCAAATGCGAATGTCGACCTCGCCGCGCGGATGACGGCAGTGCAGGTTCAATCCGTGCGCGACCGTGAGAAGGTCCGCCAATTCTTCATCCGTTACGCGGACCGGCTGCTGTACGCCACCGATTTAACCTACGGACCGGAGGTCCCCCCGGAGCAGTTCCGCAAGGAAGCGCATGCGTTCTGGATCTCGGATTGGCGCTACCTCGCGACCGATGAATCCCAGCGTATCGAGGCGATTCGGGCCGATGTCGCCGGATTGGCACTGCCGCGCAAGGTCATCGACAAGATTTACTACACGAACGCCAAACGGCAGTTCGTTCGCCGTAAGCCACACTGAGTCGGCACGGGTCCTCGACGCGGGACCTAGAACCGGCGCAGGCTATGCTGCCAGGTCAGGTTCGAGCGCACCGTGAGCCAATCCGGCGCGATGATGCTGTAGACGCAGGTATCGCGCAACGTGCCGTCACCCGCGAGTTGATGATGACGCAGAATGCCGTCGAGTTTTGCGCCCAGACGTTCGATGGCGCGACGGCTGGACGAATTGAAGAAATGCGTTCGAAATTCCACCGCGATGCATTGCAAGGTCTCGAACGCATGCGTCAACAGGAGAATCTTGCACTGCGTATTCAGTGCAGTGCGCTGCACCCGCGCGCGATACCAGGTCGAGCCGATTTCGACGCGATGATTCACCGCGTCGACATTCATATAGGTCGTCATGCCGACGGCACCGCCCGTGGCATTGTCGATGACCGCAAAGGGCAGCATGCTGCCCTCGGCCTGCAGACGCAGTCGGCGTTGAATCTCGGCGTGCATTTGTGCGGGCGTAGGAACGGAGGTGTACCAGAGCTTCCAGAGTTCGCCGTCCTGCACCGACTCGACCAGGTCGTCATGATGATCCAGGCGCAACGGTTCCAGATTGACGCCGGCGCTGCGTAAAGTTAACGGTTCAAGCCATGACATCGTCGAATTATGAACTGTCGGCGATCAGGGCACCAACTCCACATTTCGAACCAGCAAAACCTCGCAGGCGCCGGCGCCGGTGTCGTTGCGCGTCAGGGACGATCTGATCCAGCGACCATCGTCACGAGTGCCGTCCACCAGATCTCCCGTCAGCTGAACCACCTGCCCGACCCGAATGCGCGACAACTGGCGGGCAGTGCTCGAGTCATTCGGAATGACATGCGTGTTCGCGCTGTGGACGGCGATGGCGTCCCGATCGATATTCGTTACATCCTCTTCCTTCCAGAAGTAGAAACGACCGGATTGCGAAATATCGATGTCCTTGAGCACGGCATTGTCGGACATCGGGCCCCACCCCAGCGCCAGGTCTTCCGGGATGAGATCCGCCAGCGAGTCGAAGCGGTAGTGCTCGTGACCCAGCACGCGCGCGATGATCACGTAATGCGCCCGCGGAGTCAGCGTCCACCGGCCCAGTTTGATCGCCTCCGGCTCATCGATCGCGATCTGCTGAGGGTCGGTGGGCGCAATCTCCCCATCTGCCGGGTGCATGGCACGTTCGGCATAACGGCTCCAGCCACCCCATACCAGGACGGCCAGCAGCAGGATTTTGATGACGGAGCTGTTCAGCACCCGCCCATTGTCTCCGTTCGAGCACCCCATTTTCCGTGACCGATGTCAGGATGCTGGAGTCTATGTGCGCCACCGTACATCCCGCGAGCCACCTCGCGCGTATCCTGCACGCCGATGATGGCATTTCTTCGCAACTTTTTTCGCGCCGACTCTGCAAACTCGGCCTGGAATACGGACGAATTGATTCGCGAAGAGCTGTTCAGCACCGAGCGACTCGAACAACACGCGATCAGCCTGGCACTGGCCCAGACGGTCACCGCGAACCCACCACGCCGCAGTTCGCTGAATGAACGACTCAGCGACAACGAACGTACGCTGCTGAGCGCCTACCGCGAAATTGGCGCAACGGCTGCGGCCGACCATACGATCACGCCGGCGGCCGAATGGCTGTTGGACAACTACCACCTGATCGATGAGCAGATCCGGCAGATCAAGAACGATCTTCCCGCGCGGTACTACCGGCAGTTGCCAAAACTCGCCAATGGGCCGCTGATCGGATATCCGCGAGTCTTCGGCATGGCCTGGGCGTGCGTAGCCCACAGCGACAGCCGCTTCGATCCGCTGACACTACGGCGCTTCGTGCGCGCCTATCAAACAGTTCAACCGTTGACCATCGGTGAGCTGTGGGCCATCGCCATCACGCTGCGCGTGGTCCTGGTGGAAAACCTGCGACGTGCCGCGGTTCGGATCCGCAGCGGTCGTAGCGCGCGCCTGGATGCGGATCAGGTTGCGGACCAGTTGCTGGGCGTCGATGGCGCTGGCCTTGATGTGCAGGCGCTGCTGGTGCGTCATCAGGATGCCGCGCGGCTGTCGAATTCGTTCATCGTGCAGCTGGTGAAGCGCCTCCGTGACCAGGACCCGCGCGTGACGCCGGCGTTGACGTGGCTCGAGCAGCATCTGGAAGCCCAAGGGACGACGGCGGAACAGATGGTGCACGACGAGCATCAGCGTCAAGGCGCATCCAATGTCACGGTGCGCAACATCATCACCAGCATGCGCCTCGTGTCGGAAGTCAACTGGCCCGATTTTTTCGAAGACGTCAGTCTCGTCGACGAGGTCCTACGGTCAGGAAGCGATTTCGCGGCCATGGATTTTCCGAGTCGCAATCTGTATCGAAGTCAGATCGAACGGCTGGCGCGCAGCTCCACCTACACCGAACTCGACATTGCGCGTCTGTTGATCGCCGCGACCGCTACGGCGCCAGAGGAGTCGTTGCAGGAGCGTGATCCGGGACACTATCTGCTTGCCGCAGGACGAGTCGCTTTTGCGCGTTCCATCGGTTTCAAGCCGCCGAACACCGATTGGCTGAAGCGCATGAACATCGCGCTCGGTCCGGCCGGTTACATGGGTGCCGTCATCGTGTTGTCGGGCACCTTGCTCGCCCTGCCGATCCTGACTCTCCACTACCTGGGGATCGAGGGACTGCGGCTGGCACTGATGGCGCTGCTGGGCG
The DNA here is from genome assembly GCA_031394735.1 of Pseudomonadota bacterium. Lineage (GTDB taxonomy): Bacteria > Pseudomonadota > Gammaproteobacteria > Steroidobacterales > Steroidobacteraceae > TMP-86. Next base: position 50,941 of record JANMXI010000308.1, on the reverse strand, counting down.
TGATTCCCGCCTCCGACATGGCGATGGCGATGATCAATCGCGCGGTGACAACCGGCGTCGGCGCCACACTTCTCCCTGCACTGGCATTGCCGGACGGCATTCCGGCGGAGCTACGCAGCATGGTGGTCGTTCCCATGATGCTGACAACGCCCGCCGCGCTCGAAACCCAGCTCGAACGCCTCGAGGTGCACTACCTGGCCTCGGCAGGCGGCGACATTCACTTCGCGTTGCTGTCGGATTGGACCGATGCCGCAACCGAAACCGCGGAGTCCGATCTCAAGCTGCAGACGTTGGCGGCAGCCGGAATTGCGCGCCTGAACCGGTTGCATGGGCCTTCCTCGGTGGGCGAACGCTTTTACCTGTTCCACCGTCGCCGTCAATGGAGTGACACCGAGCAATGCTGGATGGGTTGGGAGCGTAAACGCGGCAAGTTGCACGAACTCAACCGGCTGTTGCGCGGCGCCCTCGACACCGGCTTCATCGATCGCGGCGGAAACTCGCCGGCATCTCCGTCCGGCATTCGCTACGTGATCACCGTCGATGCCGATACGCGACTGCCGCGCGAGTCGGTGCGACGTTTGATCGGAAAGCTGGCGCATCCGCTCAATCAACCCGGCTTCGACGCAAGCACAGGCCGCATCGTCTCCGGCTATGCGGTGCTGCAGCCGCGCGTCACGTTGTCGCTGCCCATCGGACGCGAAGGCTCCGCATTTCAGCGCGTCTGCTCCAGCATGACGGGGATCGACCCCTACGACTCAGCCGTGTCGGACGTATACCAGGATCTGTTTGGGGAGGGCTCGTACGCCGGCAAGGGGATCTACGATCTGGACGCCTTCGAAAGCGCGCTTGCGGGCCGGGTGCCGGACGGCTCCTTGTTGAGCCACGATCTGTTCGAGGGAACCTACGCGCGGGCCGGGCTCGTCTCCGACATCGAGGTCGTCGAAGAATTTCCAGCGCGCTACGACGTGGCGGCGGCGCGTGCACACCGGTGGGCGCGCGGCGATTGGCAATTGCTGCCGTGGATTATGGGCCGACGCGATCTGGGACGCAGCGGCAGCGGCTCGCTACCGCTCATCGGGCGCTGGAAAATGCTCGACAACCTGCGACGGACGCTGTCCGCACCGGGCTGCGTTGCGGCGCTGATCGGCGGATGGCTCCTGCCCCTGCCCTGCTCGTTGCTGTGGACAGGCTTCCTGCTCATCGGCCTTGCGCTTCCGGCATCGATTCCCGTGATCGCCGCTGTTTTCCCGCGACGCCGTGGTCTTGTGGCCGGCAGCCATCTTCGCGTGCTGCGCGGGGATGCCCTCACTGCCCTGCTGCAAACCCTGTTTGCGGTGATGTTTCTTGCGCATCAGGCCTGGCTGATGACAGATGCGATCGCACGAACACTATTCCGGCTGTTCGTCAGCAAACGCAATTTGCTCGAATGGGTGACGGCGGCTCAAGCGCAGCTCACCGAGCGCCTCGATCTGCCGGGCGCGTATCGGCGAATGGGCGCAAGCGTCGCACTCGCGGTCGTCGCGTTGATCGCCATTGGCGCAGCCGGCACTCATACCTGGTGGGTCGCCATGCCGTTCGTCGTGTCCTGGCTGGCAGCCCCCGCCGTTGCGCAACGGATCAGTCGATCGCCATTGGTCGCAGGACGAATTCGCGTGGATGCTGCAGACGCACTGGCCCTGCGGCTGGTGGCACGCCGCACCTGGCGTTACTTTGAAACCTTTGTGACGCCGCTGGAAAATTGCCTGCCGCCGGACAACTTTCAGGAAGATCCGCGCGCCGTCATTGCCAACCGCACGTCGCCGACCAACATGGGGTTGTATCTGCTGTGCGCCATCAGCGCTCGCGATTTCGGCTGGATCGATACAGTGGAGACGATCACCCGCCTGGAAAAGACGTTGGCCACGATGCGCCGACTGCAACGCTTCCGCGGACACTTTTACAATTGGTATGACACGCGCGACCTGCGCCCGCTCGATCCGCAGTATGTGTCCACGGTCGACAGCGGCAATCTGGCGGCCCATCTGATCGCGGTGGCCAATTCCTGCCGCGGCTGGGTCGGCCTGCCGTTGGACGGCGCGGCGGGAATTGCCGGCACCCGAGACGCACTGCTATTAATGCGCGAGGCGTTGCAGGCCCTCCCCGACGAGCAGCGTGATCAGCCCATCACCCACGCCCAACTCGAGGATCTGCTGAGTGCATTGGCCACGGACCTGAACAGCAATGCCGCCGGCAAGCGCGCAGGCGAGCAGTCGATCTTGCGGACCGGCATTGTGGCCAACCTGGTCGATGGCGCACAGGCACTTGCCGCGGAACACCCCGACGCTGCGCATGAGGACCTGTTGTTCTGGGCGGATGCCGCACGCCGCGCCATGCACAGCCTCGACCTCGATGCCGGCATGCCCATCGCGACGAGAGCCGCGTTGGACGCCCGACTCCTGGCCATCGAAGCGGACGCACGGCAGCTGGCGATGGCGATGGAATTCGATTTTCTGCTCGACCCGGTACGCCGCCTCCTGTCCATCGGCTACAACGCGGTCGACGGATCGCTCGACCCGAGTTGTTATGACCTGCTGGCCTCGGAGGCGCGGTTAACGAGCCTTTTCGCCATTGCGAAAAACGATGTACCGACCCGGCATTGGTTTCGATTGGGGCGCGAGGTCACGCCGGTAGGAAATGGCGCGGCACTGATTTCGTGGTCCGGGTCGATGTTCGAATACCTGATGCCCTCCCTCGTCATGCGCGCGCCGGCCGGAAGTCTGCTCGAACAGACCAACCGTCTGATCGTGCAGCGTCAGATTGCCTACGGCGAATCGAACGGCGTTCCGTGGGGAATTTCCGAATCTGCCTACAGCGCGCGCGATCAAGAGTTCACTTACCAGTATTCCAACTTCGGCGTTCCCGGGTTGGGATTGAAACGTGGTTTGAGCGACAACCTGGTCATCGCGCCGTACGCAACGGCACTGGCCGCGATGGTGGACCCACCAGCGGCGGCGCGGAATTTCGAGCGGATTGCGGCGCTTGGCGCCCGTGGCCGCTATGGCTTCTACGAAGCGCTCGACTACACGCGCTCGCGGCTTCCCGAAGGTGCGGACTTCGTGACGGTGCGTGCCTACATGGCTCATCACCAGGGGATGAGCATCGTCGCGCTTGCCAATGTCTTGTTCGACGGCCGCATGCGCGCGCGCTTTCATGACGAGCCGGCGATCCGCGCCACCGAATTGCTGCTTCAGGAACGCACGCCGCGCGATCTGTCGGTCACCTATCCGCGCATCGAGGGTATGACCGACAGCGCCGACAGCAGCGATGCGCAAGTGCCGCATGTTCGGCGGCTGCGCGACGTGGCGGACGCGACTCCGCAGACTCACTTGCTGTCCAACGGCCGCTACACCGTCATGCTGACCAGCGCCGCGTCCGGGTACAGCCGATGGCGCGGTCTTGCGGTCACGCAATGGCACGAGGATACGACTCGCGATGATCGGGGCAGCTATATTTTTCTGCGCGATATCGCACAAGGCGCGGTATGGTCGGCGGGCTTTCAGCCCACCGGCGCCGAACCTGACAGCTACGAGGCCACATTCACCGAGGATCGTGTCGAGGTCATCCGAACCGACGGCGTGTTCACGACGGCGCTGCACGTGGTCGTCTCTCCCGAGGATGACGCCGAAGTGCGCCGCGTGTCGATTACCAACAGCAGCGGCGACAACCGCGACGTCGAGGTAACCTCTTACAGTGAACTCGTGCTGGCAACGCCCGCGGCGTTTGCAGCGCATCCCGCTTTCTCCAAAATGTTCGTGCAAACGCAGTTCCTGTCCAAGAGCGCGCTGCTGCTCGCGACGCGGCGGCGGCGCGACCCTCACGAGGCTGAAGTCTGGGTCTCGCATCACGCCGTGGTGGAAGGTCAAACCCTGGGCGCCGTGGAGTTCGAAACCGACCGTGCGCGATTCCTGGGGCGTGGCAATGAAATCCACTCCCCGGCGGTGCTTGAAGACGGGCGCCGGCTTTCCAATTCGGAAGGCACGGTGCTCGACCCGGTGTTCGCGCTGCGCTATCGGATTCGAATACCGCCCGGCGCCACTGCACGCGTCACCTACTGGACCGCAGTCAGCGACACACGCGCAGGTGCGCTGGATCTGTACGACAAACACCACGACTCAAATGCGTTCCAGCGCGCGGCTACGCTGGCGTGGACACAGGGTCAGGTGCAATTGCGGCATCTGGGCATCACCGCCGAGGAAGCCAATCTGTTCCAACAGATCGCCGGGCTGCTGCTGTACTCAGATGCCTCCATGCGCCCGTCAGCGGAAGTCATCCAACGCGGCGGAAGTTCCGCGGCAGCTCTGTGGACGCAGGGCATCTCCGGCGATCTTCCCATCGTCCTGTTGCGCATCGATCATCTCGAAGATATCGGCATTGCACGCCAGCTGCTGCAGGCACATGAATACTGGCGGCTCAAGCAACTGGCGGTGGATCTGGTCATCTTGAATGAACGCGGCCCGTCCTACGTTCAGGATCTGCAAAATGCGGTCGAGACCCTGGTGCGGATGAGTCAATCGCGTCCCGGAACCGACCCTCACGGAACCAGTGGATCGGTGTACGTGCTGCGAAGTGACCTGCTCGCCGCCGACACGCGCGCAGTGCTCAGTGCCGCCGCGCGCGTGGTCTTTGTGGGGCAACGCGGCAGCATCGCCGAGCAGCTCGAGCGGCGTCGGAACTCGCGCAGTGCTGCGCGGGGTTCGCGTCCCGAGCGCACCATGCCGGAGGTGCAGCCGCTCGCGGCGGATCAGCCGCAGTTGGAATTCTTCAACGGGCTGGGTGGCTTTTCAGCCGACGGGCGCGAGTACGTGACGCACCTGAGTGCCGAACAGCCAACGCCGGCGCCGTGGATCAACGTCATCGCCAACCCCCACTTCGGATTTCAAATCGCCGCTGAAGGGTCGGGATATACCTGGTCGGTCAACAGCCGCGAAAATCAGCTGACGCAATGGAGCAATGACCCCGTCACCGACCGGCCGGGCGAAGTGCTGTACGTGCGCGACGAGGAAACCGGCGCCCTGTGGGGTCCGACCCTGTCGCCGGTGCGCGAGCCGTCGGCGCCGTACTGCGCGCAACACGGGCAAGGCTACAGCCGCTTTTCGCATACCAGCCATGAGATCGCGCTCGAGTTGTTGTGCTTCGTCCCCTTGACCGACTCCGTCAAGATCTGCCGCTTGAGAGTCGGGAACTCCGCTCAACGTCGACGACGACTGTCGGTCACCGCGTATGTGGAATGGGTGCTCGGCACCGCGCGCGGCGCATCGGCGCCGCATATCGTCTCCGAGATCGACCCCCAGACCGGCGCTCTGTTCGCGCGCAATCCCTGGAATGCAGTCTTCGGTTCGCGCGTTGCATTCGCCGACCTCGGTGGGAAGCAATCGCAATGGACCGCGGACCGACGCGAATTTCTGGGCCGTCACGGCAGACTCGATCGTCCGGATTGCCTGATGGGCAGGCAGCCGATGTCGAAGAGAACCGGCGCCGGCCTCGATCCCTGCGCCGCTTTGCAGGCTGCGTTGGACCTCGCGCCGGGCGAGACGCGGGATGTCCTGTTTCTGCTCGGCGAAGCGGCGTGCGCCGCGGATGCACAGACTCTGGTGGTGCGCTATCGCGCAGCCAACCTCGACGCGGAACTGCAGACGGTCATCCATCATTGGGACCGGACGCTGGGCAGGGTGCAGGTTAAGACGCCGGATCGATCGATGGATATCATGCTCAATCGTTGGCTGCTGTATCAGACGCTGGCCTGCCGGATCTGGGCGCGATCGGCGTTCTACCAGGCCAGCGGCGCCTACGGCTTCCGGGATCAGTTGCAGGATGGCATGGCGCTCGCCATCGCCCAACCAGCGCTCACTCGCGAACACCTGCTGCGCGCCGCGGGGCGCCAGTTCGTGCAAGGTGACGTGCAGCACTGGTGGTTGCCGCCGGCCGGCCAGGGCGTGCGTACACGCATCGCCGACGATCGCATCTGGCTCGGGGTTGCGGCCGCACACTATTTAAAAGTCACCGGCGACCACGCCCTGCTGGATGAGGATGTCGCCTACATCGAGGGCGCTCTGCTGCAGAACGGCGAGCACGATGCATTTTTCGAACCTCGTCCTGCCGATGAGTCCGCGAGCTTCTTTGAGCATTGCGCGCGCGGTTTGGAGACAAGTCTTGCGATCGGGCCCCATGGTCTGCCGCTGTTCGGAACCGGCGACTGGAACGATGGCATGAATCGAGTCGGCGAACACGGCCGCGGCGAGAGCGTGTGGCTCGGATGGTTTTTGCATACCGCACTGAGCGCGTTTGCTCCGTTTGCCGACGCGCGCGGCGAGACGCTGCGCGCCACCCAGTGGCGTGAGACTGCTGAGGCGCTTCGTGTGGCGTTGGAGCAAAACGCATGGGATGGCGGTTGGTATCGGCGTGGCTACTACGACGATGGCACCGCCTTGGGGTCCGCCGCCAGCGATGAATGCCGTATCGATTCGATTGCACAGTCATGGTCGGTGATCTCCGGCGCCGCAGATCCTGGACGTGCGCAGGCTGCCATGGCCGCCGTCGATTCGCAGCTCATCCGGCGAGCCGATCGGCTGGCGCTGCTGTTCGCGCCACCGTTCGATGCCACCCCTCAAGACCCGGGTTATATCAAAGGCTATCCGCCGGGATTGCGGGAGAATGGCGGACAGTACACGCACGCAGCCACCTGGTCGGTGATCGCATTTGCCCGATTGGGTCAAGGCGACAAGGCGGCGGGATTATTCTCGTTGCTCAATCCGGTCAATCATACGAGCACTCGCAATGGCCTGCGGCGTTACAAGGCCGAGGCCTACGCGGTGGCGGCCGATGTCTACTCCGTTGCACCGCATGTGGGACGCGCGGGATGGACCTGGTACACGGGCGCAGCCGGATGGCTGTATCGCGCTGGTCTTGAGAGCATTCTGGGATTCAATCTGCAGGGAGACCAACTGTTGATGGCGCCGTGCATTCCGACTGCGTGGCCCGGATTTGAGATCACCTTCCACTACCGCTCCGCGCGCTACGACATCGTCGTAGCGAATCCGGACGCCGTCAGTGGCGGCATCGTGTCGACAGTCCTCGATGGCCAGCTTCTGGCGCCGAATGACTCCACCCTCCGTTTGCAGGATGACGGCGCCGTGCATCGGGTGCAGTTGACGCTCGGATCTACCGATCGCGTCGTGAATGAACCTGAAACGCAGAGCGCCGCGCCACCACACAGGATATGAAAGCCGCATAGCTCCACGCCAGGTGCTTTGCCGATGTCTGCACACCGGTGCTTTTGTCGAACTGCTCGGACAAATCGCCGGTGTCAGGGGTGAAGGCCCGCACGGTTTCAAGATAGGCGTCGCCGCGCTCGACAAACGATGACGAGCCATCGCCCTGTAGTGCGGCACGAAAGCAGAACTCGGCCGCCCCGAGGGTCGAGAAGAAATAGGCGCCACCGGAATAGTAGACATCACCGAGATATCGACCCATCGCCGGTCCGCGTCCAGGCGCGCGACCCTGATTGATGGCGTACTCGGAATCGAACAGCGCTTCCAGCCGCGACAAGGTGGCGAGCATGCACGGATCCTCGCCGCACTCGGCGCCGCCTTTGCCGTCGGCATGGATCGCCGCCAGGATCACCGAGATGTCCAGTTCCTTGGTGGAACGAACTCCCGATTCCAGAATGCGCGAGCGATAGTAGCCTTCCGTGGGCAGCCAGAAGGAGTCCAGCACCGGCCGGATGGCCTGCGCCGCGTCCCGGCACGCCCTCGCCTCCTCGGCAAATCCGCGCGCGGCCAACCAGGCATCGCCTTCCTCCAGCGCGGCCGCGCACAGACGCAACGCATAGTAATGCCGGCCTTTTTCCTCTTCCCAGATATCGTAGCAATGGCCGTTCCAGTGCCGACGCGAGAAGGCGAGATCTGCGCGCAACAATGAACTCACTGCGGCATCGAGTTCAGGGTTGAATTTGAAGTGACGCGACCAGCGCATCAGCGTGAGCGCGCGCATCGGCGGCCCGTCGTTCTGCGGTCGCGGCCAGCTCGAAATATCCAGGCTGCCATCGGCGTTGACGCGAGTCTCCGCCGCGATGCGATCGCCGTGGACGGCGGCCAGATCCGCATCGTCGCGCAGGAACTTCACGAAGTCCGGTGCGACGCGGCCGCGCCACGCCGGCGCATCGACGAGGATGCGTCCGTCCAGCCCCTCCAGTGACAGGCTGAATCGCACGAAGTCGGTGAATTGTTCGAGCGCGCTTTTCCCGACAGTGCCGTCCAGCGCCAGGAGCCGCAATGAATCGATAGTGACGGCGGAATCGCGATACCAATGAAAGAAGTAATCCGGATCGGGATCGTAAGACGCAGGCACCGGCGAGGCGACGACTGAACCTCGCCTGGGCACGACGGTCTGCGCAAAACCCGGTCGTGCCTTGATCACCTTGAGCGCTGAGATGCTCATCTGCATTCCGGCCGCCGACCGTTGATATTGCCGGTCGATCCACTGATCGAGCGACTCCATCAGCGACGCTTTGCGCGCGTCAGATGCGGGCTCTTGAAGTCCAATGCACGCAGCCCCGCGCGCACCTCGGGAACCTTCATGAACAGATTCCACAGCAAGCCGGTGCGATAGTTCTCGATCATCAGAATGATGGGGCCCTGGTCGATGGCGAGGAAAGTCTTCGCGTACCAGTTCCTCGACTCGCAAAACGCATCGACGAACCCGTAACGGCCCCAGATCTTCTCGCCGTAGCTGTTCAGAAAATGACGCAGCGTTTGCATCACCTCGCGCGGTGCATAGGCGATGCTGGCCAGCGCCGCCGTCGGCGATATCGTGCCGTTGTCCTTGTCCGGCGCATGCGCCAGGTAGCCTTCCGGATCATCGCTGGCGGTCAGACCCCAGCAATTGGGACCGTAACCTTTGAATTTGAGCGGATTGGCAATGCAATGCGCGCGGTTGATCTGCACATGGCGGACATTCTGCTCCCAATAGTCCGCATAGCGATCGGTGAGATGGCGCGGATCCAGGCCACAGAAGGAATAGTGCGAGAAGTACAACGGGCCCGCGTACGGCATGCCCAACGGCAGCTCGATGCCATAGTAGGACTTGCCGTTGATGAAGCCGCGTCCGGAAGCATAGCCGCGGTGATACGCGGCCGCATCCACCGAATGCCGCGGCGCGGATACCGCGAGGAGGTAGGTGACGAGGCACTCATCCCAGCCGTGAATCTCATGATCCATGGCCCAGCCATTGTTCGGACTCCAATGCCAGTACAGCAGATTGCGTCCGCCCTGCGTGTACCAGTTCCACTCGACTTCCTCCCACAGCCCGGTGACGCGTCCGCGCAGACTTTTCTCGACCAGCGTATCGCGATCGAAATACTGCCGCGCGCACAACAGACCCATGATCAGGAATGAAGTCTCCACCAGATCGCCGCCGTCATCCTTCCGGCTCAAAGGAATCGGCGCACCGGTGCGTGAATTGATGAAGTGTGCGAACACGCCGTGATAGCAGGTGGCTCGAAACAGAAAGTCGAGCATGAGGTGGATACGCTCCAGCGCCGCGTTCCGCGAAATCCAGCCACGCTCGACCGCGACGATGATGGCCATGACGCCCATGCCGCTGCCGCCGACGGTGACCAGGTCATCCGCCGGCATTTCATGGGTCTTGCGCCGATCCGGCGCCAGGCCCGTCAGGGGATCCGCGCCTTCCCAGAAAAAGCGGAAGGTCTGCCGCTGCACCTGCTCGAGCAATTGCTCGTCAGGTAGCGCCGCCAAGGCTTTGGGGCTCAGTGCTTTGCGCGCTGCAGAGGTACTCTTACGCGCACGGGGTGGGGTCGATTTCGCTACGGGCATCATCACTCGCTGGTTACAGTTCGTTTCTTGGGGGAGGCCGGGCACTCGGCGATTTTCAGCCGCGCCAGCCTGCGAATGGTTGGATCGTTGATCAGGTGCAGCACGCGCGTATATAAGTCCTTGCGATGCTCGGCCCTGCCGATGTGGATCACGCCAGTATGCGGCAGATCCTTGGCAAATACGTCGATGATCCGCGTCAGCGTCTCTTCATCGAGCTGGTCCAACACGCCGTCGATGAGGACCCAGGGTGGCGCCTGCAGCACCACTCGCGCGAAGGACAGACGCTGCTGCTCTTCATCGCTCAATTCCCGTTCCCAGCGCTTCGACTGGTCGAGCATCGGCGCCAGGCGCTTCAATCGCAGACGTGCCAGCGCATTGACGAAGGAGCGCTCACTGAAGCTGTCCACTTTCAACGGATAGGCCAGCACCTCTCGCAAAGTGCCCGGCGGCATGTAGGGCGTTCGCGGCACATACAGCACTGACTCGCCGCCCGGACGCGCGATGCTGCCGGCGCCCCAAGGCCAAAGTCCCGCCAGCGCGCGGAACAGCAAGGTCTTGCCGGTGCCGGACTCGCCGAGGATCAACACACGTTCGCCGGCCTTCACCACCACATGCGGTTCCTCCAACAGGGTGCAACCGGCAGGCGAGGCGATTTCCAAATGATCGATCACGTATTGTCCGGGCTCACCGTCGGTGACCGTGATATGGCCTTCGACACGATGCAGGTCATCCGTGAGCAACATGGCGCGGCGAAAGCTGGCGACGCGCAGCAGCGTCGCGCGCCAATCGGCAATCGTGCTGAAATTGTCGACAAACCAGCGCAAGCTCGACTGCACCTGATTGAACGCGCCGGCGGCCATCATCAGGCCGCCGAAGGATATGCGTCCGGCGAAATAGATGGGCGCCGCCACCAGGATGGGCGCGATGAGCGTGAACCAGCCATAACCTGCCGTGATCCAGGTCAGGTTGGTCAGGCCGCTGACCAGCCGCCGCATGGCCTTGAGAACGGCGGCAAGATCGAATTCCACGCGCCGCGCCTCATCGGCTTCCCCCGCCGCCAGGGAGATGGCATCGATGTGTTCGTTCACGCGAACCAGCGAATACCGCAGTTCTGCTTCACGTGCATAGCGGTCTGCATTGCGATCGATGAGACTCCGCCCCACCCAGTAACTGAGCAGTGATGCAGATCCGGCATACACGACCGCCGCCCAGACCATGTACCCGGGGATCACCAGGTCGCGACCCGACACGTGAAACGCGAAGTTGTTCGACAGCGCCCACAGCACCTGCGCGAAGATCGCCAGCAATATCGAGGCCTGCAACAGCCCGATGCCAAGGTCTGCGGACAGTTCGGTCAAGTGCCGGGCATCTTCATGCATGCGCTGATCGGGGTTGACGCCGATCGGGCCTGCATTGGCCAGCCGGAAGGCGCGCCGCGGCAACAGCCACTCGTGAACCAGATCGTGGACCAAGCCCTGACGCAGCTTCAACTTGAGCGTCTCGGTCAGCCATTTCTGCGCCACATTGAGGATCAGAAGACCACCGGCAATGATGCAAAACACGCCCAGTTGCACCAGAAACGCGTCGAAATTGCGTCGTGACAGCGCGTCGTAAAACGGTGTGTTCCAGGCGTTGAGACGGGTCTGTCCGTACGCGGTGAGCAGGATCACGCACAGGATGGAACTGCACAGAAAAACCAGGCGCGAGCGCATCGGGGAGGCCCACAGAGCGCGGAACATCATCCCCATCTGCGGCCACAACCCCGCATGCGCCACTTCTATTTCAGAACTGTTGCCCGCGATTTCATTTGGCTGATCTATCATCTGGTTTGGCGTTCTTACGAAAGTGATGCGACCTTGCCCCTGAACCGTGCACAAGCCTATCTAAATTCCCCGCTCCTTACTTATGTTAAGGCCAGAATTGTGGATTGGGTTCCATGAGCCGGGTCGAGAGCCTGATCCGTAGGATGACCCTGGCCGAAAAGCTGGGTCAGCTCACCATGACGGCCGCCGGCTACGCCGTGACCGGGCCGGTCATTGCCGGAGATTCCACCGAGGCCATCAAATCCGGCGAGATCGGCAATCTGCTCAATCTGGTGGGTGTGGAACAGGTGAATGAGATGCAGCGGCTGGCCGTGGAGCAATCGCGCCTGGGCATTCCGCTGCTCATCGGACTCGACATCATTCACGGCCATCGCACGCTGTTTCCCATCCCGCTGGCCGAGGCCGGCACCTTCGATCCGAGCGTTTGGGAACTGACCGCGCGCGAGGCGGCCACCGAGGCGGCAGCGGATGGTCTGGCGATGACGTTTGCCCCGATGCTCGACGTCTCGCGGGATCCCCGTTGGGGCCGGAGCGCTGAAGGTCCAGGTGAGGACGCGTGGCTCGGAGCGCAGATTGCCGCTGCCAAGGTGCGCGGATTCCAAGGCGAGGATCTGGCACGCAATGACTCGCTGGCGGCCGTTGCCAAACATTTCTGCGGCTACGGACCCGTCAACGCCGGGCGCGAATACGCCTCGGTCGACATCTCCGACCGCACCTTGCGCGAAGTGCATCTGCCGCCCTTCGCAGCTGCCATTCTCGCCGGCGTCGCTGCCGTGATGCCGGCCTTCACGGATTTGGCCGGCGTTCCGATGACGGCGCACGTCGACCTGTTGCGCGGCTGGTTGCGCGAACGACTCGGCTTCGACGGCGTCATCGTCAGCGACTACAACGCCATCGCTGAATTGATCCGGCATGGCGTGGCCGCGGATCTCCCTTCCGCGGCGGTGTTGGCGCTGAAGGCCGGCGTGGACATGGACATGATGTCCAACGCCTATCGCAACGGTTTGCCCATCGCGCTGGTGCAAGGCCTGGTGAGCATCGAGGAGATAGACACCGCGGTACGCCGTGTCCTGTTGCTGAAGGAAAGACTGGGGCTGTTCGATCACCCGTTCGGCCGAGGCGCGCAGGTGGAAACGCCGGCGAGCCTGACACGCCGCCGCCAACTCGCGCGCGATGTCGCAACGCGCTCCATCGTGATGCTGAAGAATGACGCCGATTGCCTGCCGCTGACGGGAAATCCGCCACGCATTTGCGTCATCGGTCCCCTGGCCGATGCGCCCGGCGATATGCGCGGACCATGGTGGGCCGCAGGTGTGGCTGCGGGTAATGTGAGCGTGCTCGACGGCCTGCGCGCAGCATTGCCTCACACCGAGATCACCTATGCGGCCGGCACGGACATCCTCAGCACCGATTGCAGCGGCATCGCCGCGACTGCCGATTTGTGCGCAGCCGCCGACGTCGTCATTCTGTGTGTGGGCGAAGCTGCTGCCATGAGTGGCGAGGCGGCCAGCCGCGCTCATCCGGGTCTTCCGGGTCAACAACGACGCCTGACGGAAGCTGTCATCGCCGGCGCGCACGCCGCCGGCAAGCGCGTCATCGTGGTGCTGTTTTCGGGCCGGCCCCTCATCGTCCCGTGGTTGTTCGACACGGCCGACACGGTGCTTGCAGCCTGGTTTCTCGGCTGCGAGGCCGGCAATGCGATTGCCGATGTGGTGACGGGGAAGGCATCGCCCAGCGGCCGCACGCCGGTGAGCTGGCCGCGAGCGCTGGGGCAGGTACCGGTTTTTTTCGGCGAGCGTCCCACCGGCAGGCCGGCCGATCCGAAGGACCCTTTCACCAGCAAATTTCTGGACGTGGCGAACGACCCCTTGTTCACGTTCGGCCATGGATTGACCTACGGCAGGTTTGTTTTGACCAACCTTCGAGTGACACCGCACGCTGTGCGCGAGACGGACTCGATCGCAGTCGAAGTAGATGTCCGCAATGACGGCGCGCGCGAGGCTGAAGAAACCGTCTTTTTGTTCACACGCGATCCATTGGCATGCGTTGCGCGACCGCTGCTGGAATTGAAAGGCTTCGGCAAGATCAGTCTGCGGCCGCATGCGGCCGGCACCGTGACAATGCAATTGCCCGCCGCTGATTTGAAATTTCTGGGACTGGATTTGCAGCCGGTGTTCGAACCTGGAGAAGTGCAAATTCTGGTCGGTCCGTGTGCGGATCGCTCACAACTTCTGAGCAAGAGCATTCAGCTGCAGCGTTGAAGTCGCAACCTTATCCGTACAGGCCGGCATGCGCGGTGCGCAGGGCCTGCTTCTGCACCTTGCCCATGGCATTGCGCGGCAACTCGGCGACGAAGAGGAAACGCTTGGGCAGTTTGAATTTTGCCAGGCGCACTTTGAGCGCATTCAGCAACTCGTCCTCACTCAACACCGACCCCGCGAGACCCACGACGAGAGCCGTCACCGCTTCGCCGAAATCCGCGTGCGGCAGTCCGATGACGGCGCTTTCCGCCACACCCGGCAATGCGTCGATGCACTCTTCGACTTCAACCGGATACACATTGAAGCCACCGGTGATGATCAGGTCCTTGGCGCGGCCGACGATGTGCAGATAGCCGTCGGCATCGACGTAACCCAGATCGCCGGTGATGAAAAACCCGTCGTCGCAGTGGTCAGCGGCGGTTTTGTCCGGCGCATTCCAGTAGCCTTTAAACACACTGGCGCCGCGAACTTCGATCATCCCAATTCGATTTCCGTCCAGACTGACGCCGCCTTCCAGGGCCTCGGCGATGCGCACCTCGACGCCCGCCAGCGGCGGCCCCACCGACCCCGGTTTGCGTGCTGCATGCAGGGGATTGGAGGCGATGACCATGGTCTCCGTCATGCCATAGCGTTCCAGGATGGTCTGACCGCAGCGTGTCGTAAATTTGCGATGGGTTTCCGGCAGCAGAGGCGCGGAGCCGGAGATGAAGACGCGAATCGTGGCCGCCGATTCACGCGTGAATCCCGGGTGGTTCAGCAGGCGCGTATAGAACGTGGGCACTCCCATGAGCACGCTGGCCTGCGGCAGCATACGCAGCAGCTCCTCTGCGTCGAACCGCGGCAGGAACAGCAGGCTCGCGCCGCTGGCAATCACAGTATTCAGCGCCATGAACAATCCATGCACGTGAAACAACGGCAGCGCATGCAGCAGCACATCCGCAGGGATGAACTCCCAAGCGTCGACCAACTGCTGTGTACCAAACCCGAGATTGGCGCGTGTCAGCATCGCGCCCTTGGAACGCCCGGTGGTGCCGGAGGTGTAGACCAGTGCCGCCAGATCGCCGCCGCGCAGCGCTTCTGCCAGCGCGAGATCGGAGGATTGCGCGCACAGATCGGCAAGCTCGCCCGTGCCGTCCGCCTCGAGCGTCAACACATGCGTACCGCTGCGGGCAGCCGCGGCGCGGACCGACGATCCCGCGAGCGTTGCGCTACTGATCATCAGACGCGGTCCTGCATCGGTCAAAAAGTATTCAAGTTCCGCCGGCGTGTATGCCGTATTCAACGGCATATACACCGCGCCGATTCGCAGACAGGCAACGTACAGGAAGATCGCTTCGACGGACTTTTCCACCGCCACCGTGACGCGGTCGCCTTTAAGGACGCCGCGGCCCTGCAATGCCGCCGCCATGCGCCGCGAGGCGGCATCGAGATCGCCATAGCGGACGGTTCGTCCATCGACAGATTTCAGGAACAGGCGCCCAGGCTTTCGCAGCAACGAACGTTCCAGCCACCCCAAGGGGTCCTGGTCCGGAAGAGGTTCAGTCTGCATAGCGCGCCATATGAAGGCGCGATACTACAACAGCGGCTTGATCGGCAACATCTGCCAGAGGCGCACTTTGCTGCGCTTGGTGAAGCTTGCAAACTGATCCGGATCATCCTTGGCCGCATCCCAGCTGTTTTCCGGACGCATGTCGGTGAAGATATTGCGCGCGACCCCATCGGCAACGGCCGCGTCCTCGATCACCACGCCTGCTTCGGTGTTGAGATTCTCCGATCGAGGATCCAGATTGTAAGTCCCGATGAACACCACAGCATCATCGACAACCATCGTCTTGGCGTGCAAGGCGAACACCGGCGCCTCCCGCTCCCGGCGCAGTTGTGCGAAGCGCTGCATCACTTGCATGCGCACGGCCGGATCGGGCCGGTACTCGTGGATCTCGATTCCCAACCGCAACAACTGCGCGCGCTGATTGCGGTAACCGCTGAAGGCCTGCAGGTTGTCGGTCGACGCCAGCGAATTGGTGCAAATGCGGACGCGCACGCCGCGCGAGCGCAACTTCTCAAATTCCTGCAGTGCCGGTGTCGACAGCACCAGATAAGGCGACTCGATCAACACTTCTTTTTGGGCCGACTTCAGCACCGCCGCCAGCGCTGCCGTCGTGCGGCCGCCGCCCTGCAGGCTGAATCGGGAATCGTTCTTGCCCGGTGTATCGCTTAGGAAGCGTGCCGTTGTCCAATGCAATTGCCGGGCCAGTTCAGGAAAATTCTCCGGAATGGACCGGATGGTCGCCCGGATTGCGGGTGAGAAATTGGCATCGTCCGCGGCATATCGGTTAAGTGTATGGTAGACGTCCTGCACCTCGCGCGAATTCACCTTGACGTTCTTTTTCATCAGACCAATGCCGTCATAGCGCTCCTCGACAGGCACTGTCAGCGGGCTGCTCCAGAAGCGCTCGAAGCTGGCGTGCACCTCGGACACCACTCCGCCCACCAGCAATGCATCGCGATCCCGGAAATTGTACGCATGATCGAAATCAAAATATTCGTCGGCCATATTACGGCCGCCGGTGATGGCAATCTTGCCGTCCACCGTAAACGTCTTGTCATGCATGCGTTGATTGGCGCCGCGAAAATCCGTGGCAATATTCAGCATCCGCTTGGGCAGGGGTGTACCCACAGAATGGCGCGGGTTGTAAATGCGGATATCGATGTTCGGATGCTGCGCCAGCGCCAGCAAGGCCTTGTCCGGTGCGTCGATCAACAGATCATCGACGATGACGCGGATCTTGACGCCGCGGTCGGCCGCACGCAGCAGTGCCGCACTGGCGAGTGTACCGACGTTGTCGGCGCTCCAGATGAAGTACTGGATGTCAATGCTGGCGCGCGCATTGTCGCCGAACCAGGCACGTGCCAGCAAAGCATCCTCACCGCGCTCGAGAACGTAGACGCCGGTGGATTGCGGATGCGCGGCAATTTGCGCATCGATGTATTCCCAGGGAGTCTGCGGCGCCACTTCCGAGTGTGCCGCGCACGTGAGAACACCCACGATGAGGAGGAAGGCGAATTGTTTCATGGCATTTCCAAACGGCGGTACACGCGCGCGAATTTATCCTGGTCGACGATGCCGTAATCGCCCGGGGCGTATTGCATCAGCCAATCACCCGCCTTGCCCCGCAGCAGGTCGCCACCGGCGCTGCGAGCCAGAGTGAATGCGACTGCCATTTGCCGCGCGAGCACCGGCAAGCGTTTGTTGCGATAGGCGCCGTCGTTGCCGTGATGCAATGGGGGCACGGATTCATAGCGGGCATCGAAGCGGTTACGCGATACGCTCCAGACATCACCGTCCGCGCCCGTCACTAGCGCATCGCCCGCCGCATAACGGTTGGGCCCCTCCCGGCTAAGCAACTCGCCCGCTGTCCGGGCGAAGGCCACTTCTACGGTCTCGCATTTGACGAAGGCGGCGGCTGCCGCATCGTTACTCAGATCCACTGCGTTCAAATGCATGATGCGCTGCCATGGTTAACAGCGACCAGTAAAGCCGATTGGCACGGCGAGCGCAATTGAGCGGCGAGTTATACCGTTCGGAATCCACTCACGCGGGCTGGTTGCCGAGGCGCCGTCGAAACCACAACCACTTCACGCCTTCCAGTCCGACGAAACAGATCAGACCCGCGCCGGCACAGATCGATAGATCGATCCCGCTCAACGAGGCGAAATGAAACAAGAGCTGCGCGGGGGGCCAGAAAATTGCCATGGCAAGAATAAGCGAAACGCCGCCCAGCAGCATCCATAAAGCCCGGTTCGGCCGCAGCAGTGCACTCGCCAATGACGACTTGAATGATCGGTTCACCAGGATCAATCCCATATTGGCGAGGACCAGCGATGTGAACACCAGGGTACGCAACCGCAGTTCCGGCACGCCGAGACGTGAGGCCATGATGAGGACCACCGCCAGGACCGCGAAAACGCCCGTGCCCTGAAGCACCGCCCACGCTATGCGTCTGCGCAATAGCAACGGACTCTTGGGATCGCGCGACGGGCGCCGCATGACATCCTCTTCGGCCTTCTCGGCTTCGAACACCATGGAACACGCCGGGTCGATGATCATCTCCAAAAACGCGATGTGGATGGGCGTGAGGATCAACGGCAACCCCAGCAACAGTGGCAACAGCGCGAGCCCGGCGATGGGAATATGCACGGCGACGATATACTCGATTGCCTTGCGCAGATTGTCGTAAATCCGCCGGCCAAGGCGGATCGTCGTCACGATCGAACCGAAATCATCGTCCAGCAAGACAATCGCCGACGCTTCACGCGCGACGTCCGTGCCGCGTCCTCCCATGGCGATGCCGATATGGGCTGCCTTGATGGCCGGAGCGTCATTCACGCCGTCTCCGGTCATGGCGACGATGTCACCGCGACGTTTCAGACATTCCACGATGCGCAATTTTTGCGCCGGCCGGATGCGCGCGAAGATCGAGGTCGTCGCGAGTTGATTCGCAAGATCCTCGTCGGTCAGCCGTTCGATGTCCTCGCCCGACAGGACCCGTTCGCCGTCCAGGCCGGCCTGCCGACCCATGGCGCTGGCGGTGAGCGGGTAGTCCCCGGTGATCATGATCACGCGAATGCCGGCGGATTTGCATTCCGCAACCGCCGCCGGCACATTGGATCGCAGGGGATCGGAGAAGCCAACCAGCCCCAGGTACTCGAACGCGAATCCCCGCGCTGATTCCGGCAGCTTGGCAAGTTGCGCCTGACTGATCGGTGCGGATCGGGCGACGGCGAGCACGCGGATCCCCTCCTGCGCCATTGCATCCGCCTGGGTGCGAATGCCCAGCGCGGTTGCGGGACTTAACGCGCACAATTCCACGATCGCCTCCAAGGCGCCCTTCGCGTATGCCCGGACACTGCCACCCGTACCTTCATCGATGAGATTGGCGACCGCAAACAGATCCGGCTTCATCCCATACGCTCGAATCAACCGCCGCGGCGATACGTCGGTGACCTGCGATTGCGCCGCGACGGCGGCGATCGCCACGTCCATAGGGTCGGTGGGTGCGTCAGGACAGGCACCTAGCGCGGCTCGCAGAACCGCTTCGACCGCTGCGGCCGGCGCAGTATTTCCAGTCGGATCCCAGCGTGTCTGTGCGCCGACTATGCCGACCACTGTCATCTGATTTTGCGTCAACGTACCGGTCTTGTCGGTACACAGCACGGTGGTTGAGCCCAAAGTCTCGATGGCGGATGCGCGGCGCGTCAGGACTCGCGCCCGCGAAATCCGCCATGCGCCCATGGCCATGAACACGGTCATCACTAGCGGGAATTCCTCCGGCAGCAGTGACATGCCAAGCGCGATACCTCCCAGCATCGCCTCCAGCCACGAACCGCGCAGCAATCCGAACAGCAGGACGGTGAGCCCACCGGCGAGGGTGCCGAAAATGGCGAAATCGCGGATCAGCCAGCGGATCTGCAATTGCAGGCGCGGTTGTTCGGTTTCGATGCTGCTGAGCGCACGGCCTATTTTTCCCATTTCGCTACGGGCGCCGGTGGCATTTACCAGCGCCCGCCCCATGCCGCGCACGACCAGCGTTCCAGCAAAGACGTAGGGGAGATTCTCGCCACCGGGCGCCGGAGCGATCACGGAACCAGCGTCCGACTCGTCCGCAGATGCGGCTCGCTTGTTCACCGCAACGGACTCGCCGGTCAACAGCGACTCATCGAGCAGCAGTTCCTGCGCCGTCAGCAGCAACGCGTCGGCGGCCACTCGATCGCCCTCGCCGACCACGAGGAGATCCCCGCTGACAACCTCCCGGCCCGCGATCTGAATGCGCTGCCCATCGCGAATCACGAGGGCGCGCGGGCTTGCAAGATTTCGCAGCGCTTCCAACATGCGTTCGCTGCGCGACTCCTGCACGATGGTGATGGTCACCGACAAGGAAGCGAACGCCAGCAGTAGCACCGCCTCCAGCCGGTCGCCCAACAACAGGTAGACCACGCCGCCGCCGATCAGTAACGCAAACATGGGTTGCCGCACCACTTCGGACAGGATGCGAAGAAATCCGCGCCGTTCCGGCGAGGGCAGCTCATTGTATCCGTCAGATTTGAGGCGCTCGGCGGCGGCGACCGCGCTCAGCCCGTTGTGTTCCATATGGTTGTCTATCGTGTCCGTCGCCGTGAAGTCAGCACGATACGCTGCCTGGGAACGAGTCTATGTGCGCTTGCGAACGGATGCTCCATGCTGACACTTCGGCGCGGCACATTCATAAGGTATTCTACGTACACAGAACCCTTGGCAATCGATGCCCGCGTTGAGCCGCCGCAGGACTATACTGTTGGCCACGCTTGTTTCAAGGTGCATGCTGTAACGTGAACCGTCACTCGCGACGCACTCTGCCCGCCGCTTTGTTGCTGACCACGCTGTCGCTGCCCGCTGCGGCCGGCAGCGCAGGCGTCGACTGGCCCGCTTATGGCGGAAGTTCAGAACGCGCAAACTATTCTCCGCTTCGCGACATCAACGCATCCAACGTCGCGCAATTGCGCCTGGCCTGGCAATGGCGCACGGGTGAAGCTGCGTTGAAGGAATTCGGGACCTCCCCCGGTATGTTCCAGACCACGCCAATCGTCATCGATGGCGTGATGTATTTGAGCACACCGTACAACCGAGTCGTCGCACTGAACCCCGCCACCGGGCAGCAGATTTGGAGCTACGATCCAAAGGCATACGTCGCGGGCCAGGTGCTCAATGGCACCGGCTTCGTGCATCGCGGCGTCGCGGCCTGGCGCGATCCCAAGAGCCACGCGCTGCGCATCGTGCTGGCTTCACGGCAGCGGCTGATCGAATTGGACGCGCGCACCGGCGAGCCGGTGCAGGAATTCGGCGATCATGGCGTGGTGAATTTGCTTCAGGGTCTGCAATGGCCGGTGAATCCCAAGCACTTCACCAACACCTCCCCGCCTATCGTGTATCGCAATCTCATCATCGTCGGCAACGGCGTGGCCGACAGGCTGATCTACCGGCGCGATCCACCGGGCGATGTACGCGCCTACGACGCACGCACGGGGCGGCGTGTGTGGAGTTTTCATACGGTGCCGCGCGCGGGTGAATTCGGCGCCGAGAGTTGGGAGAATCAATCCAATCAATTCACCGGCCACACCAATGTGTGGGCGCCGATGAGCATCGATGAGCGGCGCGGTCTGCTGTATCTGCCCGTGGGCACGCCGAGCAACGACTTCTACGGCGGCAATCGTGGCGGCGCCAATTTATTCGCCGACTCCATCGTGTGCCTGGATGCGAATTCCGGCAAACGCCGTTGGCACCGACAACTCGTCCATCACGGCCTGTGGGACTACGATGCACCGGCTGCACCGATACTGGTCCGGATCAAGAAGGCAGGCAAAACGATCGATGCGGTCGTGCAGCTCACGAAACAGGGATTCGTTTTCGGCTTCGATCGCGTCACGGGCGCACCGCTGTGGCCGATCGAGGAGCGCACCGTACCGGGGAGTGACGTCCCCGGCGAGAAAGCCTCCCCCAGTCAGCCGATGCCCGTGGGCATGCCGCCATTGGTCCCACAAGGCGTCACTCTGGAAGACGCAACCGACTTGACGCCTGCGCTGCACGCGCAGGCTTTGAGCGTGCTGCAACGACTACGCATCGGACCGCTATTCACTCCACCGAGTCTGCAAGGCACGTTGATCCGTCCGGGCTTGCTGGGTGGAGCCGATTGGGGCGGCGGCGCGTTCGACCCGGAAACCGGCGTCCTATATGTCAAGGTCAACAACGATCCGGCGCTGGTGTATCCGGACATGACCGATGCGCGGGGTGATGTTCCGCAGGTCGGCCCGAACGATACCGGCGATGAGTCCTTATACCTGCAGCATCGCATCCCGCTGCTCAAACCACCGTATGCTTTCCTCGATGCCCTGGACTTGAACGCCGCACGCATGCAATGGCAGGTGCCCTTCGGCGACGATCAGGCGATCCGCCAACATCCCGCGCTGCGCGGCGCCACCCTGCCTGCCGCCTTGGGCGCGGTGGGCACCGCCGGCGCCATCGTCACGCGCGGTGGACTGGTGTTCGTCGGTGGAGGCGATGCCGCCTTTCACGCCGTGGACAAACGTAGCGGCGTGGAACTATGGCGGTATTCCACGGGTGCCAAGACCCATGGCACACCGATGACCTATCGCATCGGCGCCCGGCAATTCGTGATCATTGCCGCCGGCGGGCCGGGATCCGGCGCAACCTTGATGGCCTTCGCACTGGGTGCCCAGTCCGATGCGGCCACGCCCGCCGCCACCGCTGTGACGCAAGTACACGGCGCGGAACTGCTCGAGCAAGTCTGCTCGCAGTGCCACTCGCTCGACACCGTCACCGGCAAGAGGCTGAACCGCAAGCAGTGGGAAGCACAGATGGATACGATGGTTGCGCGCGGCGCGCTGCTGTCCGACGCGCAGTATGCGGAAATCGCCGCTTACCTGGCGACGCACCTAGGCCCCGACTCCGCAATTGAATCCGGACAGCAGTGAACGCGTTTCAGGTTCGCTCTCGAGGAGTCTCCTAGCGCTTGCGCAGCGCCGCGCCCGCCCACTTGTACACGACGCCACCGCGCATCACGAACACCACGCGGCGCACTGCCGTCAGATCCTTCAACGGGTCGCCCTCCAGCGCAATGATGTCCGCTTCGTAACCCGGCGCGAGCTTGCCCAGCGTATCGGCCATGCCGATGGCTTCCGCCGCAACGACATTGGCCGATACCAGCGCTGCCATTGGCGTCTGTCCGCAATGCTGCACGCGACCGAGAAACTCCTCGGCATTGTGGCCATGCGCGCCGGCCGTCGCATCGGTTGAGAACACCACCTTGGCATTGGGTGTATGAACCGCCATCGTGCACACCTCGAAGTCGTAGTGCAGATCCCGATCCATCGTGGCCATGCCTTCCTCGGTGTAATTTCCGACGCCGAGGTAGCGAGCCTTGTTGGCAAGGTAGTTCTGCACCACCAGACCCACCTGCGGACTGATGAAAGCACCGGCTGCGACCGCCGTATCCAGATCGGCCTGCGTCGCATAGGTGGCGTGTTCAATCTCTCTGCAACCGGCGCGCGCGGCTGCCGAGACCTGCGAACGATACGCGTGCACCATCGAACGAAGTCCCACCGCCCGGGCCTCATCGCACAAAATGCGCAACTGCTCCTCGGTGAACGTCGGCGTCGCACCCACGCGCTGACTGGAGGAGGCAAAGATCTTGATCAGATCCGCACCCTGCTGCTTGCGCGCCCGCACCGCTGCGATCAGGTCCTCGCGCGAGGTCTTGCTGTCGCCTTCGATCCACGCCAGCGAGGTCAGCACGCGCGGACCGGGAAAGCCGCGGTTGCGAATGGCATCTCGCAGCGGCTTTTCGCTCGGATCGCCGACTGTCTGCACGGTCGTAAACCCACCCATCAGGGTGTCCCACCCAGCACCGGCGATTCCCATTGCCGCTTCGAGCGGCGGTTCGCTCTCGGTCGCAATGCGCCCGGTGCGGTCGAAGTGTGAGTCCAGATGCACGTGGGTATCGATCCAACCTGGTAACACCGTGTAGCCGCGCAAGTCGATGACGGCGCCTCCCGCCTGCGCCGCGAGCGTGGTGATGCGACCCCCGGCAATACCGATGCGCGCGTCATGCAAAGTGCCGCCCTGCCCATCCAGCGCGTGGTCGGTCAGGATGACCAACGGACCTGGCGCCGCCGGCGGCGGGACCGGGGCGACTTGGGCCGCCAATCCGGTGGACAGCAAGAGTGCCGAAATCAACAGAGGCGAGCGCAATGTGTGCATGGGATCCTCCTCAGCCTGACCCACCGGCAGCTTTGAAAACGGCGCCGCCCTTCATGACGAATTGCACCTTCTTCAATTCGCGTACGTCGGCGAGCGGATCGCCTGCCACGGCGACGAGGTCAGCGTAGGCGCCGGGCGCGACCACTCCCAGTTCACCGCGCATGCCGAGCAATTCCGCCGCGCGGGTGGTGGCCGACTGGATGGCCTGCATCGGCGTCATGCCGAACTCCACTTCGCGCTCAAACTCCTGCGCAATCGGGTCCGACCAGACGAAACCGCCGGCATCCGTACCAAATGCGATTTTGACACCGGCACGCAAGGCTTTTTGAAACGACACGCCGTGCAGCGCCGTGCGCTTGCGATCGCGTTTGCCCGACGGCGTATTCTCAGGATCCCAGTCGTAGTAATAGACGGCCAGCGTCGGCACATACCAGGTTCCCTGCTTCACCATCTGTGCGATCTGCGCATCGGTGAGCTCCAGACCGTGCTCGAGGGAATCGCAACCGCCATCCAGTGCACGCTGCAGACCGGGACCGTTGTAGGCGTGACAGGCCACTTTCTTGCGCCAGCCATGCACCTCATCGACAATGGCCTTGAACTCCTCCAGCGTCAGCGTGGGCTGCGACACGAGTTCGCCTTTTTCATCCAGCCATGAACGGTGCGTCATGTACACCTTGATCCAATCGGCGCCATTCTCGAGTTGCTCACGCGCGGCCTTGCGCGCCTCCACCGGGCCATCGATGATCTGCACACCCTTGGGCAAAATCACTTCCGGTGCGTAGCCTTCCAATGGATAGCCGCCGGTGGTGGAGATGGCGCGCGTCGCGACGAACATCCGCGGGCCCGGAATATAGCCGTCATTGATCGCCTGTTTGATCCCGACATCGCCGTAGCCCGCGCCTTCGGTCTCCACGTCGCGAATGGTGGTGAAACCCTGCTCCAGTGCCCGCCGTGCCGCGACAGTGGCGCGCGCAGCGCGGTAAGACGCTGGAAATTTCAGCAATTGCACGTCGTAGCCGCCGGCATCCGGCACCTCGCCCTGCAGAAATAAATGGGTGTGCGTATCGATCAGGCCGGGCAGCATGGTCGCCTCGCCCAGCTCGATGATCTGAGCACCAGCCGGCGTTGCTTGCGAACCTGCCGTGCGCACGGCGATGATGCGATCGCCCTGGATGAGGACTTCCGGATTTGCTTTACGCGGGCCACCGGATCCGTCGATGAGCCATTTCGCTCGCACCAGCACGGTAGTGACGGGCGAGGATGCTGCTACCGGGTCCGCAGCATTGGCGACACCTGCGCCGATCAAGACATACAAGCTCAAGGCGGCCAATCGATTCATTGCTGCTCTCCACCGATAGTCAGTGTTTTCAATTCGCGGACGGATCATTGCAAGTGCCGCGCAAACAATCCATCCCAAACGGCAAGCGCCGGCTTATCGGCGAAGGTACTGCTGGTGAGGCCGATGGCGGCGAAGGCGGGAAGTGTCGGCGGAACCGGCGGCGGAATGCTGGACAGGTCGATGTCCGCGAACAGCGTCTGCACCACCCCATAGGCCGAGACGCTGTCGAGCAGGTCGGCCTGCTTACGAAGGTAGCGCGCCTGCGCATCCGGCGAGGATTGCACCGAACCCACGGCTGCGCTGGTCCATCCGCCTTCGGTGACCAGCACCGGCAGGCTGCGGCCGATCAACAACCGTGAGTAGTAGTTGGTGGGGACTTCTTCGGGCTGCGTAAACCCAAAATACGGGTAGCTCGAGATGCCCAGCATCTGCGTGAAAGGAAAGTCTGCAAAATCCGTGTCGATGCCCACGTAAGGCGACGAGCTGCCGAGCACGCCCCAGGCAGTCTCTGCCTGTACGGTGATGAAAATCGGGACTGCCACGTTTGCCGCCTGCAGATCGGTCGCGCAGGCATTGGCCGCCTGGACCAGTGCGGCATACAAAGGCGCCGGCGCCGCGGCGCGCACCAGATTGGTCTCGGCCGCGACGCCGATGACATCAGGCTGCAGCTTGGCCGCGACCGCGAGCACGTATTGTCGGTAGACCTGCTGAACCGCAGGTTCAGCGATGCTGCGCCCGAGCGCACGCAGCTGCGGCGCTTCTTCGGCGCGCGACAGTCCATCATTTAATTCAGCCATGTAGCCCAACCGCATTCCCTTGCCGCGGCAATAGTTGACCAGCGGCACGGAATCCCGATCGAGGACGGCGTCCGGCGTCATTCCGGCAAGAAGATCGGTCCATGGCAATTCCTGTTGGAGCCACAGCAACTCGGCACGCTCGCTGAAGCGATCGATTCCCTGCAGGACGATCGCCGTATCAGGCCTCGGCGGCGTCGGAAAGAAGCCCATTTTCCAACTGCGCGTGGCGGGTGCTGCGATACCGGCTGACCCTCCTCCACCGCAGCCCGACAAGGGAGTCAGCAACGGTGCCAGCGCCAGCGCACCCACCAGACGGCGGCGACTCCCATCGATTGCTTCGCCCTCGAGGCAATCAACATCGGCCATGCTATTTTCCTCCCACCCCATGACACAGCATTGCACCCGAATAACGGTTCAAGTTCAACCACGGGCCTCCAAAACGGAGGTGGTTGGTGAATTCGATATCGACGGGATGACGTTGCCGCAGATCCGGCTTAAGCTGCTATGAGCAGCACGGCCCCAAGCCTGCGCTCAAGAACGGCATCGCCCGGCCGATGTCTATGCAATACCGATCATCGGCGAATCACGCGTGCCTGAGACCTCCGACTGGAAACAAAAATATCGCGACTCGGTCCTGGAAATGGAGACCGATGAGAAGCGCTGGCAGCAGGTCGAAAAGGTCTTGCGGCGCCTCATCAACCGGCTGTGTGCGGCCGGTATGGGCGTCAATGAAACGCTCGACACCGAGCTTGCGGTCATCGCCGCGGCAAATCGCCGCCAGGCAGACGTCGAGGAACTCGAGGCGCTGGTGAACAGCCTGACCTCCGCAGTCACGGCGGTCGACCAGATCGCTCCCATTTTGCCGCGGTCGAGTGGCGAGAGTCGCTGGGATTCTGCCTGTGCCGCCACCGCTTTGCTGCTCGAACGCCTGGCGCTGAGCGACACCGACTTCGACGTGAAAGCCGGCGCGCTGCGCGTGGAATTGACCAAAGCCCGCAACGATGCCGAGCTGGCCTCCATTCTCGAGCGGGCCGCGGATCTGGTGCAGGCTCGGAACGAATCGGCCGAAGCAGAACGACAACAGGCGGCCACCGTGTTGTCCGCGGTGAATCTGCGGTTGGCCGAACTGCTACAGTACTTTTCATCCGCAGCGCAGGCGAGCCTCGTAGGTAAGGAAGATTCCGCGCAGTTCGATGCACGCCTCGTCCGCCAAATGCACGCATTGTCAGACGGATCGAGCCAGGCCACGGATCTGACGGCGCTGCAGGCGCTGGTCACGCGCGGACTGGAGAGCGTCAGTCAGAGCGTGAAGGAGTTTCGCGAGCGCGAGGAAAAGCGCCTGACCGAACAAACTGCGCAGTCCGAAGACATGCGTCAGCGCGTCGCCACTCTCGAGGGTGAAACGCGCTCACTCAACGACAGGCTGCTGGCAGAACGAAACCGCGCCCGCATCGACCCGCTCACGGAAGTCCCCAATCGCAAGGCCTTCGATGAACGACTGGAGCAGGAAATCGCGCGCCGCGCGACGACGCAGGGTCCGGTCACCTTGCTGGTGTGGGATATCGACGACTTCAAGGCGATCAACGACAACTACGGTCACCGCGCCGGCGACCGGGTGCTGCAGACCGTGGCGAAGTGTCTCGCGCAGGGAATACGATCGACGGATTTCGTCGCCCGCATCGGCGGCGAAGAGTTCACGATGATCATGATCGGACTGTCGCTCGATGTGGCGCAGCAGATCGCCAACGAACTGCGCGAAACGGTGCAGATGTTGCGTCTGCATTTTCGCG
Source organism: Pseudomonadota bacterium (assembly GCA_031394735.1). Taxonomy (GTDB): domain Bacteria; phylum Pseudomonadota; class Gammaproteobacteria; order Steroidobacterales; family Steroidobacteraceae; genus TMP-86. Next base: position 23,251 of record JANMXI010000308.1, on the reverse strand, counting down.
GCACGCCGGTACAGGTGACCCTGTCCTGCGGCATCGCTCCATTGCAGGATCACGATACGCCCGGCCGGGCGTTCGAACGCGCCGACGCGGCGCTATACAAGGCAAAGAACGGCGGGAAAAATGTCTGCGTCGTGGCGGCTGCCGCAGACGCCGGGGCCACCGCGCGCGCTTAAGCGAAACTCTCCAACCGCTTGATCTCCCGCGCGCGCTCGCCGTGGCGCGTTTCTTCCACGCCGTTTTGCCGCAGAAGCTTGGCGATGTCCGCGTTGGGTTCGCCCTCGGCCCAGGTTTGGTAATGCGTGTCGCCGTCGAATTCGGCCTGCTCCAACATCGACAGGAACTCCCCACTTAAAGGAATTTCACCGGGGATGTTCCTCGCCAGCGGATTGTCCTTCGCGTCCGGCAAAGTGAGGTCTTCGCCGCCACCGAGTAACTGCAGCGCTTTGACAATGCGACGCGCGTGTCCGCGCTCTTCCTGGCTGGTACGGGTGAGGAGCTTGCGGGCCTCGTCGGTCCGGGCCGACCGGGCCAGGCTTTGATAGAACAATTCACCCGCGGCTTCCACCAGCGCCAACACCTTGAGTTCGTCCATGCCCAGGCGCTTGCGCGTCTTTAATGAGTCGAACGCGGCGATCAGATCCGTGGGGTATCCGGCTGGCAGGGTAATCATGACGCACCTTTGTTGGCTGGAGTTGAACCGACCCAAGCATACACGCAGGCACCTCCGCCCGCCATTTGCGCATGCCAGATCGATCGGCGCGCTCTCAGGCGACGCGCACCACCAGCTTGCCAAAATTATTTCCGCCGAGCAGGCCGATCAATCCCCTCGGCGCGCGCTCCAGCCCTTCGATGACATCCTCGCGATACTTGATGCGCCCGGTCTTCAGCCACCCCGACATGTCGCGCAAAAAGTCGGCGCTGCGGTGTGCATGGTCGGTCACGATGAAGCCGTGCACCTTGATACGTTTGGTCAATATGCTGCGCATCAGCACCGGCGTGCGATCCGGTCCGATCGGCAGTTCGGTCAGGTTGTACCAGGCAACCACACCGCATACCGGCACGCGCGCATTCACGTTGAGCAAAGGCACGACGGCCGACAGCACCGGGCCACCGACATTTTCAAAATATACATCGATGCCCGTCGGGCAGGCCGCGGCGAGTTGCTGCGGCAGATCATCTTGATGGTGGTCAACACAGGCATCGAAGCCCAATTCCTGCACCGCGAATTCACATTTTTCACGGCCGCCGGCGATGCCGACGACACGACATCCTTTGAGTTTGGCGATCTGGCCCACGGTTGCGCCCACGGGTCCGGTCGCGGCTGCCACGACCACCGTTTCACCGGATTTGGGTTGACCGATATCGAGCAAGCCGACATAGGCGGTGAGGCCGGGCATGCCGAGAATGCCCAATGCCCAGGAAACCGGCGCCTTGGCCGGGTCGAGTTTGACCAGGCCGGCCACCGGAACGGCGGCGTAATCCTGCCATCCCGTAGAACCCAGCACGATATCGCCCGCAGAGAAGCCGGGCGCACGCGATTCCTCCACACGACACACCGTACCGCCGCACATGACCTGCCCAACGGCGACCGGCTCCGCATACGAAGGGGCGTCGCTCATACGGCCGCGCATATACGGATCCAATGACAGCAACAGTGTGCGCAACAGCACCTGGCGCTCCGCAACTGCCGGAACGTCGGCGGTCTCCAGACGAAAGCAATCCGGGGTCGGCGGCCCCTGCGGGCGGCGCGCAAGCACGATGCGGCGATTCATTGAAACATCTCCTCAAAACCGAAGGGGGTGCGGCAAATCGCGCCCGCATAGCGCGTGGGCGCGAACCATTTGTGTGCGCTGATTGGGGTCCAGGCAGCCTTGCCCTCCGGTCGAGCGGAGTCTTTCAAATTCTCGGTCATCGTTGCCCCCGCGCCATTGTCGAGATAGTCGGGGGCAGTAGCAACGAGAAAACGGAAATTATCCTGACCTCTAAATTAATTTTCATCAAATACAATAACTTGCGTAGCCAGCTCGAGGCTGCGTTCGAGCCGGTTCCGATGTGCGCTCAGGTTATGGAATACTCTTGCTCAACATGAACGAGCTGCCTACTGTCGGCTTCGACTCATACAAGATTCCGTTCTTGATCGGCATCGTGGGACACCGCGACCTCGTAGGCTCGCAGGTGCCGGAGATTCGCGCCGCCATCGCGGCGCTGTTACGGCGCCTCAAGAACGACAATCCCGACGTGCCGATGAAGTTGCTGTGCTCAATGGCGGACGGTGCAGACCTCTTGGCGGCCGAGGTGGCGCTGGAACTGAGCATCCAAACCATCGCCCTGCTACCGTACTCGCAGGAATTGTGCCGTGCCGACCTTCAGACGGACGCTGCACGCACACAGTTCGATGCGATTTGTGCGCGCAGCGAAGTGAGCGAATTACCGCTGCCTGATGCCAAGAGCGCAGCGGAGGTGCGTGATTCAACCACTCTGCGCGACGGGCAATTGCAGCGTGCGGCGGCGCTGATCGCGCGTTACAGCGGACTCATGGTGGTCGTCTGGGATGGACTGGATACCCAGCACCGCGCCGGCACCGCGCGCACCGTCGAATTTCGCCGCAGAGGCGTGGTTCCGACCGTCGATATCGAGGTGGCGCCTCGCGATGCATTGCTGTCGGCGCGCGACGATGACCTGAATTTCGAAATCCGCTGCGCCCGCGTTTCTACCGGATCGAAGGGCGAAGTCCGGGTCGTCGGCTTTGTCGGCTCGCAGATCTCTCCAGGCGAGCAATGGCCTGCAACGTTGCAGACCACGTTGGATCGCATCGCCGAATTCAATCGTGACATCGATGTCTTCGGCGAGCAAATCGCGCATCAGGGGCGGCGCTTGTCGCAGCCCTCGCCCGACGCGGTCCCACACCTCCTGCCGTACCTCGACCGCCTGTTCACGGCTGCCGATTGGATGGGTTCACATTACCGCGGAGCATTTGGAATGGCGCTGAAGGCGCGCTATGGGCTGTGGGCCTCCATGGCATTCCTGCTGATCACGTTCAAGAAGGAGTCGATCGGCAGGCTCGCCGTGATCAGCATCACCTGCGTGCTGGTGGTCTTCCTGCTCGGTACTTTGCTGGCCAAGTGGGCACATCGGCGCAACTGGCACCGCAAATACCTTGACTATCGCGCGCTCGCCGAAGCGTTGCGAGTGGATTTTTATTGGGAAGTGTCGGGTGTCCGCAAAGAGTTCGAAGGAGAATTCGCACACGAGAGCTTCCTGCAGCGACAGGATGTGGAGCTGAATTGGATTCGAAACGCGATGCGAGGGGTGAGTTTGCAGCTGGCGATTTCTCCTTCCGGATCGATTGCACATGGGTTTGCCTTGACCTTCGCGGCGTGGGTCGGGGACGACGACCCTGTCAACGGCACGGGCCAGATGCACTATTACCGGCAGCGTCTGCAGGCATTGCAGCGCAAACTGCACTGCTTCGAACTCATCGACCGGGCATTGCTATTGGCGGGTCTGGCTCTGGCATCGGTCTTCGCAATCGACGTGGCGTTGCGCACCGGCACGAGCTATCTGCTGCCCGAGTGGCTTCGCGGAACCCTGTTGTGGGCCCTCGCCCTGCTACCCGTATACGCGGCGATATTCGAAATCTATCTCGCGGAGAAGGCGGATCGATCGCTGCTGCGCCAATATCGGTATATGTATTCCTTGTTCTCCTACGCGGCGGCCGAACTGCGCTCATCGAAGACCGAAGAGCACAAGCTCGCCATACTGCGAGCACTCGGCCATGCGTGTCTGGCCGAACACGCGCAATGGATACTGGCGCACCGCGACAAGCGGATTCAGGGAATGCGATGGTAGGGGTGGTCGAATCGTGGCGTTGAGAACGCTACGGATTTTCATCTCATCGCCCGGCGATGTCGCCGAAGAACGTTTGATTGCACGCCGTGTCATCGGCCGGCTGGATTCTCAAGTCGGCGAGGTGCTGCGCCTGAAGCCGATTTTCTGGGAACATCAACCGCTGCTTGCCACCGCGTCATTTCAGGAGCAGCTGCTAAAGCCATCGGACACTGACATCGTGATCACGATACTGTGGTCGCGGCTGGGTACCGTACTGCCCGGGCATATCACGCGCTCTGACGGCTCGGCGTACGCCTCGGGCACGGAGTTCGAATTCGAGGATGCCATCAACGCCTTCCACAGCAAGGGAAAGCCCGATCTCGTCGTATATCGCAAAAGCGCAAAGCCCGACTGGCCGGGCGACCCGGAAGCCGCCACAGAACAGCTACAGCAATCGCAGGCGCTGAACCGGTTCATATCCAAGTGGTTCATGAATGTAAGCGACGGCAGCCTCAAGGCGGCGTTTCATCCCTTCGAGTCGCCGGCCGATTTCGAGGAGATGCTGGAAGCGCACCTGCTGCAGCTCATTGATCAATACCTGCCGCCCGGCGTCCGTTCAAACGTCACGGCCGCCACCTGGCGCGTCGGATCACCGTTCCGCGGCCTGGAGCCTTTCGAGGCCGAACATGCGCCGATATTTTTTGGACGCACCGCCGCCGTTGCGGCCGTACTGGCGCGAATCCGCCGCCAGGCGGAACGAGGCCGGACGTTCGTGCTCATCGTCAGCGGCAGTGGTGGAGGCAAGTCATCGCTGGTGCGCGCCGGCGTTCTACCATTACTGCTACAGCCTGGTGTCGTCGGCAGCGCCGCACTCTGGCGGCACACGATCTTGCGACCCTCTGAAGGCCAGGGCGATCTGACGAAGGCGTTGACGCAGGCGCTGCTGCAGCCAACAGCGCTTCCCGCGCTGCAAGTTGATTCGCTCGAATCACTGTCGGCCGCGGTGACGGCTGCGCTCGATGATGTCGGTCGGGCGCAGACAACCGACGCGGCCCTCAAGTGTCACCTGGCCATCGTCATCGATCAGCTCGAGGAAATGTTCTCCGATGCGAACATCAGTGCCGGTGACCGCGAGAAATTCGTCGCGGCGTTGGCGGCGCTTGCCCGCAGCGGACGCGTGTGTGTTCTGGCCACCATGCGCAGCGATGTGTATCCGCGCCTGGCGGAGTTGCCGGCACTGATCGAGCTCAAGGAAGGAGATGGCCAGTACGATTTGCTGCCTCCCGCCACGCGCGAGATCGGGCAGATCGTTCGCTCGCCCGCAACCGCCGCGGGCCTTCGATTCGAGGTGCGTGAGCACACCGGCGAGCGACTGGATGATGTGATTCGGGACGCTGCCGCCAAGAATCCGGGCGCGCTGCCGCTGTTGGAATTCCTGCTCGAGGAACTATACAAGCTGCGCAACTCCGAAGATGTGCTGACGTTTCGTGCCTACGAAGATCTGGGCCGCGTGGAAGGAGCGCTTGCCAAGCGAGCCGAGCAGGTCGTTGCGGGCGTGAGCACCGACGCGCAGACGGCGTTACCCGGCGTGTTTCGGGAATTGGTGGCGTTGGGAGCCGATGACGAGTCCAAGGTGCTTCGCCGCACGGCACCGCGGCATGCGTTCGCAACGCCGGCAGCGAACGAATTGGTCGATGCACTGCTCGCGGCCCGCCTCCTGGTCAGCGGTTCCGACGCACAAGGCGAGCCTGTGATTTCATTGGCGCACGAAGCCTTGCTGGAATTTTGGCCGCGGCTGGCCGATTGGCGCGAGAAGAATCGTGAGAACCTGCACATTCACGCGCGCCTGTCCGCCGCGGTGAGCAATTGGGAGAAGGAGGCCCGAAGTCCGGATTTTCTGCTGGCACGCGGCAAGCCGATTGCAGAGGCGCGTGCGCTCATTGCAGATGGTGTGCGGCTTTCAAGGCAGGAATCCGAACTGGTGGCCGCGTCCGAGCGCCGTGCGAGACACTTCGCTCAACTGCGCGCGGGCGCGATAGTAGGTCTGGTAATTCTGGCCGTAGTCGCGAGTGTTGCAGCCTACTTGGCCAACCAGCAGTCGAGAATCGCTCATACGCAGGCGACCACTGCGCAACGGACCACGGATTTTATGGTGAATCTTTTCGCCATTGCCGATCCTGAGCAAAATCGTGGTGAAACCGTAACCGTGCGCGAAATTCTGGATCGCGGCGTAACCGAAATGCGCGGCGGATTGTCAGGTGAGGATGCAGTGAGAGCAAATCTGCTGCGAGCCATGGGCCAGGCCTACAACGGACTCGGGCTGTACCCCAAAGCCCAGGGACTGCTGCGAGAAGCGGTGGCTGCCGCCACCAAAAGCGGCGCTGACGCCGACGTGGTTGCAGCAGATCTCGCCTTGGCAGCAAATCGATATTTCGATGGCGATTATAAGGAGTCAGAAAGTCTGTATCGCGGCGCACTTGCAGTTGCGCAAAAACTGCACGGCGACTTGCATCCAGAAGTGACGGAGGCCATGACGGGTCTTGCCGACAGCTTGTACGCTCTTCAAATCACGGACGAATCGGAGCGTTTGTATCGCGACGCGTTGGCGCGCGATCTCAAGATGCACGGCGAGCAACACAGAGACACCGCTCGTTCGCTCAATGCCCTGGGTTGGTTTCTGTATTTCGAAGGACGGTACCCGGAAGCGGAGCCGGTTTGGCGGCGTGCGCTCGCCGTTCGGGAGAAAATCTTCGGAGACCGGCATGCCAAGACGGCGGAGAGTTTGAGCAATCTGGGATCCCTGCTCTTTCAGGAAGGGAAGTTCGACGAGGCTCGAGTGACGTGGACTCAGGCGCTGGCAATGCATCGAATCGTATTCGGCGACAACCATCCGAACACCACCTCGACTTTGAACAATCTAGGCCGGGTGGAGTTGCTGAGGTACGATTTAAAAAACGCGCGGACTCATCTGAACGAAGCACTGGCTGCGGACCGACGGCTGCATGGCACCGGGCACGATGACTTCGTTACCGAACTCAATAGTCTAGCGATGATCGATATTGAGCGTGGCGAGTATGGCTCTGCAGAAAACTTCCTACGCGAATCTTTGCAGATCGCACAAGCTCGCCACCACTGGATGCTGGACCAAGTGCTTGCCACCTATGCGGATCTGAACATTCGGACGGGGCACCTAGTCGAGGCTCATCGCTTCCTCGATGACTCCAGACAGGCGCTGCAGTTGCAATACGACAAGACGCTAGAAGGATCTGATATGTGGCGCACCTTTGTTCTGAATAGCATCAGAGGCAGTTACGAATCGGAAAAAAGCAATTTCAAGTTGGCGGAAGCGCTTCTGTTAGCCGCCCGTCCGGCGCTTACAGCACGCTTTGGTGAAAAAAGTCTTTACGCCATTCAGACCTCAGCGCGGCTTCGACGTCTGTACATCCTGTCGGGACGGATCGCAGAATCTCGACTGTACTCGCCGGAAATCGCGGTGCGGTAGCGCTGGCAGACTGTCATCGATAACGGACGTTTAGTCGGCAATCGTCGATCTACTTGTCGAGAACTCTTACAAAAGTCACTCCCCCTGCCAACCCATGACTTCATGTTGAGCGTCTAACTTTCTGATCTAGATGATTTTGTTTGCATGCTGCACGATTTTTGCACGAATGCAAACATATTGACTGGAGAGTAAGAAACCATGGCATGGACAACGAAGATCCGTCGATTTGCTTTGGTAGCCGGTGTAACCACCTTGCTGGGTCAGGTGTCGGAGGCGCGAGTCGCACGGGTGGACTTCGGAGACACCAACTTTGCGAACAGCGGCGAGATTTTCAACACATCCGACACCACCTTCGGTACCGGCAGCGGTTCGATGCTTTTCGATCTCAATTTCGGGTCTGGTGCGCAGCGCTACGACTATTGTTTTAATGGCAATGGATTCGTTTCATTTGTTGTCTCTGGCGGCACTTGCGGCTTGAGCGGAGCCCCGACTGGGGATTATGTGGCTCCCTTTCTATCGACGCTGACGACCGGCGGAAACACGCTGTCGAGCTTTGGTTTAGTGGATAGCGTGCATTCTGGCTCGGCACTTGACCCTTTCGTCGTTGCAAGCGCCACCAGCGCTTATCGCTTTATATGGGACGCAACGGATACCGCGGGTAACAGAATACTTACGGAACTACTGTTGCTCGATAAGGGCGCCGGCAATTTTGGTCTGATTTTTGAATACGGCAGCCCTTTATTCGGGATTGATGGAGCCCCGGCTACGGGTCAACAGATCGTACATCTCGGGACAAATGTTGCGGGACCGACCAACGGTCCGTTTCCTTCGACGACGGACTATACGTACAGCGTCGTCAACGGCGTCTGCGCAACCTGCACCGGCGGCGGCACCGTGACCGTTCCCGAGCCCTCCACCCTTCTACTCGTGAGCTGCGGCCTGCTGATGCTGCCCTTCCTGCGGCGCCGCCGGAACTTGCTCAATTTTCCTGCCGCGTAAACAACCACGCGCTGACCAGCGCGACGCCCAGCACCGGCACGAAAGCGGCGAAGACCCAAAATCCCGCGGTCTTCGCTGCGACCATTGATACTCCATCGCTAAGCCTGGAAAATCCGACCGCCATGCCGATGAGCGATCTCGACGGCACTGCGACCGCGAACCCGGCGGCGCCCATCGCAACGATGCGAGCCTCGCCCCGAATCAAGGTCGTCTCGGCAATCGCCGGCGCGTCGGTGGCGGTTACCAGCGAATCCACTGCGTATAGCCATACCCCCACGCACACCAGCAGGAAACGGCCATTCAATTGCACGGGCGACACCGGCTAAGATGCATCCACTTGTGCCGATGTCATCGGCCGCTATGGCGAGTGCGGGTACCAGATGGCTCGATGACATTGCTCGCACGCTTCGTCGATCTCACCACCCACATCGAATAACGCTTGCGGGTCGCGACGATCGATCGCCGCCAGCGCCTTTCCACCGGTGAGACGCAGCGCATGCGCCATGGCCACGAAGCGCGGATGGTCGGCGTCGATGGCTTTTTGCATATCCGGAACGCTCTCCACGCCCGCCTCTTCGCCTTCCGTCTTGCTGCCGGCCGGCGCTACGGGACGGCCCGGAAGCGTCAGAGCGTCGGCGCCCTGGATCAGCGAAAGCGCGCCCTTGCGCACCTCGGCCCATTGCGCATCAGTGCGGGGTTGCCGATCTTCGACACCTGCCGCATTGCTGATGGTAGCCACCGATTCCCACAGTACGTCGGCGGCCGGGTCGATTTGGGTCAGCATCAATTCCTGAATGCTGGCTGCGGGTGGCGCCTCGGCTCGCTTGGCCGCATGACCGCAGGCAGCGAGCACGGCGAGGACGATAAGACACAATGACGTTCGAAGCATGGCCACAATATACAAGACAACAAACCGCGCAAACGATTGCGGGAGTATATTTCACGCTCCAACGAATCAGGGGACGCATGATGAAGAACTGCTGCAACCTTGCCGCATTGATCGTGTTGACGATGAGCGTGGGTTTTGCACACGCCGACACCGTCGTAGTCACAGCCGATCGCATGATCGACGTCATCGCCGGGCGCAGCGTCGAGCGCCCGCAAATCACCATCACCGACGGCCGCATCGCGGCGGTCGGCACGCAGGGCCAGCCGCTGCCGGCGGGCGGGCGACGCGTGGACCTGCCGGGGGCAACGTTGCTACCCGGCCTGATCGACATGCATGTGCACCTCACCTCCGACCCACGCCTGTCCGGTTACAAGCGGCTCGAATACACCGACACGTTTTTTACCGTGGTGGGTGTGGCCAATGCGAAGAAAACGCTGGAAGCAGGGTTCACTACTGTACGCAATGTGGGATCGAGCAACTACGATGACGTCGCGCTCAAACAAGGCATCGAGGGCGGCTACATCAGCGGGCCGCGCATCGTGCCCGCCGCCTACGCACTCGGCGCCACCGGCGGGCATTGCGATTCCACCGAATTCCCGCCCTCGATTTACGAGCCGCAGCCGGCGGTGGCGAACGGCCCCGAGCAGATCCGCGCCACCGTGCGCAAGATGCGCAAATACGGCGCCGAGGTGATCAAGTTTTGCGGCACCGGCGGCGTGTTTTCCAAGACCGACACGGTTGGTGGCCAGCAATACGATCTGAGTGAAATGAAGGCGCTGGTGGATGAAGCACACATGCTGGGCATGAAAGTGGCCGTGCATGCGCACGGTGCCGCCGGCGTCAAGGATGCGATCCGCGCCGGCGTGGACACCATCGAGCACGCCAGCCTCGCCGATACCGAAAGCTTCGCGCTGGCCAAACAGCACGGCACCTGGTTTTCGATGGACATCTACAACAGCGACTACACGCAAGCAGAAGGCGAAAAGAACGGCGTGTTCCGCGAGTCCATGGAAAAGGATCGCAAGATCGCGTTACAGCAGCGTCAGACTTTTCAGGCGGCGTTCAAGGCTGGCGTGAAAATGGTGTTCGGCACCGACGGCGGCGTTTATCCCAACGGCGACAATGGCAAGCAATTCGCCAAGATGGTCGAGTGGGGCATGACGCCTATGCAGGCCATTCAGGCAGCCACGGTCAATGCAGCGCAGGCGCTGGGTCGAACCAGCGACGTCGGCGCGATCGAGACGGGCCGGTATGGCGATCTCATCGCCGTGAGCGATGATCCGCTGACCGATGTGTCGCGGCTTACCCATGTGGATTTCGTGATGAAGGGCGGCGAGGTGGTCAAGGGGGCGCGGTAGCGGCGTGCGAAAGCCAGCGCTGTATACTTCTTGGCAAGCGCATATCGGGCGCGTTTGAACACGGGAGCCATCAGTGACCATCGACAGACGTCAAATTCTCTTCGGAGCGGCGGGCATTGCGCTCGCGACCGGCCACACCGTCGGCGCAGCCACCTCGCAAACCAAAGCATTGAGCTCGCTCACCAAGGATGCCCGGCCCATCACGCCTCTGGAGCACGCGCAACGCATCACCAAACTCCAGTCCCTGATGCAACAAGCCAAGGTCAAGGCGTTGCTGGTCGAGGCAGGATCGACGCTGCAATATTTCACCGGCATTCGCTGGTGGCGATCTGAGCGAACGACCGCCGCGGTGATCCCGGCGCGTGGCAAAGTCATCGTCGTCACGCCCTATTTTGAAGAACCTTCCATTCGTGAAACGCTGAAGATTGACGCTGAAGTGCGGCCGTGGATTGAGGATGCGAGTCCCTTCGACCTTCTTGCCGGCGCGATCCGCGAGTTTCAGACAACCGAAGGCACAGTGGCCGTTGAAGGCACCACTCGCCAGTTCATCATCGAACGCACCCGTCGCTCGCTGGGTTCGGCCGCGGAGTTCGTGTCGGGAGATGAGTGGGTTCGCGCCTGTCGCCTGATTAAATCGCCGACCGAGATTGCCCTGTTGCAGTCGGCCAATGACGTGACGCTGGCAGCCATACGGCATGTACATGGCCGAGTCGCGGTGGGCATGAGCAGTGCCGACATCATGAAGATGCTGGTGGAAGCGACTGAAGCGCTCGGCGGCTCGCACGAATTTTCACTGGTGTTGCTCAATGAAGCGAGCGCCTTCCCCCATGGCTCCAACAAGTCGCAGACCGTGCGCCAGGGTTCAGTGGTACTGGTCGATTCGGGCTGCAGCCTGCATGGCTATGCGTCGGACATTTCCAGAACCTGGGTAGTCGGCGAGCCGACGCCGCGGAATCGCGAGGTGTGGAATACGGTCAAGCGCGGTCAGGAGATCGCGCTGGAAACGGCGGCCATCGGCACTCCCGTAGGAGTCATCGACAAAGCCGTGCGCGCGTTTTACGAGGGCAAAGGCTGGAGCAAGGACTACGCCCTGCCGGGAACCTCGCACCGAACCGGTCACGGCATCGGCATGGACGGTCACGAACCTCCCTATCTCGTGCGCAGCGATACCACGCCCCTGCAGGCTGGCATGTGTTTCTCGGATGAACCCGGCATCTACATTCCCGGAGAATTCGGCATCCGCATGGAGGATTGCTGGTACATGACCGAATCGGGTCCAAAGCTGTTCACGCCGCTGGCGGTGTCGATCGACAGACCCATCTGACGGTCGATCGCGCCGGCGTTGATAACCCCGTTGACGGGACCAACACGTTTGCTCTATGGAATATCCGCCCACGACGGAGTCGACAAGAATGAAAACACGAATCCGCCTCGCGGCTGCGCTGACGTTGCTTCCGGCATTGGCGCATGCGGGAATCGCAATCCCCGGCGATCTTGACGATTGGCAACGATGGGCGATGGATGGTCAGGAATTTCGGCGCTGCCCCTTGTTCGTCAACAACGATCCGAACAACGAGCAGGAACGCATTTGCGCCTGGCCATCGCGGCTAAACCTGGAGCTGACCGCAAGCGGCGGCCGGTTTTCGCAATCGTGGGAAGTTTTCAAGGACTCCTGGGTCGTCCTGCCCGGAAGCGCGGAGCATTGGCCGCGTAACGTCACGGTCAATGGCAAGCCGGGTGCCGTCGTCGCACGCGAGGGTGTTCCTCACCTGCGACTGGGTGCAGGCACCTACGCGATCGCGGGTGGGTTCGCCTGGGAGACGCGACCTGAGTCGCTCGCAATCCCCCCGCAATCCGGCCTTGTCACGCTGATGCTCGATGGTCACGCCATTCCGCAGGCGGATCGTCCGAATGACACGGTATGGTTGGGAAAGCGCCGCGGTGTCGAACAAGTGCAGGGCATCGAAGTGCAGGTGTATCGGCTGCTTACGGATGAACTACCTGCAATTTTGACCACCCGCCTACGCTTGCAGGTGGCGGGAGATGCTCGCGAGGAACTCTTATCAGCCGTTCTCCCGGAAGGCTTCACGCCAATGTCACTCGACAGTGCGCTGCCGGCGCGCATCGAGGCCGACGGCAGGCTGCGTGTGCAGGCACGGGCCGGTAGCTGGCAGCTGACCATCACCGCAAGAAACAACAACGGCGCAGACAAGATCAACCTGCCCGCGGTCAAGGGAGTGTGGCCCAAGCAGGAAGTTTGGAGCTACGCCGCTGATGACCGGCTGCGCGTCGCGGCCATCGAAGGCGCCGACAGCATCGATCCCGCGCAAGCGAATGTACCGGAGGATTGGCGCCAGTTTCCCAGCTACCGTCTGCTGCCCGGCGCTTCCATGCAGATCGTCGAGCGTAGCCGCGGACTATCGGTTCAGGACGGCAATCGCTTGACGCTGCGGCGCCAGCTCTATCTGGACTTCAATTACGGCGGCTTCACGCTCGCCGATGAAATCGGCGGCCAGCTTCGCACCAACTGGCGTCTCGACATGAGCCCGCCGTATCGCCTGGCCAGTGCCACCAAGGATGGCGAAAACCTGCTAGTGACCGAAGGCGCCAAGCCTGGCTTGAGCGGCGTGGAATTGCGCAGTCCGAAATTGTCGCTATCGACCTTGGCCCGCCTCGACGTTGCCGGCGGGGCCATGCCCGCCACTGGCTGGGCGGAGAGATTCGATCGGGTATCCGGCGTGTTGAATCTGCCGCCGGGTCATCGGCTACTCGCGGTATTGGGGGCCGATTCGGCTCCGGGTGCATGGATCGAGCAATGGGGCCTGCTCGATCTGTTCTTGTTGCTGATCAGCGCAGCGATTGCTCTGCGGCTGTTCGGAATCGGATTTTCCGTCGCAACACTCTTTGCCGTGGCGCTGATTCATCAGGAGAACTTCCTCATCGTCTGGCTTCTGTTGGCGGTACTGATCGCGCTGGTGGCGCTGCGCGTGGCTCCCGAAGGCTGGCCGCGTTCCGCCGTCTCGTGGGTGCGCTCCGTGTTTCTTGCCCTGCTGCTGTTGATGCTGGTGCCGTTTGCGATATCGCAGGTTCGCTTTGCCCTATACCCGCAGCTCGCGGATGCGGGCGGCATCTATCGTTCGGGCGCGGCACCGTCCCCCAGGCTGGACGAAATCATGGTGACGGCGGAGAAAGGCCGGCGCGTGCAGCCCGTGGAGGTGGCGGAAATTGGGCCGCCCGCGACGATGAATGCCGGGCCAACCAACTCGTTGGAAGCATCAGACTCCGCTGCGTCAGGCAGCGCCGTCGACAATCCGTACGGCCTCAATTTGCTATCCAAGGTGCAGCGTTATGCGCCTGGAACGCTGGTACAGACGGGCCCAGGAAGGCCGCAATGGAATTTCGTCGCCTACGAGTATTCCTGGAACGGTCCGGTGGAAGCCGCCGAACGCGTGCATTTCCTGATCCTCGGCACGGGCTGGGTGGCGTTGTGGCGGGTGCTCGGCGTGGCCTTGCTGGCCTGGCTTTACTTCGTGATGGCACGCAGCAGCGAGGATCTGCGTTTGCAATGGCGCAAACTGATATCCCTGCGTGGCGGCGTCACTGCGTCGGTGGTAGCCCTGTTGTTACTGGGAGGCGGCACAAAGCCGGCGCAAGCTTCTGCTACTCCGGATCGCGAATTGCTGAACGAGCTTCGTACGCGTCTGATTCGTCCACCGGAGTGCCTGCCCAGCTGCGTGGAAATTCTCTCCGCAAGATTGGCGCTGACACCCGGCGGACTCGAGGTAAACCTGGAAGTATCGGCGCTCACAACAGTGGCGGTAGCGCTGCCAGCGGCGGCCAATCGCTTCGAGCCGGAGTCCGTCAGTGTCGACGGCAAGACGGTTGCGGGTGTGTATCGCGACCCGTCGAAACAGTATTGGATCAGCGTGAGTCCCGGCGTGCATCAGGTGCATATCGCGGGGCGATTACCGCCGGCAGAATCCATTCAGGTCGTGTTTCCGCAGGTACCGCGCAGCATTGCGGTCGACGGCAGTGGCTGGGATGTCACCGGCGTGAATGATGGCCGGTTGTTGGCGAATACTCTGGAATTGGTGCGGCGGAAAGCCGCCGTGGGGAGTGAAGTATCGGAAGCGTCAGCACAATTTGCGCCGTTCGTTCGCGTGCACCGGCGGGTGCAGTTCGACCTCGACTGGTCGATGACCACAAGCATCGAAAGGCTGGCTCCCGCGAAAGGGGGATTCACGTTGCAAGTGCCGCTGCTGGCCGGTGAATCCGTTCTCAGTGCCGGCATCGAAGCGCGCAACGGCAAGACAGTCCTTGTCGGGTTCGACAGCAGCGCCACACAATTCACCTGGCAATCGGGACTTGCGCGCAGCGACTCCTTGACCTTGACCGCACCCAAGGATTCATCGTGGGTGGAGGTGTGGAGCTTCAATGTGAGTCCGATGTGGCAAACCACCTTCAGCGGCACTCCCGCCGTTATGCCGCAGCATATGGATCCTGCGAACTGGACCTTCGAGTATCACCCACGTCCGGGCGAGAGCCTCAGGATCGCGGTGTCGCGTCCGGTCGCCGCCAAAGGCAGCAGTCTTGCCATCGACAATGCCGAGCTCGCGGTCAATGTCGGGAAGCGTGCGACCGAGTCGACCTTGGCGCTTTCCTACCGCAGCACCCAGGGTGGGCGGCACGCCATCAAGCTTCCGGCGGATGTGCGCGTGAGCGAAGTAAGCGTCGATGGCACACCGGTTCCGGTGCGCCCGGAGAACGGTGAACTGCCGCTGGCGGTCCTGCCCGGCTCGCATCGGGTGCAGGTGCATTGGCAGCGCGATGCGGGCGTGAGCCTGCACACCGAAGCGCCTGCCGTCGATTTGAGAACACCGAGCAGCAACATCAGCACATTGCTGCGACTCCCCGCTGATCGGTGGATGCTATACGCCGGCGGCAGCGGCGTCGGTCCGGCCATTCTGTACTGGGGTGAGTTGCTGGTGTTCATCGTCGTCGCAGTGCTGATATCGCGCAGCGGTCACTCGCCGCTCAAAATGCACGAATGGTTGCTGCTAGGAGTCGGCCTCAGCACGTTCTCCTGGGTGGTCCTGCTGTTGTTTGCGGCATGGCAGTTCGCCATGCGCTGGCGTGAACGTCTCGATGTCACGACGTTGAGTCAACGCTCTTTCAACGCGATGCAAGTGGCGTTGATCGGGCTGTCGGTCATTGCGATTTTTTCACTCGTGTCAGCCATTCCCAACGGATTGCTCGCAACGCCGGACATGCGTATCGCCGGACTGGGACAATCGGCGGCCCAGCTGAGCTGGTTCAGCGATCAGGCCACCGGACCGTTGCCCGCCCCCTGGGTGCTGTCAGTGTCGCTCTGGTGGTACAAGATCGCGATGCTGCTGTGGGCGTTGTGGCTGGCGTTCGCGCTGGTGCGTTGGTTACCCTTGGCTTGGCGAGGGCTGACCGCTGGAGGGCTGTGGCGCAAGGAAGGCCCTAGTCCAGTGCCGCCGCCGGCGCACAACGCCGATTGATGCGAAAGGTGCCGGAAGGTTGCCAGCACGCGCACATCGCTCACCTGCTCCACCGGCACCTTGAACAGATTGCGGTTGAGCACGATGAAATCGGCGGACTTGCACTGAGGCCTGCCATTGTCGCGGCGTCACTGGGGACGCCCGCGAATTATTCGGTGGCACTGTGGGTCGGCGTGGGCGGCGGGCTGCTGTCGTTGGGGTTGTTGCTGATCCGCTTGCGCACCAACAAAATCTCGAGAGACCCGGCTCGCTGCCGACGAGCTTAAGCGCAGCAGGGCCCCGAGGTGCGGACCATCACCGAACCACGGGTTTCTCTGCTACTCGTCCCAGATCCTTATCCGGCAATCTGAATACGACGAGGCTGCGACTTGGCCTGCTTGCGAATGGTCACCGCCAGCACGCCGTTCTTGCCCGCCGCCTTGACGTTTTCACTGTCGGCCGTATCGGGCAGCACGAAGCGGCGGTAGCAAGTGCCCTGGCGACGCTCAGTACGTCGGTACTGCGGTTCGGTGCGGCCATTGTCGGCGCCGGATTCGGTGCGCGCACCCGACAACGTCAACACACCGTCTTCCAGCGTCAATTCCACCTTCGCCGGGTCCACGCCCGGCAAATCCACATACAGTTCGAAGCGATCGGTGTACTCATGAATATCCACGGCGGGAATCCAGGTTGCCGTGGCGGAGCTGCTGTCGTTCTCGGTCACGTTGCCAAAGAGCCGGTTGATCTCGTCCTGAAGACGCGGCACCAGACTCCATGGGTCATTTCTCACCAGACTGTTCATAGTAAAATACCTCCTCTCCTGGCTGAATTGTCACGATGTCGTTGCGGGCCGTCGGGTGCCGGTCACCGGCCCCTTGCTCCCGACCCCAAACTAGGTTCGCAGCGAAGAAATTCAAGGGCGACCCAGTACAAATTTCGTGGCTGGCGCCCCCGCCGGCGACTCCGATATGCTGGCCGCTTCGCTACGGCTCCAACCTGCGAACGTCTCAATGCGCAATTTCTTGACCCTGGCTTACCTTCTTATCGCCGCCGGCGCCGCCGCGCGAAGCTCCGACTCCGTGTCGATGCAGCTTCAAAACCTGTTCGTTGCCAGTGACGAGGCGAACTTAAAGCGCAACCCCCTGCAGGCGTTGTATCGTGGCGATCTGCGCTATGCAGGCGAATTCGGCGACGACCTGAGCGATGCGTATTTCGCCGCCGAGAAGGCCGCGGCCGTGGCGGATCTCGCGGCACTCGCGGCACTCGATCGCAATGCATTGGCGGCACAGGATCGCATCAGTTACGACGTCTTTCGATATCAGCGTGAAGACACGCTAAAAGGACTCGAACCGGCGCTGCTCAAGACGCAGATCGAACGCCCGATCGAACATTTCTACGGCGCACAGGCATCGATACCGCAATTATCCTCCGGCGAAGGCGCCGCACCCTTCAAAACGGTGGTCGACTACGACAACAACTTGCGGCGGCTCGAGGGTTACATCGTCTATCTGGACCGCTCGATCGTACGCATGCGCCAGGGATTGGCCGATGGCATCACCAACCCCAAACTCGTCATGGCACACGTGGTCACCCAGCTCGACTCGCTGATCGCAGAAGGCGTCGAACACTCGATCTTCTTCAAACCCATCGAACAATTTCCGGACACCATCTCACCAGCAGAACGGAACAGGCTGAAGGGTGTCTACGCGAATTTTATTCAAGACAAGCTGACTCCCGCGCATCGACGACTGCGGGATTTCCTCAAGGCCGACTATCTGCCGCACGCGCGTGACAGCGTCGGATTGAGTCAGATACCCGGTGGAATGCTTTTGTATCGATACCTCGTCGCCAACGCAACGACGACCACGATGACACCGGAGGAAATTCATGCCCTGGGCTTGAACGAGGTCGACCGTATTCACGCCGAGATGGAGAAGGTGAAGTCATCGGCCGGCTTCCGCGGCACGCTGAAGGAATTCGACACCTTCATGCGCAACGATCCGCGGTTTGCGCCAGTCTCGAAGCAAGCCATGCGCGCGGCGTTCCTCGCCATCGACCAGAAATTACAGGCGACAATTCCGCGTGATTTTGCGCTGCTGCCGAAATCGCCTCTGGAGATCCGGCCGGTTCCGGCCATGACCGAGAAGACCGAGGCGGGAGGTTCCTATGACGGCGGCACGCCGGATGGATCACGACCCGGCATCTTCTATTACAACACCTACGATCTGCCGTCGCGTCGCACCTGGGGATTTGAGACGCTCTTTTTGCATGAAGGCGTCCCCGGCCACCATTTCCAGACCAGTCTTGCGCAGGAAAACACTGCGCTGCCAGCCTTCCAGCGCTTCGGAGGCAACACCGCGTATGACGAAGGCTGGGCGCTGTATGCGGAGAGCTTAGGGTTAGAGCTGGGACTGTTTACGGATCCAAACCAGATGTATGGCCATCTGAACGATGAAATTCTGCGTGCCATGCGCCTGGTCGTCGACACCGGCATTCACGCGCAAGCATGGAATCGCGATCGCT
The DNA here is from genome assembly GCA_031394735.1 of Pseudomonadota bacterium. Lineage (GTDB taxonomy): Bacteria > Pseudomonadota > Gammaproteobacteria > Steroidobacterales > Steroidobacteraceae > TMP-86. The sequence continues at coordinate 4,648 of JANMXI010000308.1, read as the reverse complement.
CGATCAACTACATGCTGACGAACTCCGCGATGAGCCGCACCGACGCCACCGCGGAAGTGGATCGTTATATCGCGGTGCCGGCCCAGGCGCTCGCCTACAAGATCGGGCAGTTGACCATTCAACGCTTGCGCGCACAGGCCGAGAAGGAACTTGGGCCGAGATTTGACGTGCGCGCGTTTCATGCGCAAATACTGATGTCGGGCTCCGTCCCCATGGAGGTGCTGGAGCACAAGATCGCGGATTGGATTGCGCTGACCCGGCGCGGCTGAGTCTGGAGCGCAGTCGTCACTGCGCACTCCGGCGTTCAATCCTCGAATCGCTCCAGCGCATCGCCAAGCGCGCGCGCGAGCGGCGCGAGTTCTGTTTCGAAATGTCGCCAATAGCCGATTCCCGACTCGTAGATGGGTTGGCGAACCTGCTCGGAGCTGGCGGTGCGAACGGCGCGCTTCGTTTCGTGGAACCGCAGCGTTTGCGGTTCAAAATCTAGACCGCAGAAATTTAGGAGTCTGCGTACCTCGGATTCCGTGCCCCGGACCAGCTTTTCGTAATGCACAGTCAGTACGCGGCCCGGCAGCGCGGTCCGCCAATGATTCATCATCTCCAGATAGCCGCGATAGTAGCGACCCAGGTCCTCCAGATCGTAGGAGAAGGCCTGGCCTTCCGCGAAAAACTGTTTGTAGGCACTGAAGCAGGTATCCAGCGGATGACGACGCGCGTCGATGAATACCGCGCCAGGCAGAATCAACTGGATGAATCCCAGATGCCGGAAATTGTTGGGCATTTTGTCGATGAAGAACGGACGGCCCGAACGCAGGGAAGCCGTCTCCTTCAAATAACGCCGGCCTAGCGCCAGCAAACGCTCTGCCGGTAACGCCAATGCGCTCTCCGGATACGCATCGGCAAGACCCACCGAGCCATCCAACTCGTGCACAAAATTCAAGACATGCGGCAGTTCCATCGTGCCTTCGACCAGCGAATGGCTGGCCAGAATCTGCTCGATCAGCGTCGAGCCTGAGCGCGGCAGACCCACGATGAAAATCGGTCGGGCCGCGTGCGGTCGAGCCGCGTCGGTCGGCAATTCCTGCGTCGGTTGCGCGGCCATCCGCTGCGCCATGAACGCGCCACTGAATGCCTCGATGATGCGATGACTCTTGGCCTGGAATCCGGCTGCATCGTATTGCACGCCGCGCCGGCGCAGGGCATTGGCGCGCGCGTAATGCTCAAAGGCGACGGCGTATTCTTCGCGCTGCTCGCGCGCTCGTCCCAATGCAAAATGCAGCAATGCCGCGTTGGCCGGATCCTGCGGCTGAACGGCCAATGCGGCCGCCATCTGTGCCACCTGCGCGTCGTCAAAGCGGTAGGTCTTCAGGTCCGCCAGGCTCCAGTAATACTCGCCATTGTCAGGCTCCAGTTGGATGCAGCGCCGGTAGACCGCCTCGCATTCAGCGCGTCGACCCAACGTCTTGAGCAGGTGACCTTGAGACATCATGACGCGCGCCGGTCGACGTGGGTTCAATTGCAACGCGCGCTCATACGCGCTCAGCGCGTCTTCCTGGCGCAGGCGCCGCGCCAGCACGGTTCCGAGCATGATCCAGTCGAGCGCTGAATCCGGCTCGACCCGCACTGCATGTCGAATGGCTTGCTCGGATTCTTCGAGCCTTCCCGCCTCCATCAAGGTCTGGCACAGCCCGCGCCAGATCAGCGGCAAATGCGGCGATTGGCGCAACGCGTTGCGCAGCATGCGCTCCGCCTGCGCGGTCTGTTTGGCAATCAGCGCCACCGCGGCAAGGCCGCACAGCGCACCTATGTGCTTGCCTTCCTGTTTGAGGATGTCGCGGAAAATCAGCTCCGCACTCTGTGGTTCCGAGCGGGCCAGGTGATCGCCGGCTGCGGCGATGGCCGCCGCGAATCGGTCGGTTTGCGCGGCGCGGCCGAAGGCGGCGGAAGCCTCCGTCACTTGATCCGAATCGACCAGCGCGTCGCCCAGCAAGCGCCAGGCGGAACTCATGGACGGGTCCAGATGCACGGCTCGGCGCAGAGCGATCACCGCATCTTGCGGACGGGCGATGCTGCGCAAGAGTGCACCCAGATCGGCATGCACATGCGCGGCGTCGGGCGCAATTTCGATGGCCGAGTGAAGGGTTGCGATGGCCTCTGCGGACTTGTTCTGACTCTGCAGAATCAGTGCGAGCAGGCGCAACCCCTGCACGTCATCGGGATGCAACGCGAGCATTTCGCGCAACAACCGTTCGGCCGTGTCGGCTTTCCCCTGTCCGAGGTAGGACAGCGCTAGATCGCGGACCCCGGAAGACGTCTTGCTTTCGATACCAATATCAGGAGCCGCCAAAGCGGTACTTCAACCTCAACCCGATGGCGCGCGGCGCGTTGGTCGTGAAGCGCGAATCGTAGAGATAGGGGTTGTAGAAGATCACCGCGTGCTTGTTCGTGATGTTGCTGACGTAAAGTTCGGCGCCCCAGTGATTTTCAGCCTGATCCAGGCCGACCCGGAGCGAGCCGATATTATACTCCGGCTGCAGTTGGCGCGAATTGATATTCAGGCTGCTTTGCATGCTCCCCGTGTGCGACTGGTCGAATTGCACGAAGGCGTGATTGCCCTCGAACACCGGCCATTCGTAGCGGATGGTGGCGCTGTACTTCAAATACGGCACCGAGGGCAGTCGTTGGTGCGCTTTGACGGGAAAGTCGGGATTTTCGAACTGATTGCTCACAATCTGCGAATCGTTGTAGCTGGCTGACAGCGACACCGACAACCGCTCGGTGGGCCGCGCTTCGAGGCTCGTTTCCATTCCGACGATGCGAGCATCGCCGATGTTGGCGTAGAAGGTGAAAGGCGCAATGTTCAGGTCATAAACAGCCGTCTGGAATTCCTTCCAGTCCGTGAAATACAGCGCACCGTTCCATCGATACCGGCCCGCGGCGTATTCAGTCTTCCAACCCAACTCATAGGTGTTGAGCGTGTCCGGATCGGTGATTTTCTGGATGTCCGGATAATTCTCGATCCCGGTGTTGATCACGCCCTCACGGAAACCCTGCGCGAAACTCAAATAGAACAGGCGTCCAGGAAGTGGCTTGTATTCGACACCTGCGCGAAAGGTAGTCTTGCTCCACGAACCGCTATACGGCGTGAACACCTGCGGATTGTAGAAGTACTTGCCGTAGCCGGTGCCACTGGACTTTGCCTCGAACCAGCGCGCGCCGGCCGTGACACGAATCGTGTCGGTGACCGCATAATTGGCTTCGCCAAAAATCGCGTTCTGATGTTCATCGTAGCGGGATTGGCTCGAATACCACTCACCGGGGAGAATGTTGTTGCGGTCGGCATAGTAGTAGTCGATTAACGCGCTTGCCTGATCGCCCTCGTGCTGAATTCCCGGCATGACGTAAAAATTCGAGTAGGTGTTCTTGGTCTTCTCGGAATATCCGCCCACGATCCAGCGCAACCGGCCGTCGCCCTTCGACTGCAGCCGCAGTTCGTTGGTCAGGCGCTTTACATCGCTGCGGTAGTCGTAATACATGTAGGGATTGTTGCAATTGACGAAACCATCATGCTCACACGCGAAGCCCTGCAAGTAATCACCGGTCGTGCTGCCCACATTCGCATACTGAACGTATTCGGAATATTCCGTGACGGTACGTAATTTGGCCTTGTAATAGCCGGCGATGTAGGTGATGTCGCCGATGCCGATATCGCCCTCGATCTTGCCCTGTGCGATGGCGTTGTAGTTGTCGCCCCATTCCGGCCCGAATCGTGCGACGTTGAGTTCCCCATAGCGTGACGGGTCCTGATCCCAGGCGCCGTTATGATTCTGCTGCTGGTAGTCGCCCGTCAGCGTGACTTTCCACTTATCGTTGATATTGTGCAGCAGCGCTATGCGGCCACCTTTGAATGTCTGGGTGTTGTAGTCGTTGCCCGCCCACGCGGCATTGGTCGATACAACGCCGTTGGCCCAGGTGCGCGTCTTGAGCAGATTGTCGATGAAACCGGCTTGCTTGGCCTGGAAGACCGACATCCGGAGCGTCGTGGTGCCGTCGACCAGGGGAATGTTGATGAAGCCTTCTTCCGTGTGATTCGAGCCATTGCTGCCCGAAAATCGTGAGCCGTCGAAATCGATGCCGGCGCTGAACGCGTTGGGGTCCGGTGCGGCGGGAATCAATTTGATCGCGCCCGACATGGACCCGGAACCGTACAGCGTTCCCTGTGGCCCGTTCAACACCTCGATGCGTTCCAGATCGTACATGTGCAGATCGGGGATACCACCGTAGTATCCGAGCGAGATGTCGTTCAGAAAGAAGCCGGCAATCGAGTTGGCGGTGGCTTCCGGATTGCTGCCATCCGAGGCGCCGCGCATGAAAAGGTACTGCCCGCCAGGCCCAATGCTGATGATGGAAATGGAGGGCGTGCGCGTCGCGTAGTCCTCCACTTTGGTGATCGCCAGATTCTGCAGGCTTTCCTTGGAATAGACATCGATGCTGGCGGGAATGTTCTGCAGCGATTCGGTTCGCTTGCGCGCAATGGCCATCGCCTCGGTGCTGTATGGGGGCATCACGCTGGTCCCTACACCCGTGCGTGCTGACAACTCCGGCATGCTCGAGGAAGTGGTGGTCACGGCGCGCAAGCGAACCGAAT